>JAYWAO010000095.1:0-17907 GCA_043782365.1 Deltaproteobacteria bacterium
AGAGAAACATCCCGACGCCCAGCGTGCCGCCGAGCACGACGAGGTCCTTGGCGAGCAGGTAGCAGCGCCCGAGCCCGGTGCCCGCGTTGAAGAGCGGCAGGACGAAGTCGCGGTCGAAGGCGAGCCCGAACGAGTTCATCGTCCCCAGCTGCGCTAGGAGGAAGGCGGCGAAGACCAGGATGTGCGCGAGGCCCGCGGCCTTCTCGGGCTTGCCCGGCATCCGCTTCTGCCCGAAGCCGAACTCGAGCAGCCGGCTGGTCCGCTCCTGCGGGTCGTCGAGGCGGGTGTCGTTGCCATCGAAGCGCGCGAAGAGGAGCGGGCGGATTCGCTTCTGCATCGTGTAGAGGAAGACGCCGAGTCCGGCGAGGAGGATGAGGCCTGCGGCGATCGGGGCCATGCGGGGATCTCCTTCGAGCACGCGAGCGGCGGGCAGGGTAGTCGAGCGCGCCGCACTGCGCCAGAGCGCTTTTTCTTCCCAGGGAGAGGGCCTCGGAGAGACGAGGGCCGGGGCGACTTGGCTAGAGCGCCCTAGAGCCCCTTCACGTCGATCAGCTCCCACTGCGCGTCTTCCACCAGCCCGACGCCCGCCGCGTAGGTCTCGCCGTAGGTCCGCCGGACCTTCTTTCCCTCGCGCTCCACCACCTTGAGCACGAGGCAGTCGCCGAACGAGCGGCTCGCCGCCTTGCAGGAGGCCCCCGCGCTCTTCACCGTCCGCACCAGCTGCACGGCGCCGCGCTTCTCGGTCCAGGTCTTGCCCTTCTTCACGGTCGGCAAGAGCAGCCGCTCCATCACCGCCGGCTTCTGGCCCTCGGTCTCGGCGCGCACCATGTAGATGCCCGCGGGCCGCAGCTCGTACGACAGCGACGCCGGCGCCTTGGCCCTGCGCGCGGCGATCATGGTGCACCGCTCCTTGGTGTGCGCTGGCATCGCGTCCTCGCGCGGGGCGCTCTCGACCACCTCGCAGCTCGCGCCCACCGGCGGCGGCGCGCCGTCGTCGCCGGCAGACGCGGCGGCGGCCTTGCGGGCCTTCGCCGAGCCCCTCGGCCGCTCCTGGTAGACGCGGATGAGGCCGGTGCGGGTGGCGAACCAGCGGGACGGATCTTGCGCGGCCTCGCTCGCGCGCGACGCCTTGGGCTTGGCCTTGGGGTGCGGCCTTGCGTGCGCAGGCACGGCGGCGAGCGCGCAGAGCACGGCGGCGAGAGCGAGGAGCGGGCGCAGGCGCTGCGCCGGACGGAGGATCACGTCGAAAGCCCACGCTCGGTGGGGTCGTGCTGCGGGTGGGTGTGCGCGTGCGTCTGCGTCTGCGTGACCGCCGGGACCGCAGAGAGCAGCGCGGCAAACTCCCTGGCCTCGGCGGTGCCGCAGGCGGCGGCGGCCTTCGAGGGCTCGATCGCGGAGGCGGCCTTGACGAAGCGCTTTTGCAGCTCACCGATGCGCGCGGCCGCCTCCTGCAGCCGGCCCCGGGCGAGCGGACCCGCGCGCGCGGCGCGGGCGATGCCGTCGATCACGAGGTGCTGCAGGCGCAGCGAGCTGCAGACCAGCACCGCGTCGCAGCCGGCCTCCAGCGCGAGCGGCGCCGCCTCGAGCGCGCCGACGTGCTGGGCGATCGCCCCCATCTCCAGATCGTCCGAGTAGCAGACGCCCGTGAAGCCGATCTCCTCGCGGAGCAGGCGCAGCGCGGCCTCCGAGAGCGTGGCGGTCTCGCCGCCGAGCGCCTCGAACACCACGTGCGCGGTCATCACCGAGGCGAGCTGCGCGCGGGCCGCGGCCATGAACGGCACCAGCTCGCACTCCCAGAGGCGCTTGAGGTCGTGCGCGAGGCGCGGCAGCGTCGTGTGCGAATCCTGCGAGGTGTCGCCGTGCCCCGGAAAGTGCTTGGCGCAGGAGGCGACGCCGCCCTTCTCCAGCGCCTGGCCCAGCGCGATGCCGAGCCGCGCCACCTGGGCAGGGTCGCGGCTGATCGAGCGGTCGGCGATCACCGGGTTCTGCGGGTTGGTGTCGACGTCGACGACGGGGGCGTAGTCCTGGTCGATGCCGCAGGCCGAGAGCTCCTTCGCGATCAGCGCGCCGAGCTTCTCGGCCACCTGCGGCCCGGTCATCCCTGCGACGCCGCCGTGGGTGTCGATCTCGCCGAGCCTCCGCAGGGGCGGCAGCTGCGTCCAGTGCGGCGGCCGCAGGCGCTGCACCCGGCCGCCCTCTTGGTCGATGGAGATGGTCAGCGGACCGGGCGCCGCCGCCTTGAGCGACTGCGAGAGCCGCGCCACCTGCTCTGGGTCCTGCACGTTGCGCGAGAAGAGGATGATGCCGCCGACCCCGCGGCGCACCAGCGCCAGCTCCTCGGGGGTGGCCACCGGGCCAGCGATGCCAGCGACGACACAGCGGGCTGCGAGGCGCTCGAACTGATCCATCGAAGACTCCTCAGGCAGGGGTTCGTCATTGTTGCACGAAAGGTCGCACGAAAGCGCCACCCACGCGCTGCCCCCTGGGGCGCTCTAGTGGTGCGTCGCCCGGCGGCAGATGCTACGATCGTCTTATCCCCGCTCGGTCGCGCGGAGAGAGGGCTCAGCTTAACCGTGGCAGCGCAGCCGCCGTCGAATGCACCGCTGGACGGGCCGTCCGCGCAGCAGCCGACGCCTGCGGGTCCGCGGCCTCTCCGGGTGAGCCGCTCGCTGCGCCTGCGCGGCGCGGCGCTGGTCGCGGGCCTCTCGCTCCTCGGGGCAGGGTCGCAGCGGCCGCGCCTGCATGCGGACGGGCCCGCGGCAGTGGCCCAGGTGCAGGCCGGGCAGCCCCGGCAGCCGCCCACGCAGGCGGAGGCGCGGCAGCAGATCCAGCGGCAGCTCGAAGCGCTGCTGGCGGCCTCGCCGCTCTCCACTGCGCGGGTCTCGCTGGAGGTGATCTCGCTCGACGACGGCGCCCAGATCTTCTCCCGCGGCGCCGACGAGCAGCTCAACCCCGCCTCCAACACCAAGCTGTTCACCGCCGCCGCGGCGCTCCACCGGCTGGGGCCCGAGTACCGCTTCACCACCGACTTCCTCGCCGACGTCGCGCCGCTCAAGAACAAGGGCAAGGTGAAGAGCCTCTACGTGAGGGGCCGCGGCGACCCGTCCCTCACCACCGAGCGGCTCGAGGGCCTCGCGCGCGACCTCGCCCACCGGGGCCTCAAGCAGGTGGGCGAGCTGGTGCTCGACGACAGCTTCTTCGACGCCGAGGTCTGGGGGCCCGGCTGGGAGAAGGAGCCCTCCGACACGGCCTACGCGGCCCCCTCGGGAGCGCTGTCGGTCAACCACAACTCGGCCGCCATTTATGTAATACCAGGAGAGAAGGCCGGGCAGAAGGCGCGCGTCGAGATGGAGCCCGAGGCGAAGGGATTCTTCGCGCTGGAGAACCAGGTGCAGACCCTCAAGGCGGGCGCGCGCAAGCGGGTGGTCGCCCACTCGTTCGACCTGCCCGGCCGCACCAAGATGAGCGTGGAGGGCAGGATCGCCGTCGACGCCGAGCCGATGGTGTTCTTCCGCCGCGTGACCGACCCCACGCTCTACTTCGGCGGCGTGCTGCGGCAGGCGCTGGCGGCGCGCGGCGTGAAGGTCGACAAGCTCAAGCGCGGGACCACGCCCGAGTCGGCGGTGCTGGTCGCCTCGTACGACTCGCCGGCGCTGGGCGAGCTGGTGCGGGACATGAACAAGGCCTCGAGCAACTTCATGGCCGAGAACCTCCTGCGCACGCTCGGCGCCGAGGTGAAGGGCGCGCCCGGGACCTGGCCCAAGGGGGTCGACGCCGCCGAGGAAGCGCTGGCCGAGCTGGGCGTCCCGCGCGGCGCGTACCTCTTGCGCAACGGCTCGGGGCTCAACGACGCCAACCGGCTCTCGGCCCACCAGCTGGTCACGGTGCTGGTGGCGATGTGGAAGCGGTTCCCGGTGGCGGCAGAGTTCCTCTCCTCGCTGCCGATCGCCGCGCGCGACGGGACGCTGCGCACCCGGATGGAGGGCACCGACGCCGCTGGCCGCCTGCGCGCCAAGACGGGCACGCTGGAGAAGGTGCGCCGCGTGACTACACTCTCGGGCTACCTCGGCACGCAGTCGGGCGAGCGGCTGGCGTTCGCCTTCCTGGTCAACGACTGGGCGGGCGGCCGGCTCTCGGTGGTGACGCAGGCGGTGGACCGGTTCGGCGCGCTGCTCGCCGGGATGGGCCAGAGCCCGGAGAACCTCGCGGTGGTGCAGCAGGTCGAGCTGACTCCCGCCGAGCGGATGGCGAAGGTGGCCGCCTACGCGCAGCTGGGCGCGGCGCGGGACAAGAAGAACCTCGCCATGCTGCGCGGCGCGGTCCGCACCGAGCGCGACCCGGTGGTGCGCGTGGTGGCGGCCGACGCGCTCTACCGCACCGATCCCGACGCCGGCGGGGGCGCGCTCCTGGAGGCGCTGCCGTCGTCGCCGGAGCTCCTCCTCGAGCTCTCGGCGCTCGGGCGCGAGCTGCAGCTGCCGCTCCCGTTGTCGTTCACCTCGCCGCTGCTCGACCTCGGCGCCGAGGGGAGCGCCGAAGCGCTCGCTCGCCTGGTAGCGCTGGCCCCGCTGGTGCGCGGGCTGCCGGCTGGCGGCGACGCGGGCCACGACTCTGCCGAGCCGCTCGACGAGACGCTCGCGCAGGGTCTCTTCGACGTCAGCGAGGCGGCGCCCGAGGAGCTGTTCACCGCGCTGCGCGCAGGCGAGCCCGCGGCGGCGAAGGCAGCCCTCGGCCTGATCGCGCAGGGGCTGGTGGTCGCGGGGGTGCAGCCCCCCAAGACGGCGCTAGGGCAGCTGGTGCTGCTGGCGGGAGCCAAGGAGGGTCCCGAGGGCGAGCAGGCGCGCGCCTTCTGGGCGATCCTGGAGAACAAGCCGGAGGTCGCCGCGGAGGCGGCCGATGGCGGGTCCGCGCAGGCCGCGGTGGATGGAGGGGCGACGGTGGCCACCGCGCCTGCCGCCGATGCGGGCGCACCGGTGGCGCTGGCCCCGGAGCCCTCGGATGGGGGGATCGTTGCGACGCCGACCTCGACCAGCGAGGGTGTGGGACCGGAGGCTGCTCCGGGCACCGCCGCCGCAGAGGTCGCGGAAGACGAGACGCCCAAGCCGAAGGCGGTGGTGAAGAAGAAGGCGGCGCCAGCCAAGAAGGCGAAGCAGGCGAAGAAGAAGGTCGAGGCAGAGACGACCGCAGGCGGGGGATAGTCGCTCTCCCACGACCGCGCTGGTTGACGTCCGGACCCGGGCGAGGTGGCTGCGGCCGCTCCCAGCGCGGGCCGGGCGCGGGTGGCGCTTGCCGTGTCGGACCCCTGTGTTAGGTTCGCGCCCGTCGATTTTTGCGCACGAGAGGGGTCTTCGATGGCGGGTCTCAACAAGGTGATGCTGATCGGCAACCTCGGCAAGGACCCCGAGGTCCGCTACACGCCGGGCGGGCAGGCGGTGGCCAACTTCAACATCGCCACCAACGAGTCGTGGACCGACAAGGCGGGCCAGAAGCAGGAGCGGACCGAGTGGCACCGCATCGTCGTCTGGGGCAAGGCCGCTGAGCTCTGCGGCGAGTACCTCTCCAAGGGCCGGCAGGTCTACATCGAGGGCAAGCTGCAGACCCGCGAGTGGACCAACAAAGAGGGCCAGAAGCAGTACTCCACCGAGGTGGTCGCTTCGCCCGTGGGCGGCGTCGTCTTCCTCGGCGGCGGCGATCGCAAGCCGGGCGGCCCGCGCGCCGGCGGCGATGACTTCGGCCCGCCTCCTCCGGGCTTCGAAGAGGGCGCCGGCGGCGGCGAAACCAGCCGCAGCGCTCCGGCGGGACAGAAGGCGCCCGACGAGGACATCCCGTTCTAGGGCCGCTCACCTGGCGCCGAGCGTGAGCGACAACGCCGCTGGCCCGCGCCGCACCGAGAGCTTCAGCGGCGCGGCGGTGAGGCGCAGCGCGGTGAGCAGGTCGTAGGGACGCGAGGCCGGCAGCCCGTTGATGCCCAGGATCAGGTCTCCCGCCCGCAGGCCCGCTTCGGCGGCGCGGCCCGAGGCCTCACGCACCAGGAGCGAGACCGGCGCGCGCCGCAGCGACCTCGACTCCAGCCCTTCCAGATCAGCGGCCCAGAGCGCGAGTGCGTTCTCCACCGCGAGGTCCTGCGCCAGCTCGTCCTGGCCGTGGAGCACCTCCCGCAGCGAGCGCTGGGTGCGGCCCGCGAACGCCATCGCCGGACCCGCTCCCGGAGCGGTTGCGAGGCCCAGGTCGAGCGGCTCGGGCAGGCGGAGCAAGGGGCCGAGCTGCTCGAGCGCGGTCTGGGTGGCCTCGCGCAGGAGCGCCGCCAGCTCGGGTTGGGCGTCGAGCGGCGAGTGCTCGGCCAGCGGGTCGCCCTGCCCCTCCACCTGCACCTCGACGAGCAGCGCGTGCGTCGCCGGATGCAGCACCTCGAGGTGGGCGACCAGCGTCACCTCGGCAGCCGCGGCGCTCCCCGCGGCCTTCCCCTTCGCGTCGGTGAGGCGGGCCGCGCTCCGGGCCACGCGGCGCTCCGCCCACGGCTTGAAGACCAGCAGCTCCTCCAGCTTGAGACCCTGCCGCAGCGCCACCCGGTGCAGGTCGGCGGTGTCGAGCTCCTCCGCCGCGCCGTCCGCGCCGGGCCCGAGCTGCCCGGGGCCGAGCACGGCGAGCTGTCCGCGCTCAGCGATGGCCGAGGCGACGTCCTGCGCGCGCACGAACGAGAGCAGCGCCGAGGGCTCGTCCCAGCGCAGCGCGACGGACCCCACCAGCGCGAGGCGCACCGGGAGCGCCGCTGGCGGCTTGGGACCCGCTGTCAGCTTGAGGCGCCCGCCGTGCCCGCAGCCCGCAAGCACGACCGCCAGCGAGGCCGCGCTGGCGACGGCGAGCAGCGCAGCGCGATGCCTCGGCCCGATTCCCGGAGTCACCGGGCCACTCCAGCGCCGCGCGTCCAAAGTGCCTCCCCCACGTGGTCGGCCTGATACCAGCGACAAGCCTGATGAACCGTAGCATCTCACCTGAGACACGACAGTCCAGGCACGGATGGCCGCACTCGAAGACGGACGGGACGGGACCTGTCGCGTGGCTCGCAGCCCCCGAACGGGGGCGCGGTCTGGGGCGAGCCGCTCCCGGACCCTGGCGGCGCGCGCGGCCCGGCTCTCTCGCGCGGAGGGCTCGCCGCCCGCCCCCCGCCCGCCCATGCCGTGATATGAGGCGCGCTGCCGTGCCGTCGTAGACGTCCAGTCCTGCCTCTCAAGCACGCCTCCTAGAGGGACTCATGCGCTCGCTCGACAAGCTCCGCGCGCAGTACGACGAAGACGCCCAGGTGGTCTTCCAAGACCGCCGCTCGCCGCCGCGGATGCTCTTCTCCGACACCGAGGTCCTGCTCGAGGAGGTGCCGATCGGCACCCGGGTGATCTTCCCCAACCCGCCGATCGAGCCGCTGACCAACCCGCGCGCCGCGATCCGCTGGGCGATCAACCACCCCGAAGGCTGCGACCCGCTCCACGCCCAGCTCAAGCCGGGCATGAAGCTGCTCATCGCCATCGACGACATCTCGCTGCCGCTGCCGCCGATGAAGACGCCCGACGTGCGCCAGTTGATGCTGGAGATCATCCTCCAGCTCTGCGCCGACTCGGGCGTGGACGACATCGAGCTCTTGGTCGCCAACGCGCTCCACCGCCGGATGACCGAGGCGGAGATGAAGCGGATGGTCGGCGAGAAGATCTTCGACGCCTACTACCCCGACCACTACGCGAACCATGATGCAGAGGAGCCGGGCGGCATCACCGAGCTGGGCGTCACCGACCAGGGCGAGCGCGTCCGCATCAACCGCCGCGCGGTGGACGCCGACCTGGTCATCTACCTGAACGTGAACTTCGTCCCGATGGACGGCGGCCACAAGAGCGTCGGCACGGGGCTGACCGACTACCTGGGCCTGCGGGCGCACCACAACCCGAAGGCGATCCGCGCCAGCAAGAGCTACATGGAGCCCAAGCACTCGGAGCTCCACACCTCGGTCGACCGCATCGGCAAGATCATCGACCAGCACTGCAACGTCTTCCACATCGAGACGGCGCTCAACAACCAGATGTTCGAAGGCCCGCTGGGCTTCCTCGGCAAGCGCGAGGAGGACTTCACCGACTTCGACCGGGTGGCGCTGCAGGGCCTGCGCTGGACGCTGAAGAACACGCCGCGCAAGCTCCGCCAGGAGATCTTCGCGCGGGTGCCGGCGGGCTATGGCCTGATCGCCGTCCACGCGGGCCGGACCGAGCCGACCCACGCGAAGATCCTCGAGGCGTGCGTGCGCCAGAGCTACGTGACGGTGAAGGGGCAGGCCGATATCCTCATCGCCGGCATCCCGTATATCTCGCCCTATAACGTCAACGCGGTGCTCAACCCGCTGCTCGTCTCGGTGATGGCGCAGGGGTACTTCTTCAACATGAACCGCGGCGTGCCGCTGGTGAAGAAGGGCGGGACGCTGATCATCACCCACCCGTGCATGGACGAGTTCGACCCGGTCCAGCACCCGAGCTACATCGAGTTCTTCCACCGCCTGCTGCCCGAGACGCGGGACGCGCTGGAGCTGCACAAGAAGTACGAGAACGAGTTCGCCACCAATCCTTCCTATGTGCACCTGTATAGGAAGGGCAACGCCTACCACGGGGCCCACCCATTCTATATGTGGTACTGGGGCGAGAATGGCCGCCAGCACATGGGCCAGGTGATCGCCGTCGGCACCGAGAACACCCACGTGCCGCAGCTCCTCGGCTGGGACCGGGCCGACACGCTCGCGGAGGCCATCGACATGGCGCGCGGCAAGCAGGGCCGCTCCGCCGAGATCACCATGATGCACCACCCGCCGCTGGTGATGGTGGACGTGCAGCTGCCGGCCGCAGCCCGGTCGGAGGCGCCGCAGCCCGAGGCCCCCAGGCAGCTCGCCACGCCCGCGGCCGCGAAGGGAGCGGAGAAGCCGTGAGCAGCACGCAGGGAATGACCCCAGGCCTGCCGCCTGCCGATCCGATCGATCTGACGGAAGCGTTCCGCGGCCGCGAGATCATGATCACCGGCGTCACCGGCTTCCTCGGCAAGGTGGCGCTGGTGATGCTGCTCGACCGCTACCCGGACGTGGGCCGCGTGCACGTGCTGGTGCGGCCGCGCGCGGGCGGGACGGCTGATGAGCGGTTCTTCAACAAGGTGGCCACCGCCGAGCCGTTCCGGCCGCTGCGCGCGAAGCATGGAGACAAGTTCGACGCCTTCTTGAAGGAGAAGTGCCACCCGCTCGCGGGCGACGTCACCGACCGGCTCTTCGGGCTCACCGAGGCGGAGGTGGCCGCGCTCACGGGCAAGCTCTCCTGCGTGATCAACTCGGCCGGCCTGGTGACGTTCGACCCCAGCCTGGAGCTCGCGGTCTCGGTCAACACCGAGGGCGCCAAGCACGCCGCCGAGCTCTGCAAGACCACCGGCGCGACGCTCGTGCACATCTCCACCTGCTTCGTCGCCGGCGCGCGCCGCGGGCCCGTCTTCGAGGACGAGCCCGTGCTGCACTCCTTCCCCAAGCAGCACGACGAAGACCTCAAGATGGAGGGGGCGCGGTTTTCGGTTACCGATGAACTGAAGGACGTCGCCTTGCTGGTGCAGCGCACGCGCGCGCAGGCCGACGACACCTCGCTCGCCGCCGGGTTCCGCGCCGCGGCCATCCGCCGCCTCGAGAGCGAGGGCCGCGACCCTGCCGATGAGAAGGCGCTCCGCTTCGCGGTGGGCCGCGAGCGCAAGCTGTGGCTCTCGCGCCAGCTGGTGCAGGCCGGGATGGAGCGCGCCAAGACCTGGGGCTGGCCCAACACCTACACTTATTCGAAGGCGCTCGGCGAGCAGGCGATCGCCGAGAGCGGCTGCGTCTACTCGCTGGTGCGGCCGGCCATCGTCGAGAGCGCGCTCTCGTTCCCCTTTCCGGGCTGGAACGAGGGGTTCACCACCTCGGCGCCGCTCGCCTTCATGGCGCTCAAGGGCCACCGCACCTTCCCGGCGGGCGAGAAGCTCATCTTGGACCTGATACCGGTCGATATGGTCGCCGCCGGCATGCTCGGCGTCGCCGGCGCCGCCTGCGTCGGCCGCGCGCGGACCGTCTACCACCTCGCCTCGGGCGACGTGAACCCGTTCTACGTGCGGCGCGCGGTCGAGCTGTGCGCGCTCTACAAGCGGCGCTACTTCAAGGCGCGCGCGGACGACTCCAGCAACGCGGACAAGAGCTTCCTGCAGAAGTGGCTCGACGAGTGGCTCGAGCCATACCCGGTCTCGGCCGACCTCTACAACGCCACCTCCGCCCCGCTCTTCCGCGCGGCCGCCAAGGGGCTCCGCAACCTGATCGCCACCAAGGGCCTCCCGTGGGGCATGCCCGCGCTCTCGGCGCTGGTGCAGCAGGCCGACCAGAGGCTCGAGTCGATGGACCGCCAGCTGGGCCAGCTGGAGATGATGTGGGCGCTCTTCATGCCCTTCGTCGCCGGCGAGCGGTTCGTCTTCCAGTGCCGCAACACGCGCGCGCTCTGGGCCGAGCTCTCCCCGCAGGACCGCAAGTGGCTGGTCTGGGAGCCCGAGAAGCTCGACTGGCGCCACTACTGGCTCGACGTCCACATGGCCGGCCTCGAGGAGTGGGTCTTCCCGGGCCTCGAAGAGGAGAACGACAAGCTCAAGCCCGAGGTGCCGCAGAGCAAGGATCTGCTGCAGCTGCTCGGCGCGGCGATCGACGCCTACGGCCACCGCACGGCGCTGCGCTACTTCGCAGGCGAGGAGAACCAGGCGGAGCTGGCGCGCACGCGCGACGACCGGACGACCTACCGCGAGCTGGGGCTCTTCTCCGACCGCGCGGGCCGCAGGCTGCAGTATGAGGGGCTGCGCGCGGGCGACAGGGTCTTGCTGATGTCGGAGAACCGGCCCGAGTGGGCGATGAGCTACTTCGGCGCGCTGAAGGCGGGCACCTCCGTAGCGCCGCTCGACTCGAACCTCTCGCTCGCAGAGGTGGAGAACTGCTTCCAGGCCGCCTCGGCGAAGCTGCTGCTGGCGAGCCCGAAGGTGCTCGAGCGGCTCGGCGTCGACGCCTTGGCGAAGGCCGGGATCGCCGCGCTGCCACTACAAGACATGCTGCGCGGCGCGCCGGGCGGCGTCGCGATCGATAAACTTGGTAAACCGATGCCCGCGCTGCGGGCCAGCGCTTCGGCCGACGACGTCGCCTCGGTGCTCTTCACCTCGGGCACCACCGGCAAACCGAAGGGCGTGCTGCTCACCCACCGCAACTTCTCCTCGCTGGCAGCGCGGCTGGCGGGCCTCTTCGATCTCAAGGTCGGCGAGGGCCTGCTCTCGGTGCTGCCGCTGCACCACACCTTCGAGTTCAGCTGCGGGCTGCTGGTGCCGCTCTCGATGGGCGCCGAGATCACCTACCTCGACGAGCTGACCGCCGAGCGGCTCGGCGAAGCGCTGGAGTCGAACAAGATCCACGCGCTGATCGGCGTGCCGGCGCTCTGGCAGCTGCTGCACCGGCGGATCACCCAGGAGCTGGCGGCGCGGCCGCCGCTGGTGAAGGCGCTCGTCGAGGGCGCGATGGCTCTCCACGCCGAGCTGCGCAACCGCACCTCGCTCAACCTGGGCAAGCTGGTCTTCTGGCCGATCCACCGCAAGTTCGGCGGCTCGCTCCGGCTGCTCGTCTCGGGCGGCAGCGCGCTGCCCGACGACGTCCACGAGGCCTTCCACCAGCTCGGCTTCGACCTCACCGAGGGCTATGGCCTCACCGAGGCGGCGCCGGTGCTGGCGGTGACCATCCCCGAGAACAAGCGCCGCTCGGGCACGGTGGGCCCGCCGATCCCGGGCGTCGAGCTCCGCATCAAGGACCCCGACGACCACGGCGTGGGCGAGGTGATCGCCAAGGGCCCAAACGTGATGGCGGGGTATCTCGACGACCAGGAGTCCACCAGCCGCACGCTGATCGACGGCTGGCTCCACACCGGCGACCTCGGGAAGCTCTCCGAGAGCGGTCACCTCACGCTGGTGGGCCGCAAGAAGGACGTGATCATCGACGCGTCGGGGAAGAACGTCTATCCCGACGAGTTGGAAGAGCTCTATGCGGTGGTCAAAGAGGACGCCCTGCTCATCAAGGAGCTCTGCGTGGTCGGGGTGCCCGACGGCAAGGGCCACGAGCGGATCGCCGCGCTCTGCGTGGTGCGCGCGCCCAGGGAAGCAAAGGAGGGCGAGGAGCTCGAAGGCGACGAGAAGGAGACGCGCGAGCAGCTGAGGGAGAAGGCGCGCGCGCACTTCGGGAAGGTCTCGGCCGACCTGCCGTTCTGGAAGCGGGTCAAGATCCTCCACTTCTGGGACGCCGAGCTCCCGAAGACCTCCACTCGCAAGATCAAGCGCCCCCAGGTCCTGGCGGAGCTGGTGCGGCTCGAGCGCGCCGCAGAGGCCGGGCTCAAGCTGGCCGAGGGCGCGGCGAGCCGCGGCAAGGACGCCTGGCTCTTCGAGCTGGTGGCAGAGCTGGCGCAGAAGCCCAAGGGCACGGTCAGCGAGGGCACGCGGCTGGTCGCGGATCTGGGCTTCGATTCGCTGCTGGTCGCCGAGCTCGCGGTGGCGATCGACAAAGCGGGCTTTACCGCCATCGACGAAACGCGGCTCGCTTCAATCGGCACCGCCGGAGAGCTGTTGGCGGCGCTCGGCGAGCGGAAGAACGACGCCGCGAAGCACCACACGGTGGACTCCGATGCCCCCCGCAAGAGCGAGGAGATCGTGGTCCCGGCCAGCGTGGCGGCGGCCGGGCGCGCGGCCATCGGGCTGGCGCAGAAGCTGCTCTATCAGGGGCTGTTCGAGCTGGATGTGGAGGGCCGCGCCCACGTGCCCCACTACGGCTCCTTCCTGGTGGCGGCGAACCACAACAGCCACCTCGACGTCGGCCTGGTGAAGATGGCGCTCGGCGACGAGGGGGAGAAGCTCGCCTCGCTGGCGGCGCGCGACTACTTCTTCGACAACCCGTGGAAGCGGGCCTGGTTCGGTAATTTCACCAACCTGGTGCCTCTCGACCGGCGCGGCTCGCTCAAGGAGTCCTTGCAGACGGCGGTGCGCACGCTGGAGCTCGGCTACCACCTGCTGATTTTCCCCGAGGGCACGCGGTCGGTTGACGGCGTCATGCAGGAGTTCAAGCCGGCCATCGGCTATCTCTCGTTTGCCGCCCAGGCCGACATCCTCCCGGTCTGGATGGACGGCACGCACCAGGCGATGCCCAAGGGCGCGTTTGCCCCCGACCCGCGCGAGCAGAAGAAGCTGACGGTGCGGGTCGGCCCGCCGCTGCGCTACCCGGCGCTGAAGGCGGCGACGGCCGGGATGAGCCGCTCGGCTGCGCACCGCGAAGTGACGCGGCTGGTGCGGCTGGCGGTCGAGGCGCTGCGCGACGGCACGCCCGCACCGGAGGTCCCCGCGCGGGCGGCGCTCGAGAGTTCGATGGGCGCCAGGCACGCGCTCGCGCCCGCGCCGCACGAGGAGGCCTAGCCATGAAGATCCTCGTGACCGGCGCGACGGGCTTCCTCGGCAACGCGCTCGTGCCGCTCCTCGTGCAGGACGGGCACCAGGTGCGCGTGGTCGCCCGCGGAGAGGCGGCCGAGGCGGAGAGGCTCGGCTGCGAGCTCGTCCGCGGCGACCTGCGCGACCCGAAGACGGCGCAGAAGGCGCTGGCGGGCGTGGACGCGCTCTACCACCTCGCGGGCCGCGTCTCGCGCGACCCCAAGGACGCGCGGCTGATGTACGAGCTGCACGTGGACGGCACGCGGCTGCTGCTCGGTGAGGCGAAGAAGGCGAACCTCAAGCGCATCGTGCTGGCTTCGTCGTCCGGCACCATCGGCGTCTCCAAGACGCGGCAGGTGGCCACCGAGGCCGACGACTACCCGATCGAGGCGGTCGGGAAGTGGCCCTACTACTTGTCGAAGATCTATGAAGAGAAGTGCGCGCTCGACTTCGCGCGCGCGGGCCTGCCCGTGGTGGTCCTCAACCCGAGCCTGCTGCTCGGCCCGGGCGACGCGCGGCTCTCGTCCACCCAGGACATCTTCCGCTTCTTGCAAAGGCGCATCCCGGCGATGCCGAAGGGCGGCATCTCGTTCGTCGACGTGCGCGACGCGGCGCTGGCGTTCCGCGCGGCGCTCACCAAGGGCAAGGTCGGCGAGCGGCACCTGCTCGGCGCGGTGAACTGGGAGTTCCACGAGTTCTTCGCCAAGCTCTCGCGCATCGCCCACGTGGACGGCCCGGCGCTGCGGCTGCCCTCGATCGTCAAGGTGGCCGGCGCGCACCTGCTCGAGAAGTGGGCCCGGGACCGCGGCCGCGAGCCAGACCTGCCGGCCAGCGATGTCGAGATGGGCGAGTGCTGGTTCTTCATCGATTCGGCGAAGAGCGAGCGGGTGCTGGGGTTCAAGCCGCGCGATCCGGTGGAGACGCTGACGGAGACGGTGCAGTACGTGCGGGAGAAGTTCCTGCCGGAGTAGGCTACTCTCCGGCCATGCTGCTCTACCTCGCGCGCCACGCCCAGACCGCCTCGTCCGCGGTCGATTCCTTCAATGGCCAGCGCGAGCTCCCGCTCACCGACGAGGGCCGCGACCAGGCCACCCGCCTGGGGCAGCGGCTCTTTGGCGTGCCGTTCTCCGCGGTGTACCGCTCGCCGCTCGGCCGCACCGGCGAGACGGCGCACCTCGCGGTGCCCAACCTGCCTGCCCTGATCGTCCCTGGCCTCATCGAGATCGACTACGGCGAGTGGGAAGGCCTGGGGCCCAAGGAGGTCGAGGCGAGATATCCCGCCCGCTATCACGCGTGGGTCTCAGAGCCCGAGCGCGTGGGGCCGCCCGGCGGTGAGACGGTGCAGCGGGTGGCCGACCGCGCGCTGGCCGCGCTGGAGTTCATCCGCGCGCGCCACCAGGAGGGCAACGGCGGCGGCGAGGTCTCACCAGGGCCGGCCATCGCCTTCTCGCACAAGGCCACGCTGCGGGTGCTTGCGTGCGCGCTCTCGGGGGCGCCGCTCTCGGGCTACCGGCGGGCGTTCGCGCAGGACGAGTGCGCGCTGAACCTCATCGAGCTTCGCAAGGGCAAGGCGCCGTTCATCCGGTTGTGGAACGACACCAGCCACCTCGGGCCGGACCCGGGGACGACGACGCGCGGAGGGAAGTAGTCCGCTCGCGCGCGATTGGCCTTGGTGTCGGGCTCGACGCTGGTGCTCGACCCGACGCAGGACCTCCTGCTGCTGTATCGGTAGCCTTGGTTATCGATGCTAGAACGCCAGCCGCAGCTCGATGGCGGGGTCGAAGCCGAGCTGCGCGCTGACATCGGAGTTCGAGCCGAGGAAGCCCGCGCCCGGAGCGCCGGCGTAGCCGAGACCGGGTCCGAGCGACCAGACCGGGTCCGGCCCCTCGGCGCGGGCGGCAGAAGGGAGGAGCGAGAGCGCGGCTGCGCGGACGGCGGAGCGAGCGGCATGGGATTGCAAAGTGACCCCGGGATTGGTCAACACTACAGCGCAATAGTGTTAACGACTTACTACGAACTCCGGCAGGCCGCCTTTCGTTGTCGCCTGCGGCGAAAGGACCGCAGCCCTGCGAACGCGGCCCTACGCGTCGAGCGCCGCGACGTCCCGCCCCGGGATGCCCAGCAGGTAGAGGATCGCGTCCAGCCCGCTCGCCGAGATCGAGGTGTGCGCGGCCATCTGCAGCTTTGGCTTGGCGTGGAAGGCGATGCCGTGCCCGGCCTTCTGCAGCATGTTGAGGTCGTTGGCCCCGTCGCCGATGGCGATCACCTGGTCGAGCGGCACGCCCTCGGACTTGGCGAACAGCTCGAGCAGCTCGGCCTTGCGCTCGGCGTTGACGATCTGCCCGAGCACCTTGCCGGTCAGCTTGCCGTCCGCGATCTCCAGCACGTTGCTCCAGGCGCGGTCGATGCCGAGCCGCTTCTGCAGCGCCTCCGCCGCCACCGAGAAGCCGCCGGAGATCACCGCCGTTCGATAGCCGAGCCGCTTGAGCACCCGCAGCAGGGTCTCCGCCCCCTCGGTGAGCGGGAGGTCATCGGCCAGCTTCTGCAAGACAGTCGCGTCGAGGCCCGCGAGCAGCGCCACGCGCTCGCGCAGCGACTGGTCGTAGTCCATCTCCCCCTGCATCGCCCGCTTGGTGATGGCGGCGACCTGCTCGTAGACGCCGTGGGCGCGGGCGAGCTCGTCGATCACCTCGATGCGGATGAGCGTCGAGTCCATGTCCATCACGATCAGCCGCTTGCTGCGGCGGAGCAGATCCTCCTTCTGCAGCGCGACGTCGAAGCCGCCGTCCTGCCCGGCGGCGAGCAGCGCGCTCTTCAGGCGGCCCTCGACGTCCGAGGGCAGCGAGACGGTGAACTCGACGCAGGCGAGCCGCAGCTCGCTGAGCCGGTGGAGGCTCTCGATGTTGGCGCCCCAGGTGGCGAGCAGCCCGGCGACGATCTGCAGCTGGCGCGGCTCGAGCGAGCCGGCGATCAAGGTCAGCGCGTACCGCGTGCGGCCCGACAGCTCTCCCGGGGGCCCCGCGAGGCCCGGCGAGTGGTCGAGGTGCAGACCGAGCCGCCGGGCGATCCCCTTGAGCTCCTCGACCGCGGGCTGCTCGTTCTCGGGGACCGGGAACGAGACGACGAACCCCAGGGTCAACTGCCCTTGCACCACCACCTGCTCGACGTCGTGGAGCCGCGCCTGGTAGCGCGCGAGCACCTCGGTGACGGCGGCGGTGATGCCCGGGCCGTCCCGGCCGGTGAAGGTGAGGACCAGCGTCCAGTCGCGCATCGGTAGACCCTAGCAAACGATGCGTCCGATCCCTATGACCTGGGCCACACCCCCTGTCGGCCAACCCTGGCTTGCGTTTGCCCTGACCGGGGGCCGGTGCTAATCGCTACTCGCTCGATGCCCTCCGAGATCCCCGATCTGAGCGTGGTCATCCCGCTCTTCAATGAGGAGCCCAACGTGGGCCCGCTCCTCGAAGAGCTGCTCGCGGCCCTGCGCGCGCTCGGGAAGAGCTTCGAGGTGATCTGCGTCGACGACGGCTCGCGGGACGGGACGTTTTCGGCGCTGCGCAAGCTCGCGGAGAGCGAGCCCTGCCTGCGGGTGATCCGCTTCCGCCTCAACTTCGGCCAGACCGCGGCGATGAGCGCGGGCATCGAGGCCGCGCGCGGCCGCGTGATCGTCCCGATGGACGGCGATCTCCAAAACGACCCCCAGGACATCGGCCCGCTGCTGGCCAAGCTCGCCGAGGGGTTCGATGTGGTCTCGGGCTGGCGCAAGGTGCGGCGCGACAAGGAGTGGGGCCGCAAGCTGCCCTCCCGGCTCGCCAACGCGCTGATCTCGGCGATCAGCGGCGTGCGTCTGCACGACTACGGCTGCTCGCTGAAGGCCTACCAGCGCGACGTGCTCCAGGACGTGAAGCTCTACGGCGAGATGCACCGCTTCATCCCCATCTACGCGAGCTGGCAGGGCGCGAGTGTCACAGAAATAGCGGTCAACCACCGCGCCCGCAGGGCCGGCGTCAGCAAGTACGGGCTGTCGCGCACGCTCAAGGTCGTGCTGGATCTCATGGTGGTGAAGTTCCTCGCCAGCTACTCGACCAAGCCGATCTACGTCTTCGGCGGGTTCGGGCTGCTCAACCTGCTCGGCGCCTTCTTGGCCGTCTCGGGCGCAGTCTTCTTCAAGCTCTCGCCCTGGCCCGCGTGGCAGAAGGACCTCGTCGAGACGCCGCTGCCGCTCCTCGCGGTGATGTTCACGCTGGTGGGCTCCTTGAGCCTCCTGATGGGCCTGCTCGCCGAGCTGGTCATTCGCACGTACTACGAGTCGCAGGGCAAGCGGCCGTACCTGATCGCTGAGGAAGTCGGGACCCCGAAGCGGTAGAAGAGAGCGTCGGACTCAAGTCGGGGAGCGCT
>JAYWAO010000096.1:0-6615 GCA_043782365.1 Deltaproteobacteria bacterium
ACTTCGCCAAGTTCGGCCTGACCACACCCGAGCTGATCGAGGCGGTGAAGATCTTGCGCGCCGAGAACCTCGAGTCGAACGCGAAGCTCTTCCACTTCCACGTCGGCAGCCAGCTCACCGACATCCGCACCGTCAAGGACGTTGTCAACGAGGGCGCGCGCATCTACGCCAAGCTCCGCAAGATGGGGCTCGGGCTCGAGTACTTCGACGTCGGCGGCGGCCTCGGCGTCGACTACGTCGGCGCGCACACCAGCAAGTACGTCTCGTCGCTCAACTACTCGCTCGACGAGTACGCGGCCGACGTCGTCTACAGCGTCCAGCAGATCTGCACCAACGAGGGCGTGCCCGAGCCGCACCTGGTCTCGGAGTCGGGCCGCGCGCTGGCCGCGCACCACGCGATGATCCTGATGAACGTCTTCGGGGCCATCGAGTTCGGCGAGAACGGCGTCGACGAGAAGGCCGCCAGCCACCCGCACGCCCCGCCCGGCGCGACCGGCTCCGCCAGCGTGCCGCCGCCGCCGCTGCACCCGGTGCCGGTCTCGAACCTGTCGGAGGCGCCGCTGGTGCGCGAGATGCGCGAGATCGTCACCGGGCTCACCGCGAAGAACTCGGGCGAGACCTACCACGACGCGGTGGACAAGAAGGAGCAGGCCCTCACCATGTTCAAGCTCGGCATCCTCGGGCTCGAGGACCGCGCGTCGGTGGAGGGGCTGTTCTGGAAGCTCTGCCGGAAGCTGGTGGAGATCAACAAGAAGCGCAAGCGCGTGCCCGAGCAGACGCGCGAGCTGGGCGACAAGCTGGCCGACCAGTACATGGCGAACTTCTCGCTCTTCCAGAGCGCGCCCGACCACTGGGCCATCGACCAGCTCTTCCCGATCGCGCCCGTGCACCGGCTGGATGAAGCGCCCACCCGCGACTCGACCATCGTCGACATCACCTGCGACTCCGACGGCAAGATCGACACCTTCATCGAGTACGAGTCGATCGACGAGACCATCGCGCTGCACGCGCTGATCCCCGGGCAGCCCTACTACCTCGGCATGTTCATGACCGGCGCCTACCAGGACATCATGGGCGACATGCACAACCTGTTCGGCCGGGTGAACGAGGTCCACGTCTTCGTCGATGACGACGATCCGGAGGACTACTACATCGAGGAAGTGATCCCGGGCGACACCGTGGAAAAAGTGTTACAGCGCGTGCAGTACGAGCCGTCGGACCTGGCGCGCCGGGTGAAGGCGGCGCTCGAGCAGCGGGTCCGCGAGGGCGCGGTGAAGCCGAAGGAGGGCGTCTCGCTCACCGATTTTTACGAGCAGGCGATGCGCGGTTACACTTATCTCGACTCGGACTCGCCGACCAGCTAGAGCGCCGAACAGGTTACCGGACCGAGCCCGGGCGGCGAGGGGCAAGCAGATCTAGAGCGGGCGCCGCGTGGCGCGCGCCCCAGCTCACCCCCGGTGAGGAGCTCGCGCGGCGAGCGGCCGGAGCGGTTCGTTCGGCTTGCCCTGCCCGTCAGCGCATGGCTATCCTCTGCGAGTGCCGAGCGACACCTCGCCAGAGCAGCTGGGGCGCCACGCTGAGCTCCTGCGCGCGATGAGCCCCGCCCAGCGGGCCGCGGCGTTCCGCGCGGTGAATCGGGGCGTGCGCCGGATGGTGATGATCAGGCTGCGCCGGCGCTACCCCGAGGCCACCGAGCGTGAGCTGGTGATCCGGCATGTGGCCGCCGTGCATGGAGTCGAGACGGCGCGGCGGGTGTACGGCGAGCTGCCGGGCGATCTCGACCAGTGACGCCGGACGTCCTCGACGTGGCGCTGGCGGTCGCCAGGGCGCTGGAGGTGATCGGGGCCGAGTACTACATCGGCGGCAGCGTCGCGAGCTCGCTGCAGGCGAGCGCCCGCAGCACCAATGACGTCGACTTCGTGGTCGCGATGGCGCCGCACCACGCCCAGGCCCTGGCTGACGAGCTGGGCCCCGAGTTCGACGTCGACGTGAACTCCTTGAGAGAGGCGATCCGCTCGCGCTGGTCGTGGAACATCTTCCACTCCGCCACGGGCGTGAAGATCGATCTGATGATGCGGCAGGCGACGGAATACGACTTGACCGCCTTTGCCCGCCGTCGGCGGTTCAAGATCGACGTCGACTGCGAGCCCTTCCTCAAGAGCGTCGAGGACAGCATCCTGAAGAAGCTGCAGTGGTATCGGGACGGCGGCGAGCAGTCCTCCACGCAGTGGCGCGACGTGGTCGAGCTGCTCCGCGTGAACCGGCGCGAGGTGGATCGCGACTACCTCGACTGGTGGGCTGGCAAGCTCGGAATTGCGGCGCTGCTGTCGAGGGCCGGAGACGAGGCCGATCGACCTTCACCGAAGTGAACTGGGTATCAGGTGCGCGGACCGCCACTACCCCATCGCGAACGCTACTGCCGCTTCCCCGTCGGCATCGGCGTCCCGGCAGGCTTCGCCTCGCCCTTCTGCGGCGCCTCGGCCTTGCCCTCCGCCTTCCCTTCCGGCGCCTCCGCCTCCACCGGCTCCTCCGGGCTCGCCTCCTCGTCCTCGACGGGCTCCGCGCTCGACGCCGCCCCGGGTCCTGCCGCCTTGCCGAGGAACCGCAGCGGGTCCTTCACCGCGTGCGGCGTGGACGGGTCGGGCTCGAACGCGGGCGTCTTCACCGCCAGCGCGCCGCCGACGTCCGTCGTGTTCAGCACGACGCGCAGCTCGAGGTCGGCTGCCGGCCCCTCCTTCTGCGTGACGCGGAAGCGGCCCGCCAGCTCGGCCGCGAGCGGCGCGGCGGTCTCGGCGTCGACCAGCAGCGTCCCGCTCACCACGACGGGCTGCTCCTTCTCGAACAGCTCCAGCCGGCGCGCGGTGTCGGCGTCGGGGCCGAGCGCCTTGCCCGTCTGGCCCGCCTGGGGCGCGGGGTACTCCACGGCGGGGAGGTCGCGCGTGTCCTCGGGGCCCAGCCGCGCCCCCGCGCCCACCACGTCGTACTTGATCGCCGCGCGCCCGCCGGCCTTCGCCTCCGAGACCGCGTGCAGCTTGAGCCCGCGCGCGAGCCGATCGAAGGTGGCCAGCGCCGAGAGGGTCTGGTCGCGCATCCGCAGCGGGTCGGTGCGGTCGGTGCGCCGCTTGCGGAACGGCCCGAAGAGCCCGCGCACGTAGACCGCGCCGTCGCTCCAGACGAACTCGAAGCCCTGGTTGTGGTCATTCTGCAGCTTGAGCGAGAAGTCGCCCGCGGCCGTCTGCACCAGCGAAGCGTCCTCCACCGCCTGCACCGTGGCCGGAGGCTGGACGCCGCCATCGGCCAGCTGGACGGCCTGCCCGCGGGTCCAGATGAAGGTCACCTTGCTCTGTACCCGATGGGCGCCGAGGCGGTGGCCGGCTTCTTCCCGGCCCATCCGCAGCACGCGGGCTGCCAGCGCGCCGTCGTCGCCGAGGACGCGGGCGTCGAGCTGCTCGGCGGCCTCCGCCTTCGCCCCGGTGGGCTCCTCAGGAGAGAAGATGCGCGCCTTGGCGGCTTGATCGACCTCGCGCTTGCAGGACGCGGCGGCCAGCGCCAGGAGCAGCGCGAGCGGCACCAGCAGCGGCGCGAGCGGGCGCAGCGCGGTGCGGCGGGGCGCGGGACGCGCGGGAGGGGCGGCGCGGTTCTGGGCAGGCGTGGTGGTTGTCATCGGCGCGGGACCCTTCTACCCCGAGAGGGGGCGCGCGGTCGCGGGCCACCGCGGAGCGAGGCCGCCGCGCCTGATGGCAGGCCCGTTCACCGCCTTCAATGAGCCGTTGGCAGTGGTGGCTGGCGTGCCCGTCCTCGCGCGCGGCTGGTTGCCAGTCTCCGACCATGTGGCAGGGTGACTCCATGCCCAAGCCTCCGCCCGCCTCGCAGGCCCGCTCGCCCCTCTCGCAGACGCCGATCACGCGCGGCGTCGCCACGCTCTCTGCGCTCTGCGTGCTCTGCTGCCTCTTCGGCTGCGCGACCGCCGCAGAGGCCCGCGGCAAACAAGTGAAATACACGCCGGTGCCGGGCACCGCCCAGCTCGACATCGATCTCACCGAGGCCCCGCGCCGCCTCGTCCACGCGCGCCTGCGGCTCCCCGTGCGCGCCGGTCCGCTGCAGCTCGCGTATCCCCAGTGGCTCCCCGGTGAGCACGGGCCGACAGGGTTGATCGCCGACCTCGTCTCGCTCCGGATCCACGCCGGCGGCCAGCTGCTCACCTGGCGGCGGGATGACGAAGAGATGTACCGGGTGCACGTCGACGTCCCCGCGGGCACCAGCGAGCTGCAGGTCTCGTACGACTTCCTCTCCGCCCCGCCCAACGAGGCCGGGTTCTCGTCGGGCGCTTCGATGACCCAGCGGCTGGCGATGCTCTCGTGGAACCAGGTGGTGCTGTATCCAGAGGGCGCGAAGGCGGCGGAGCTGAGCTACGCGTCGTCGGTGTTGCTCCCGCCGGGCTGGAAGGCAGCCACCTCGCTCGAGCGCCAAGAAGAGCGCCCTGGCGAGGCGGCGCCAGACCAGGGCCTGATCAAGTTCAAGCCCGTCTCGCTGGAGACGCTGATCGACTCGCCGGTGCTGACCGGCCTCTACCTGAACGAGGTCCCCCTCGGCGAGAGCCACGGCGCCAAGGTCTCGGCCGCCATCGCCGCCGAGACCGAGTGGGAGGCGCGGGTGCCGCCCGCGATCAAGGCCTCGTTCGAGCGCCTCGTCGCCGAGGAGGCGGCCCTCTTCGGGGCGCGCCACTTCGACCGGTACGTCTTCCTGATCACGCTCTCCGACAACGTCACGCACTTCGGCCTCGAGCACCACCAGTCGAACGATTCGCGGATGTCGGGCCGGGCGATGATCGACCCCGAGCTCGCCCTCGAGGAGTTCGGCGGGCTGGTCGCGCACGAATCGTTCCACTCGTGGAACGGCAAGCACCGGCGGCCCGCGGGCCTCGCCACCCCCGACTACCAGGAGCCGATGAAGGGCGAGCTGCTCTGGGTTTATGAGGGATTGACTCAATACTATGGCGAGGTCCTGGCCGCCCGCGCGGGCTTCCGCGATCCGCAGACCGCGCGCGACGTGATGGCCAGCGAGGCGGAGGCGATGCGCACCCAGCGAGGCCGCTCCTGGCGCCCGCTGCAGGACACGGCGGTGGCGGCGCAGCTCCTCTACCCGGCCCGCAATGACTGGGCCTCGCTGCGCCGCTCGGTGGACTTCTACGCCGAGGGCACGCTGCTCTGGCTGGAGGTCGACGCGATCCTCCGTGAGAAGTCGGGCGGCGCGAAGTCGCTCGACGACTTCTGCAAGAAGTTCCACGGCGGCGAGAGCGGCGGACCCACCGTGAAGCCCTACACGCTCGACGACGTGCTCAAGACCCTGGGCGAGCTCGTCCCCTACGACTGGCGCGCCCACTTCCTGGTGCGCGTGCAGGGCCTCGCGGAAGGGCCGCCGCTCGAGGGCCTCGCCCGCGCGGGCTGGCGGCTCGGCTACCAGCGCGCGCCGACCCCGCTCTTCAAGACGCGGGAGAAGGTGAACAAGTCGATCGACCTGCGCGCCTCGCTCGGCCTGCTGCTCGACGACAAGGGGCAGATCACCGACGTGGTCCCGGGCGCGCCGGCCGACAAGGCGGGCCTCGGGCCCTCGATGAAGGTGGTCGCCATCGACGGCCGCAAGTTCACCGCCGAGCGGCTGCACGGCGCCATCGAGGCGCACGAGGCCAGCGCGGGCGGGAAGACCAACCTCGAGGTCCTGGTGGACAACGCCGACAGCTACGGGGTGTACGCGGTGGCGTGGACCGAGGGGCCGCGGTATCCGCGGCTGGAGCGGGTCGAGGGGAAGGCCGATCTGCTCACGGAGATCTTCAAGGCGCGGGCGAAGAAGTAATACTCGAGCGGTCCCGCGGCACCCGCCTACCCCCAGACGAACCGCGCGATGATCACGCTCGCCACCAGACCAGTCGCATCCGCCGCCAAGCCCACCACCAGGGCGTGGCGATACTTGACGATGTTCACCGCCCCGCAATAGACGCTCAAGACGTAGAAGGTGGTCTCGGTGGACCCCTGCACCATCGAGCCGAGCCGGCCCGCGAACGAATCGGGGCCCAGCTTCGGGTCGTTGAGGATGCTGGCGAGGATCCCCGTCGCCCCGCTCCCCGAGAAGGGCCGCACCAAGGCCAGCGGGACCACCTCGGGCGGCAGCCCCAGCAGCGAGGTCACCGGCGAGATCACCCTGGCGAGCGCGTCCATCGCGCCGGCGCCGCGGAAGGCCCCCACCGCGGCGAGGATGGCCACCAGGTAGGGCACGATCCGCAGCGCGGTCTCGAAGCCCTCCTTGGCCCCCTCGATGAACGCCTCGTAGATCTTCACGCCCTTCAGGTATCCATAGAGCGGGATACCGACGATCAATAGTGCGAGTATCCAGTTCGACAGCTCGCCCAGCCACGCCGGAGTGGAGTTCACTTCCACACCCGCTCGAGCGTCTTCGCCAGCACGATGGCCACCGCCAGCGCGCAGGCGGTGGCGAGCAGCGTCGGCAGCAGGATGCCTGCCGGGTCCTTCGAGTGCGCCGCCGCCCGCAGCGCGATCACCGTGGTCGGCACCAGCTGGATGCTGGCGGTGTTGATGGCGAGGAAGAGCACCTGCGAGT
>JAYWAO010000097.1:0-2372 GCA_043782365.1 Deltaproteobacteria bacterium
ATCGAGTGCCCGCGAGAGACGTCGCGGCGCTCGCGCGGGAGCGGCTGCGCCGAGAGCTGCTCGGTGAGCGCGCGCCGCATCTTCTTCAGCTCCGAGGGCGAGAGCGCCAGCTTCCCGTCGAGCACGAGGTCGAGCCCGCGCAGCTCGAAAGGCGTTTCGCCGAAGGCGCCCAGCTTCTCGCGCACGAGCGCCTCGTCGAGCGGGCGGCCCTGCGCGGGCTGCAGCGCCGCGGCGCTCTCGGCGCTCGCGGTGCGGCCGAGCGCGTCCTTCACCGAGGCGGTGAGCTTCTGGCCCTCGGCTCCGCGCACCGTGAGCCAGAGGCCCAGCTTGCGCTCCTGCGCCGCCACCCGCTTGAGCTTGCGGGTGACGTCGGCGTCCTTCGCCTTCCAGACCACGTCGCCGACCTTGACGATGCGCAGATCGGGCGCGCTGCCCTCGCCCTGTCCCGGCACGCCGAAGACCAGCTTGAGGCGGCCGTCGGGGAGCACGTCGCAGGCGTGGAGGCCGCCGCGGGGCTCGTCGTCCTCGGGCTTGCCCTGGTCGAAGAGGATGCGATCGCCGGCCTTCAGCTGCGGCCGCGCCGCCTCGCCGCGCTCGACGCCGACCAGCTTGGTGTTACTCTTTTCCGACACGGGCACGTCGGGCGTCACCAGCACGTGGCCCGCCCGCGCATGGACCTCATCGACCCGCCCGACCAGCACGCCGCGGTGCCCCGGGTAGAGGCCGTGCACCAGCTTCTGGTGGTCGCTGCCGGTGAGGAACCCGTGGCTGAAGCTGCGCGAGAAGCTATAGCGCAGCTCTTCCTCATCCTGCGCGGTGAGCGGGTACGCGCGCTTCTCCTGCGCGGCGTCGAGGGCGCGCCGGTACTTCTCGACCACGTTGGCGACGTACTCGGGCCCCTTCATGCGGCCCTCGATCTTGAAGCAGGAGACGCCGGCCGCGAGCAGCTCGGGGAGCAGATCGTAGGCTGCCAGATCGCGCGGGCTGAGCAGGTAGTTGAGCTGCTCGTCGTGCCGGGCCGTCTGCCGCTCGCCGTCGACGATCAGGTCGTAGGGCATCCGGCAGCTCTGCGCGCACTGGCCGCGGTTGGCCGAGCGGGCCTGCAGCGCCTCGCTGGTGAGGCACTGCCCGCTCCAGCTCACGCAGAGCGCGCCGTGGACGAAGCACTCCAGCTCGAGATCGGTGCCCGCCGCCAGCTTGCTGATTTCGCTAATCGACAGCTCGCGCGGCAGCACCACGCGGGTGATGCCCAGCTCCTTCGCGATGGCCGCGCCCTCGGCCGAGGAGACGGTCATCTGCGTCGAGGCGTGCAGCGGCAGCTGCGGGCAGACCGCGCGCGCCAGCCGGGCCGCGCCCAGGTCCTGCACGATGATCGCGTCGGCGCCAGCGGCGGCGATGGCCGCCAGCGCCTCCTCGGCGACCGGCAGCTCCCTGTCGAACACCAGCGTGTTGAAGGTCACGAACCCCTGCACGCCGCGGGCGTGGAGGTAGTCGAAGACGCGCGGGAGCTCGTCGGCGGAGAAGTTGTCGGCGCGGGCGCGGGCGTTGAAGCCGCCGCGCAGGCCGAAGTAGACCGCGTCGGCGCCGGCGGCGACGGCGGCCTTGAGGGACTCTTCGTCGCCGGCGGGGGCGAGCAGCTCTGGTTTGGCGAGGAGGCGGGCCATTGGGGGCTCCGCGTGTCACAGCTTGGCCGCGCGGGTCAAGGCCCGGCCGGGCCGCGCGCCCGGGTGCGCTCCGCCTACGCCATCGCCATCTTCTGCGTGGGCCGCGCCGACTGCTCGCGCTTGGCAGCGACGTCGAGCCCGGCGCCGTCGGAGAAGATGACGATCGCCCGCGTCCAGAGCCCGGCCTCCGAGACCACCGGGTGCATGGAGGTGGCGCGGTCGATGAACGCGAAGATCGCGTCGCAGCGGGTGCACACCTGGTACTCCTCGGCGGGGATGAGCGGATAGGGACGCTCGAGCCCAGGGGCGAACACCAAGACGACCGAGATCGGCTGCGAGAAGCCGCCGGTGCGCCGGCAGCTTCCACAAGTGAGGACTTTCGCCCCTGAATCCTCGTCCTTCATCGTCTGCACCATGGCCGCCGTAGGGTGGGCGGTTCCTCTCGTCTGCGAGTATAATCGGCGGGTGTAGCTTCTGCTAAAGACCTGCCGGACTCGGAAGTGGTCACCCGCGTGATCCAGGCCACGCTGGGGGCGGGCTGGATCACATGCTCGTACAGGTAGGCAATATCAATTGCTGATTGATCGGAGGCGGTTGCTGGGTATCCGGCAGCCTGTCGGGGCGCGTCAGGGCGCGGTGAAGCCCGGCTCCTTGAGGAGCGCCTTGTCGAAGGTGGCGACGGTCCCGCAGCCCACCAGAGTGGCGTGG
>JAYWAO010000098.1:0-17872 GCA_043782365.1 Deltaproteobacteria bacterium
GACGCTCCGCCGGGAGCGCCTGCACCGCGCGCGAGAGGCCCGAGAGCAGGTCGTGGGCGTGGTGGACGTCGAGCCCTTCGTGGGCGGAGAAGAAGGCGATCGTCCGCGCGTCCTGCACGCCGTAGAAGGCGCAGAGGCCTTCGCGCTTGCTGGTGGAGACGCGGGCCGTCTGGGCCTCGTAGGTGTAGAGGGCCGCGAGCGAGGCGAGCTCGCCCTCGGCGACGAGGCCGTGCAGCTGGGCGACCGCGGCCTGGGTCTCGCCGTCGGCCTTCGCAGACTCCACCTGCGCGCGCGACGCGCCGATGCCCGCCGCGAAGTCGAGCCAGAGCGCCTTGTGCGGGACCGCGTGGGTGGCGCCCGGGATGCCCATCGGCGCCGCCGCGCCGATCTCCTCGGCGTGGTTCTTCGCGAGCGCATCGAGGGTGGCGGCGTCGCGCGTCTGCGCCTGCGCAGCCGAGAGGAGCGCCGGGAGCGCGTCGACCTGCGCGCGGTACTGGCCAGCGTAGCGGCCGAGATCGCCGAGCGTCAGCTGGCCCATGCTCCAAGCCCGGTAGAACGGGTGCTGGAGGAGGTCGTGGGGGGCGATGGCGGCTTGGAGGCGGGACTCGAGCAGGTCGGTCGTCATGGGCTCCCTTTCCGTAGTGGTGAGTACGGGTGCGATGCAACGTCGCATGAGGGCGTCCGAACGCAAAGCCGAAATGAGCGATTCGATACCGGGCTCATTCCGCGCCGACCTCCGCGCGCAGGCGCGCTCCCGCGTGGCAGGCGGAGGCCGCGCGAGTACACTCCGGCGCATGGACGAGGCGCTCTTGGAGCAGCTGAGGGAGCAGTCAGGCCTGCGCCTCGATGGCGAGGGCCGCTTCTGGCACCAGGGTGGCCTCGTCGAGCACGCGCGCACGGTGCAGGTGCTGCACGAGGGGGTCCACCGCGCCCCCGACGGGCGGTGGGCCACGCGGATCGGCAAGCAGTGGGCGTATCTCGCGGTCGACGAGGCGGCCTTCTTCGTGCGGCGGCTGGAGGCCGAGACGGGGTCCAGCGGCGCGAGCCTGCGCGGGTGGCTCGTCGGCGGCCGCGAGGTGGTGGTGGCCCCGCTGTCGCTGGAGCGGGGGGACGGCGACGCGCTCTTCCTGCGGCTCCCCGACGGGGAGCGGGCGCTGCTGCTGCGGGCGGCGCAGGCGTCTTTGGCGCCGCTGCTGCGCGAAATGGAGGGGGTGTTTTCGGTAGAGATCGGCAACGAGCGCTTTGCGATTGGGCCTGTCGGCGCGGGCGGGCCTTGAGGCGGGCTCCGCGCCTCGGCTGAGCTCGCAGCGGCGTGCGGCCGCATGCGCGTGACACTTCTCTCGGCCTCTCCGGGACCCCCGCCGCCGGGGTCGTCGGTGGGGACGCTGGTCGCCCAAGCCACCAACTCCCCGCTCAGCGAGCTGCCCTCTTCCGCGCCAGCAGTCGCCGCGCGAGCAGGAGCCCCGCGGCGCCCGCCCCGGCCCCCATCGCCAGCGCCGCCACCCGCGCCGCCTGCAGCACCGGCAGCGACTCCTCCGGCGGCTCGAACATCCACGGCAGCGCCACCGGCAAGAGCAGCGCGCCCAGCCCGCCGAGGCCGCCCGCGGCGAGCGGCAGATCGGTGACGAGACCCGCCAGCAGCGAGGCCACCAGCGCGACCGCGCCGGAGCCGAGCCCCACCAGCAGCGTCGCCACCGCAGCCCGGCCCTCCGGCGTGGAGGCGAGGTGCGGCACCAGCGCCGTCACCCAGTCGGCCACGGTCTCGGCTGCGAGCGCCCAGCCGACCAGCGCGGCCACCGCGATGGCCAGCGCCCAGCCCGCCTGCCTCATGCGCAGGCGCGCGCCGTCGAGCCTTCCCGGCGCAGGCTTCGGGGCAGTCGCCGGAGGAGGTGAGCTCCCCTCGCTGGCCGCAGCAGCCCGCTCAGGCGACGCCGGCTGCTGCTGGGGCGCGGGCTCACTCACCGGCGTCGCTCTGGTCGAGCCCGGCCGGCTCGCCTGCAGGCGCTTGCGTCCACGGGCTCACGTTGCCAGCCAAGTAATACACTTCCTCCAGCACCAGCCCGTGCGGCGGCGCGGTCACGCCCGCCTTGGTGCGATCGCGCTGCGCCAGCAGCACCGGGAGCGAATCGGCCGAGCGCCGCCCGTGGCCCACGTCGGCGAGCGTGCCCACCAGGTTGCGGACCATGTGCTTGAGGAAGGCGGTCGCCTCGACGGTGACGTGCCAGACCCCGGGCTCTAGCGCATCCGGGGCAAGCTCGAGGCGGCGAAGCTCGCGCACCGGGTGGGTGGCCGGGCAGTCGGCGGCGCGGAACGAGGTGAAGTCGTGCCGGCCCAGCAGCAGCTTCGCGCCCGCTTGCATCGCCGCGAAGTCGAGCGGCCGGCGCACCTCCCAGGCCCGCGCGCGCCAGAGCGGAGACCGGCTGGGGTGGTTCTTGATGGAATACACATACCGCTTGCCGCGAGCCCAGCGGCGCGCGTCGAACCCCTCGGGGGCCTCCTCGGCCGCCACGCAGGCCACCGTCTCGGGCAGGTGGGCGTTGAGGCCGGAGGTCCACGCCTTGAGCGGGAGCCGCGCGCCGTGGCCCGGCGGCGAGAACGAGACCACCTGCCCCCGCGCATGCACGCCCGCGTCGGTGCGGCCCGAGGCGGTGACGCGCACCTGCGCGCGCGGCACCCCGCACAGCGCGGCCACGGCGGTCTCCACCACCTCCTGCACGGAGGGCTGTCCGGGCTGCAGTTGCCAGCCGGAGAAGTCGGCGCCGTCGTACTCGACCGTGAGCTTGAGGGCCATGCGCGCGGGTATTACACAATCACTGCGCGAGCGCGAGCGGAACGGTGGCCACCGTCTTGTCCCAGGCGATCTGCAGCTTGCCGCCGGTGGCCGTCACCTCGACGAAGCCGAGGGTGAGCTGCTCCACCGACACCTCGCTCTTGCCGACGGTCATCGGGGCGCGGACCACGTCGAACTTCGCATCGTAGCCGTAGGAGCCCCAGATCTTGCCGGGCGTGCCGCGGGGGTCGGCCGGGCCGCGGGTGGGCTGCGTCGAGAGGACGAGCGTCCAGGCGCCGCCTTTCAGCTCGACGAAGGCCGCGTAGTCGCCGACGGGCACCTTCTTGCCACCGACGGTGAGCGCCACCTCGGTCCTGAGGCGGGTCGACTCGTTGGCGCCGAGCCGCCAGACCGGCGCGTCGTTGATCGCCTTGCCGTCATCGGCGAAGACGCCGCTGCGGCCGCGCAAGAGCGGGCGGCCGTAGTCGACCTCGACCCAGCTGCCGCCTTTCCAGCCGGCCCCCTCGGCCTTGCCGCCGAGCTGCATGGCGGCGGTGCCGCGCGGGCTGGCGGGCTTGTCGGCGGCGCGGGAGGCAGTGGCGAGCGAGAGAGCGAGGATCATCACGAATCGGGAGAGGGTCTGCATCGTGTACCTCCAGGTTTGGAGCTCAATGACCAGCGAATTGGCGACTTCGAACAAAGCTGCGCGGCATTCAATCCCGCGATCGGCGCGAATCGGCGCGCGACCGGCAACTGCCTATGAGGAACCCAGGAATGGAGGAAAGCAGGAGCGACAACTGCCTCGTCGTCGAGGGCTGGATGGTCTGCGGGGTCGTCGACGCGGACCCTTTCCTGGGTTCCTCCATTCCTGGGTTCCTCATAGGTTTTTCGTCGGCTGTTGTCGGCCTCGGTGGCGCCGGGCTACTTCTTCTCTTCCGCCTCCGCCGCCTTCGCCACCGCGAAGCGCGAGAGCAGGTCGTTCATGTTGGTGGTCTGCAGCCCGTTCTTCCCGCCGCCGGGGATGAAGAAGATCTTCTTGTCCGCCAGCGCCTCGGCGACCTTGAGCTTCACCATCGCCCGGCCGCCCGCGCCCGCGAGCGCCTGGTTCTGCTTCTCGACGCCCTTCGCCTTCGCCTTCTTCTCTGCGAGGATCGCCTCGGCCTCGCGCTGCGACTGGAAGAAGTCGGCGTCCGCGCGCAGCTTGAACTGCTCGAAGGCGCCCTTCGCCCTGGCGACCTTCTGCGTCACCTCGCCGCGCGCGGTCTCTAGATTTCGCCGCGACTCCTGCTCGGCCGCGTTGCCCTCGGAGACCATCCGCTCGGCGTCCTGCTCGGCCAGCTTCTTGTCGTGGATGACCTTCTCGTACTCGGGGTGGAAGCGGTGCTCGCCGAGGATCACCCGCTCGACGATCACCCCCTCGTGCCCGAGGAACTTGCCGAGCCGGTCGCGCGCCTCCTCGGCCTTGGCGAACCGCTTGTCCGAGACGTAGAACTCCTCGCTGGTCATGGTGCCGAGGATGTCGCGCACGATGGCGCGCACCGCGGGCCGCACCAGGTGCTCCTTGACGTCGGCGGTGCTGCCGCCCACCCGGTCGAGCAGGTAGGGCGCCTTCGAGGTGTCGATCCGCCACGCCACCGTGACATCGACCGCGATGTCGTTGCCGTCGTGGGTCTTGAAGGCGAGGTCGTCGCGCCCCTCGCGATCGCCGCGGGCCTTGTCGGAGACCATCTCCAGATTTTGCAGCGCGACGTTGAACACCGACCAGTCGGTGACCATCGCCGGGAAGAAGTAGGTGGCGCCCGGCGCGTAGGTCTCCGCCTGGATGCCGGCCTTGCCGAAGAGTGCCACCTTCTGGGTCAGCACGCCGACCTCGGTGGAGTCGGTGGAGTGCATCGTGCACGCAGGCAGGGCCCCGAAGAGCGCCAGCGCCGTCAACGATTCGATAACGAAGTGCGAGTGGCGGCGCATGGGCTACTCCTTCACGTCGAAGCGCTTGAGCATCGTCTTCAGATCGAGCGGGTTCATCCCGGTCTCGCCGTCGGTGGGCAGGACGATCACCTGGGTGCCCTTGAGGGCCTCGGCCATCTTCAGCCCGACCAGGTTCTCCGCGCCGGCCGAGCGCAGCGCCTGGTTCATCAGCTCGGTGCCCTGCGCCTCGGCGAGCTGCACCAGCAGATCGCCCTCGGCGGCCTTGGTGCGCTTGTAGAGGTCGGCCTGCGCGGCGAGCTTCTTCACCTCGGCCTCGCCGCGCGACAGCTCCACCTGCACGCTCGCCTGCCCCTCGGCGACGATCTTGTTCTTCGCCGCGTTGGCGATGGCCGCCTTCGCCTGCGCCTCGTTCTTGAAGACGGTCTGGTCCTGGATCTTCCGCTGCTCGATGGCGTTCTGGTACCGCGAGTCATACTCATACCGGCGGACCAGCACCTCCAGCACCTCGATGCCCTTGTCCTTCAGCTCCTCCTCGAGCGCCTTCTTCGCCTGCGCGGCCTTCTCGATGCGCTTGGTGCCCCGGTAGAAGTCCTCCGCGTCGAGCTCGCCGAGCGCGCGGCGCAGGTTCTGGCTCGACCGCGGGATCACCGCGCTCTCCTCGAAGAGCCGGCCCGGCCCGATGGTCGTCATCACCTTCAAGGGGTCGGCCACGCGGTAGAGCACGGTGGCGTCGACGCGCACGTTGTAGCCCTCGCTGGTCTGGATGTTGATGGCCGAGGTGGTGCGGTGCCCCTCCACCTCCTCGCTCGACTCCGACTTCGAGGAGGTCAGCTCCAGCACCTGCACGCGGGTGGGGAACAGGTGCAGCTTCTCGCCCGGCCCCACGTAGTGCAGCCCGGTCGTGTAGACGCGCGGCTCGATGCCCTTCCCCATGCCGTAGCTGATCTGCTTCACCGCCGCCGTGCCCGGGTGCACGTAGGTGGCGCAGGAGTTGTAGCCCACCAGGAGGACCACCAGCGTCGAGAGCGCGATCCACAGCTTGCGCGCGCCCGCCGCGCCGGGAGCGCCCGGTCTGGGAAAGTTGATCTTCGGGATGTTGAGCTGCATCGCCCCTCCTGCTCGAACGCCTGCTGGCCGCGCCGGCGGGATGCCGTGCGCCCTGCCCTGCTCCACCGCCAGAACTGCTCATCACCATCGCTGCGCTGACCCTACCCGGCACCAAGCCCTACGCACGAGCGCTAGCCTCGCTGTCGGCCGCCTGGCTGCGCGGGTCGCTGCGGGTCCGGTTGCTCCTTGGCGCTTCCCTCCGCCGAGGGCGGCTCGGACATCTTGCCCACCTCATCGGCGGGCAGGCCGCCCATCACCCGCTCGAGCTCCGCGAGCGGACGATAAGTGTCGACGGCCCTGTCCGCCTCCGAGAGATCGTCCACCACCGCCTGCAGCCGGCGCCGGTGGCGAAAGCGATGGAACCAGAGCTGCGCGTCGGGCAAGAGCGGCCCGCCGATGAAGAGCGCCCAGGGCACCCACTTCTCGGTGATGGGGATCCACGGGACCGCCAGCACGATCGCGCCCAGCAAGAGCCCGCCGCCCGCGAACGCCATCCGCGCGACGAGATCGCCGCCGCGCCAGAGGTGGTGGCCCTTCGCCGCCAGCGCGAGCTCCTGCCTCGCGAGCTGCGCGTAGCGCGGGATGACGACCGCCTCGACCGCGTCGCGCGCCTTCTGCCAGTAGGCCGGGTCGTCCACCCCGACCTCCTTGCACTGCTTCTCCATCTCGAGCAGCGCGGCCTCGGCCTCGGTGCGCAGCGCGTCCTCGACCTGGGGGGTCCAAGCGGTCAGGCCAGGCCGGCGCCGCTCGAATGCCTCGAGCAGGAACCGCCCCACCGCCGCCAGCCGGTACTTCTCGGGAACCATGGCGGCGACTTCATAGCACGCCGCCCGCCGGCGGTCCGCGACAGGCCGACGCGTTGCACGGGCCACCGCCGGTGTGCCAAGGATTCGCGGCATGTCCATCGCCCTCGCCGCGCTCCTCGCCCAAGCGTCGCCGCCCGTCTCGCAGGACCAGTTCTCCAAGCTCTCGACGGTGGTGGCGGTCGCCTGGTGGGCGATCTGCTTCGCGCTCATCTTCTTCATGCAGAGCGGCTTCCTCCTGCTCGAGGCCGGGTCGGTGCGGGCGAAGAACGCCGCCCACATCGGCGCCAAGGTCCTCGCCCACACGGGGATCGCGACCTTCTCGTTCTGGCTGGTCGGCTTCGCCATCAAGGCCTTCGCCTGGCCGCTCTGCTACCTGCTCAACCAGGCGGGCACCGGCACCCGGCTCGCCGAGGTGTCCGACCAGATCAGCGGCTACACGGGCTGGGCCGCCAACAGCACCAGCTTCCTCCCCTGGCACTTCTCGGCGCAGCCCGACCTCTACATGGTCAACTTCTTCGGCTCGCTGACTTTCTGTATTACTTCCATGGCCATCCCGGGCACCGTCTTCAGCGAGCGGTTCAAGTTCAAGGCGTACCTCGTCTTCGCCTTCCTCTACTCGGGGCTGATCTACCCGATCTTCGGGTTCCTCATCTGGGGCGGCCTCGGCGGCTCGCCCCTGCTCGACCCGCACAGCGGCCTGGTGATGCTGATGGACCGGCTGTTCACGCCGGAGCTGGCCAGCGCCGCCGGGAAGAAGCTGCTCGACTACGGGATGGTCGCCGACGCGGGCGGCAAGCACTTCTGGGCCCCCTACACCGACTACGCGGGCTCCACCGGGGTGCACGCGCTCGGCGGCATCGTCGGCCTCGTCGGTGGCTGGTATGTGGGCCCGCGCCTCGGCCGCTACAAGCGCGACGGCTCGCCGGTGGCGATCCCCGCCCACAACGTGCTGCTCACCGTCTTCAGCGCGCTCCTGCTCGGCTTCTGCTGGTTCGGCTTCAACGGCGGCTCGGTGGTCGCCAACGCGGCCTCGCACCCGCTCTACGGCAAGGGCGCCGGCGCGCGCGGCCTCTACCTCGCCGACTTCCTCTTCTCCGACATCTGGTGGGTCTTCGGCACCACCGCCCTGGCGGCCGCGGGGGGCGTGCTCGGCGCGCTGATCGCGGGCTACCGCCTCCACAAGACGGCCGATCCGCTGGTGCTCGCCAACGGCTTCCTCGGCGGGCTCGTCGCCGTCTGCGCCTGCGTCGGGTTCGCGCCGCCTGGGTACGGCCTCTTCATCGGCCTCGTCGCGGGTTTCCAGTTCCCCTACACGTTCAAGTGGGTGGAGCGGACCCTGAAGATCGACGACGCCATCGGCACCATCGCCTGCCACCTCGCGAGCGGGATCATCGGCGGCGTCCTCGCGGGGGTCTACGGGCAGGCCTTCTGGTGGGGCTGGCTGCCGGCCACCTGGGTGCACCCGGGCGGAGAGCTGGCGGGCGGCACGGCGATCCCCACCATCGGCATCCAGCTGGCCGGATTCGTCGCATTACTGGTGTATGGCCTTCCAATGGCCTATGGCGCGTTCAAGATCGCCGACAAGGTGGCCGGCGTGCGGCCGTCGGCAGAGGACGAGCAGATGGGCCTCGACCTCGCGGAGCACGGGATGGAGGCGTATCCCAGCGATTCGCTGAAGGGATAGCCGGGCCGCCCCGCTTCGCGGCGGTACAGAGTATTACAGCTCGCCCCGGAGCTGCCGGTCTAGCCGCCGCTGCTCCTCGCGGCTGGTGCCTAGCAGCGCCAGGAGCGCGCCCAGATCCTCCGCCTCCTCGGCCGCGAGGCACTCTCCGCCGGGCCGCACCAGCAGCTGCCGGCCGCGCTGCGCGAAGGGGAACCGCTGGCAGGCGAGCGGCCGGTCGCCGCCCAGCGCGCAGCCCGCGCTCCCGAGAAACAGGCAGCTCGCCCCATCGGCCCCGCGCCGCAGCGACCGCACCACGCCCCCGCGCGCCACGCCCGCGAGCGACGGGTCCTCCTCGCGCCACGCCTCCTGCTCGACCTCGTCGATCGCGCGCACCGAGACGAACTGCGGCGCCGCGAGCCCGGTGCGGGCCGCGATCCGCGCCTCGTCGGCGGGCGTCAGCGGCGGGCCCTCGACCCCCTCCTTGCTGGTGCAGCAGGAGGTGCCGCGCTCGGCGCAGCGGACGCAGACCCCCGACGACGGGGTGGTCACGCGCGGCGCCGGCGCAGCGCAAACGCCAGCAGCGCGAGGGCGGTGAAGCCGGTGGCGCCGGGGCCGCTACAGCCTCCGGAGACTGCCGCGGTGGTGGTCTGTCCGCCGTCGCTGCTAGCGTCCGGGAGGCCGGCGTCGCTCGCGCCCGCGTCGCTCGTGCCCGCGTCGGCGCCAGCGTCGTTCGTCCCAGCGTCGTTCGTTCCAGCGTCGTTCGTGCCCGCGTCGCTCGTCCCCGCGTCGGCGCCGGCGTCGCTGCCCCCATCGGTGACCGCGCCGCCGCCGAAGACCCCGAGCAGCGCGCCCTCGGCGTCGCTGACGCCCGAGTCATAGCCGAGCGCCCAGACCATCACGCCGCCGAGCGCCTTGCCCTTGGCCCACTGGTACTTCGCGGTGAGCGAGTCGCGGTCCTCGTACCAGGCCTGGTGCCAGACGCCGCTGCTCTGGTAGCGGTACCAGGGGTTCTGCGCGTCGGCGTCCCAGAGCCGCCCGTAGGTGGCCGCGTTGGGGATGGCCGCTTTGAGTAAGACAGATTTCCCCTTGGCGGTGGTCTTCGCGCTGCGCTGGTCGCTCTCGGCGGCCCAGTCGTTGCCGTAGTAGGGGACGCCCATCGCCAGCTTCGCGGCCGGCGCCACCGCCAGCACGCCGGTCATGTCGCCCGAGGTCGAGGCGCCCCAGAACGCTCCCTTGGTGAGCGGCGCCACGGGCCCCGTGTTGGGCGCCGCGGCCCAGTGGTAGTCGTAGGCCATCAAGAGGATGCGGTCGGCGCTGGCCGAGAGCCGGGCGAAGTCGTACCCGCGGTAGCCCGTGTTGGGCGGCGTGGCCAGGGTCAGCTCGGCCCCGGGCACCGCGGCGTCGAGCGCCTTGCGGGTCTCCTCGATGAACACCGAGAAGGCGTCGCGCGAGGTCGAGGGGACGAACTCGAAGTCGTAGCTCACCCCGTCGGCGCCGTTCTGCTGGATCGAGTTGACCAGCGTGTGGATCGCCTGCGCGCGGGCCGCGGGGCTGGCCAGAAACGCCGCGATCTCGCCGCCCGGAGAGGCGCTGTTGAAGAGCGCCGCGGCGAGGTGGATCTTGACGCCGTTTGCGTGGGCCTTGGAGACGAGGCCCGCCTGCGGCCAGCCGTGCCAGGAGGAGACGGTGCCGTCGGGCTTGAGGTCGGCGTCGAAGACGATGAGGTCGGTGATCAGATCCCAGCGCAGCGCCGCGCCGCTGGTGACGATGGGCGAGAAGTACGGCAGGTAGCCGTAGACGCGCGTCTTCAGCGAGGTGAGCCCCATCCCGGCCGAGCCCTCGCGGAGCGCAACCGCAGGCGCTTGGAGATCCGACCAGTTGGCCTCCGACGCCGCGGACCCAGGCCCCGCCTCGGCTTGCGCTTCCGCGGCCATGCGCGCGTGCACGCCCGAGAGGCGCTGCTCGGCGTCGTCTGCTCCGGCGGCCTCGGCTGCGGACCAAAGCGCGCAGGCCGCGGCGAGCGCGAGCAGGCGGACCCCGCGAAGAGCGGGCGACGACCAGCGCGAGGGCCTTGGGAGGTTCACGGCGTGGACTCTACCCTGCAGCGCAAGGTTGACCGCATCGGACGGATTCCTGCCGCCCAGGCTGGAAGGTTGCAGCTTGCAATCGGCCCGCCCGGGGCCTACGGCTCAGGCCATGGGCCTCACAGTCGTCTACGATCAGGACTGCGGCGTCTGCAGCGCGACGGCGCATTGGCTCGTCACCCGCGACCCGTCGATCAGGCTGGTCGGCAACGGCGCCGAGACGCTCCCCGCGGGCGTCGCGCGCGAGGAGACCGGCGAGACCGTCTTCGTGGTGGACGAGGCCACAGGCGCGCAGTGGAAGCGGGCCGAGGCGATCGCGAAGCTGCTGCGCGGCCTGCCCGGCTGGCGCGCTTTCGGTTACCGGATCCTGGGAATCGTCATGTCGCTGCCCGGGGTGCGCTGGCTCGCCCGCATCGGGTATGACAATTTTGCCCGCAGACGGCACCGGGTCTCGGCCGCGCTGGGGATGGGTGTGTGCAAGGTGCCAGCGCGCGCCAGCAGGCGCTGACGTGCGAGCGGCGCAGCCTACGCCTCGTGCGCCGCCAGCTCCCGCATCGCCTGCGTGATCGTCCCCAGCTGCGGCACCGTCGCCGCCTCCAGGTTGTCCGCCAGCCCGACGCCCGGCACGTGCGCGCCCGCCAGCAGCTTGGGCGGCGCGAGCAAGGAGTAGAACAGCTCGTCGCAGACGCGGCGGATGAGGTGCTCGCCGAAGTTGGTGACCTCGGTGTCCTCGTTGACGACCATCACCCGGCCCGTGCGCGCCACGCTCTCCTGGATGCGGGGCCAGTCGTAGGGGTGGAGCGTGCGCAGGTCGATCACCTCGACCTCCAGGTTGCCGCCCGAGAGCTCCGAGACCTGCCCGGCGGCCTTCACGCACACCGCCACCAGCCGGCCATAGGTGAGGACGGTGAGGTCGCGCCCGGGGCGGACGGTGCGGCCTTCGCCGAAGGGGATGAAGTAGTCGGGCGTGTCGGGCCAGCTCGGCGTCCACTTGCTGCGGTCGCCGAGCGGGGCGTCGATGCGCTTCGAGATGCCGCGGTCGTCGTCGGTGATGCCCGGGAGCTCCTCGCCCGAAAGGCTCCGCGTGCGCATCAACGCCTTGGGCACCAGGAAGAAGCAGGGGTTCGGGTCGACGATGCAGGAGAGCAGGAGCCCGTAAGCGTCGCGCGGCGTGGAGGGGATGGCGATCTTGAAGCCCGGGATGTGGGTCGCCGTCGCGTCGAACGAGTGCGAGTGGTAGATGCTGCCGCGGATGCCCGAGCCGACCGGCGTCATTAGTGTAATCGGCAGGTTCCAGTCGCCGGCCGAGGACCACGACATCATGCCCGCGAGCTTCATCAGATCGATGGCGTTGAAGGCGTAGTCGCAGAACTGGATCTCGGCCACGTTGCGGCAGCCCGCCAGCCCGAGCCCGATGCTGGCGCCGACGATGCCGCGCTCGTCGAGCGGCGAGTTCCACGACGTCTTCACGCCCTGGGTGGCGGTGAAGGCGCCGCCGAGCGGCGGGCCCACGTCTTCGCCGAAGACGTCGGTGAGCTCGTGGCGCTCCTCGGCCACGTGCAGCGCCATCCGGATGGCCTGGACCATGTTGGACATCGCTAGCCTCTTTTCCCGCCCACGAGGTCGCGGGTCTGGAAGACGTGGTCGTAGATGGTGCTGCCCTCGGGCTGCGGCTCGGCGATCACCCGCCGGTGCGCCTCGGAGAGGGCGGTGGTGTAGCGGGCGCGCAGCTGGTCCATCTCGCCGCGGCTCCGCAGCCCGCGGGCCAGGAGCGACTCCTCGAACAGCGCGAGGCAGTCGGCTTCGTTGCCCACCTGGTTGGCGCCCGACGCGCTCGAGTGGCCGTAGAGCCGGGAGAGCTTCGCCTCCAGCAGGAACGGCTTGCGCTCCGTGCGCACGTACTCCATCGCCGCCTGCAGCTCTGCCCAGGAGGTCTCGGGGTCGTTGCCGTCGATGGTCCGGCACTTGATCCCGAAGGCCCGGCCGCGGTCGGCGATGTTCTGCTCGCCGTGTTGCCCGCTCGCGTGGGTGGAGATGCCCCACTGGTTGTTGGTGACGATCATCAGCACGGGGAGCGGGTTCGCGGGGCGCGACGACCAGATCATGCAGGTGGCGAAGTCGCCCTCGGCCGTGCCCGCGTCGCCGCCCGTGACGATGGTGATCCCGCGCCCGCCGTGCCGCTTCTGCGCCATCGCGGTGCCCGGCGCGATCGAGTACTGCACCTCGATCGGCGAGGAGACCGGCGCCACGTTCCACTTGCGGATGCTGTAGTGGCCGACGAAGTTGCGCCCCCGCGAGTACGGGTCGGTGGCGGTGTTCTTCATCTGGCGGAGCGCGTCCACCGGGTCGGCGCCCATGGCCAGCAGCGTCGCGCTGTTGCGGTAGTGGAAGTGCAGGTAGTCGTGCGCAGGCCCCTCGCCCTTGTCGATCAGCAGGCCGAGCGGGACGTTGAACGCCTCCTCGCCGGGCCCGCCGATCCAGAAGTAGCCGTCCCCCTGCTTGTACATGGCGATCAGGCGCTCCTCGAGCACGCGCGCGTGGACCATCAGGTCGTGGAGCTGCAGGAGCTGCTGGGGCGCGAGTCCGCTCTCTCGGGAGGGGGCCGCGGCTGCAGTGGAGAGGTGCATTGGGGCTCCTTTCGCGCGCGCCGTATATCCCAACTGGCGTGCTCCAAGAAAGCCGCGCCGCGCGGTGGAGCTCGGGTTACCGTCCTAGCCGTGGTCTTTCGACGCGGAGCGCATTCCTTGCTCCGCACACAACATGCCAGTACTCTTGAAATTTACTGGAATCCGGCGAGGTTGCCGGCGGCGCGGGTGGTTCACCATGCACGGCCGAGCTGCGGTGTCCAAGAAGGGCAGCTGGAGCGCCGCCGCGCTGCTCTTGGCGTTCGCGTGCCTCGCCCTGCCCGTCCTCGGCGGGGCTGGCGTGCCGCCCGGGCCGCCGACGCCCCAGGCTGGCGAGCTGCAGACCATCCGCTTCGGCCTCGCCCCGCGGCAGCGCGGTGAGGAGGCCGACGACCTCCGCCGCCGCTACCAGCCGCTGCTCGACTACCTGGCCAAGCGGCTCGGGGCCCGCGTCGAGGGGCTCCCCGCCAGGAGCTACGCCGAGGAGATCGACGACCTCGCGAGCGGACGCGTGCACTGCGCCAGCATCTCCGCGGTGCCGCTCACCGAGGCGCAGCGGCAGAACCACCAGGTCAAGGTGCTGGTGGTCCAGCAGTCGTGGAGCCCCGACCACAGCCGGAAGGCGGACAGCTACGCGGGCCTGATCGTCGCGCTCAAGTCGCGCGCCGAGCTGGCGACGCTGCAGGATCTCAAGGGCCGCGCGTTCGGGTTCGTGGCGCGCGATTCGAGCAGCGGGTTCGTCTTTCCCAACGCCGCGCTGCAGGCGGCGGGCATCGAGTACGCGACGTTCTTCTCCCCCTACGTCTTCCTCGGCAGCCACCAGCGGGTCGCCGACGCGCTCGTGGCCGGCAGCATCGACGCCGGCGCCACCGCGGACTTCAACCTCGGCGAGGCGCGGAAGAAGCACGGAGACATCTTCAAGATACTCAGCGAGGTCCGCATCCCCAACCTCGCCATCGCCACCCACCCTTCCCTCGGCGAGGCGCGCCGCAAGGTCCTCAAGCAGGCGCTGCTCGCCGCAGGCCCCGCGCTGTTCGAGGGCCTCCCCACCGCTGGCTTCGTCGAGCGGCCCGAGTCGTTCTACGACGGTGTCCGGCGGCTGCTCCCTGCGGAGCCCGAGTGAGCGCCGAGCCCTCCATGCCCAGGCCAGGGCCGCTGCAGGGGAGCGTGCGCGCGCGCCTGCTGCGCCCGCTGGCCGGGCTGGCCGTCGTGGTGGCGCTGCTGCTCGCCGGCGTCTTCTTTTCGGCGCAGCGCGACTACGACGCGCGGGAGAGGGCCACGGTCGCGGCCCGCGTGCAGGCGGCGCGGTCGAGCTTCGAGGAGCGCGTCGCTACGGTGCGCGGCATGTCGAGGCTGGTCGGCCACACGCCCGCGGTCGCCGAGGGCGTGGACGCGCACGACCTGCGCGCGATGCTCGACGTGGTGGAGCCCGTGGCGCGGTTCGCCTCACTGGGGCTGATGTCGATCTATTCGCCGGAGGGCGTGGTGCTGGCCCGCGGCGACGCTCCGGCCGTCTTCGGGAAGCCCGACGACCTCGCGCCGTGGGTGCGCTCGCTGGGCAACGTCGCCGAGCGTTCGGCCTTGCTGGATGCCGGCGGGCGTCTCCTGCTGCTGGCCGCCACTGCGCTGGGCGCCATCAACGACCGGCCCGTCGGCTGGGCGGTGGCAGGGATGGTGCTCGACGCGGCGTTCCTGCGCGACCTCCGGACCTCGAGCGGCGTGGACCTGCTCGTCACCGTCGGCGGGCGCGAGGCGCTCTCGACGCGGCCCGTGCGGGGGCTCTCGCGCGCGCCGGTGCCGCTCTCCGAGACGGTGGGCGGCCGCTCGGCCCTCGAGCTCTGGGCGCTGGGCGACGATGGCACGGAGCGGACGATGTCGTGGTGGCGCTTCGTGCTGTGGGGGGGCCTCCTGCTGCTGGTGAGCGCGATGGCGCTGGTCCTCGCGGCCTTCGACGTCACCTTCTCGGTGACGCGCCCGCTGCGCCAGATCACCTCCGCGATGACGCGGCTGGCGACCGGCGACCGCTCGGTGGAGATCCCCCTCCAGGAGAGGCACGACGAGCTCGGCGCGCTGGGCCGGGCCGCTGACGTCTTCAAGCGCTCCATGAGCGCCGCGGCCGAGCGGGAGTCGTCGCGCCGCGCCGAGCAGGAGGAGGCCGCGCGCAAGCTCGACGAGGCGAACCGCGCGCTCGAGCGGAACCTCGCCGAGCTGCGCCGAACGCAGGAGCAGCTGATCCTGGCGGACCGGCGGACGACGCTGGGAACGCTCTCGTCGGGGCTCGCGCACGAGATCAACAACCCGCTCGCCTTCATCTTGTCCAACTTGCAATTCGTCAAGCTGTCCCTCGCCGACGCGGCGAAGGGCCCGCTCGCGCCCGACGCGCTCAAGGACCTCACCGAGGCGGTGGACGAGGCCGCGCAAGGGGCGCAGCGCGTGCGGCAGATCGTGCGCAGCTTGAAGACGGTCTCGCGCGGCGACGAGGGCGATCGGCGCACGTCGGTGGACGTGGAGGCGGTCTGCGCCGCCGCGCTCGACATGGCCTGGAGCGAGCTGAAGCACCGCGCGAGGCTGGTGCGCGAGGCGCAGCCGGTGCCGAGGGTGATCGCCAACGAGGCGCGGCTGACACAGGTGGTGCTCAACCTGCTCATCAACGCTGCGCAGGCGATCGACGAGAAGACCGCCAAGGCCGCGTCCGGCGACGGCAAGAGACAGGGCCGCGACGACAACGAGATCCGCGTGCTCACCTCGACCGATGCGTTCGGACGCGCGCGCATCCAGATCAGCGACACCGGCCCGGGCATCCCGCCGGAGCTGCGCGGGCGGCTCTTCGACCCGTTCTTCACCACCAAGCCCGTGGGACAAGGCACGGGCCTTGGGCTCTCGACCTGCCAGGGCGTGGTGCACTCGCTGGGCGGCACCATCGAGGTCGACTCGACGCCCGGCGAAGGCGCGACCTTCATCGTCACGCTGCCCGCCGCGCCCGTGGAGCCGCGGCGGGTGACGCCGTCGTCGCCCGGCGTGATGCCGGGGCGGACCAAGCAGCGGCTGCTCATCATCGACGACGAGCCGCTGGTGCGGGTGGGGCTCGAGCGGCAGCTCGCGAGCAGCATGCAGGTGGAGTCGGTGGGCGGCGGACGGGAGGCGCTCGACCGGCTCGACCAGGGGCGCCGCTACGACGTGGTGCTCTGCGATCTCATGATGCCCGGCTTCACCGGCGAGGAGTTCGCGCGCGCGGTCGAGGAGCGCCACCCCGAGCTGCAGCGCTGCCTCTACTTCCTCACCGGCGGTGCGGTCACGCCCGGCGCCCAGGCGTTCGCCGACCGGAACGCCGACCGCGTGTTCGAGAAGCCGCTCGACGCCGACAAGTTCCGGGTCGAGGTCGAGCGGCTGGCCTCCGGCTAGCTACGCCTGCGCTTCCGGCGCTGCCTCTGCGGCCGGAGCCGCGGCGGCCTCGGCGGGAGCGGGCGCAGGCGGCGGAGCGGACGGCGTCACGAAGGGCGCGTGCGGCGTGGCGGCCACCTGCGGGCTGCCCGCCCGGGCGACCTCGGTGTACCGGGACAGCTGTGTCCAGGCGAGCCAGCGATCGACCTCGGCCGCAGTCTGCTGCGCCAGCCCGCGCGGGAGCGGCGCGTCGTTCCACGCCTCGGCGTAAGTGTCATACGCCTTCTGCGCGAACTCGATGGCGCGGCGGGCCTGCTCCAGCACCTCCTTGTCGGAGCGCCACGGGCCGGGCTGCCGGCGCGGCGAGGCGGCCCGGCGCACGGTGGCGGCGTTGCGCTTGAAGCTCTGCGCGGCCTTCGACAAGAGCGGCGCGGCCGCCAGCAGCTTGGTGCGCAGCTCGACGCGCGGCGAGACGGCCTCGGCGGCGACGGGCGCTGCACCCTCCGCTGGCGCGGCGGCGGGAGCGGGTTCGGCGGCAGGTGCTACGGCGGCCTCTGCGACCGGCGCAGCCTCTGCAGCAGCAGCCTCTGCCGCAGCAGCCTCAACGGGAGCAGCCTCGGCGAGCGCTGCCTCGGCGGGAGCGGCCTCGGCGGGAGCGGCCTGGGCGGGAGCGCCCTCGGCAGCGGCATCGGCGGGAGCCGGGGCGGCCTCGGCCACCGGCGCGGCCTCGGGAGCAGACGTCGCGTCGGCGCCAGCAGGGGCGGCGACGGCGGCCTTCGCAGCCACCGGGTGCGCGGCCCGGCGCGCGGCCGACTCGGCGGCGGCCAGGTGCGAGAGCGCCAGCGGCAGGTCGCGCAGGAAGCGGCCGAGATCGTGCGACCCGGGCGCGCCCTCATAGATGCGCTCGAGCGCGCCAGCGAGCCGCTCGATGGCCCCGGAGCGCAGCTCATCGGTCACGTGCGGGAAGTCGATGAAGAGCCGCCGCTGGGTGTCGAGCCCGTCGTACAGACGCTCGGCGAACGCCAGCGACGAGATGGCGAGCTCGACGTCCCGGCGGATCGAATCCCGCACGGGGCCCCAGCCCTGTCCCTGGGTGTGGATCTTTTGCTGCTGTGCCTGCTGCGGCCGCGGCCCTCCTCGGTCCTGCGGCCTCGTCTGCCCCTGCTGGCCCTGGCCCGACTGCGGCTGGCCCTGCTGCCCTTCGCCCCTGCGATCCCTGCCCGGCTTGCGCGACACGATGAGACGCCTCCTGGGCCCCGTGAGCCTTGCAGGCCCCGGAGCGGACGCACCTTGAAGCGCGGATAGGGGGAAAAGGCAACCCCTTTCCCCCTTTTGAGGAGGCGACCGCCCCAGGCCCGCGCCCCCCCGGCGCGGCTGCCGAAGGGCTGGTCCGCAGGGCGCTGGCCTCAAGCGCAGGCCCTCGCCAGCGCGGCCCGCCACCCGCGACGCGGCCAGGCTTGACCTCCGACTACTACATCTGTAGTTTAGATACGGGCTCGCCGTTGCCC
>JAYWAO010000099.1:0-6605 GCA_043782365.1 Deltaproteobacteria bacterium
ATCGCCGCCGACCTCTCGCGCAAGCCGCGCGGGCTGGTGCTGGTGACCGGCCCCACCGGGTCGGGCAAGAGCACCACGCTGGCCTCGATCATCGACAAGATCAACACCGAGCGCCATGAGCACATCATGACGATCGAGGACCCGATCGAGTACCTACACCCGCACAAGAACTGCGTGGTCAACCAGCGCGAGGTCGGCGCCGACACGCACTCGTTCAAGAAGGCGCTCAAGTACATCCTGCGGCAGGACCCCGACGTGGTGCTGGTCGGCGAGATGCGCGACCTCGAGACCATCGAGGCCGCGCTGACGATCAGCGAGACGGGCCACCTCGCCTTCGGGACGCTGCACACCAACTCCTGCGTGCAGACGATCAACCGCATCATCGACGTCTTCCCGCCCTACCAGCAGACGCAGATCCGCGCCCAGCTCTCCTTCGTGCTCGAGGGCGTGATCACGCAGAACCTGGTGCCCCGCGCGGCAGGGCCCGGGCGCGTGCTGGCGATCGAGGTGATGGTGCCGAACCCCGCCATCCGCAACCTCATCCGCGAGGACAAGATCCACCAGATCTACTCGCAGATGCAGGTCGGCCAGACCAAGTTCGGCATGCAGACCTTCAACCAGTCGCTGGCGATGCTGGTGCAGCGCGGGCACGTCGCCCTCGACGAAGCGCTCGGCCGGTCGAGCGACCAGGACGAGCTGCGCAACCTGCTCTCGTCGGGGCCGCGGGCGGGGGCAGGTCCGATCCGTCCGCCGCCGCGCGCGGGCTAGCCGCGGGTCGACGAGGTTTCGGTAGTCGTTCGGTAGTCGTTCGGTAGTCGTTTGGTCGTCGGTCGGTCACTGGTCGATAGTGAAGAGCAGCGCAGCGGTGAAGCGGAGGGAATGGGATGGCCACTCAAGCAGCAGTCGCAGGGAAGACCTCGAACCCCAGGGGCGCGTCGGCGCCAGGCAAGAGCACGGCCGCGCCTCCCAAGCTCCCCGTCTGGGTCTGGGAGGGCAAGAACAAGTCGGGTGAGATCAAGAAGGGCGAGATGGAGGCCACCGACGAAGCGGCGGTGCTCCAGCGCCTGCGCTCGATGGCGCTGCAGAACGTCAAGGTCAAGAAGCGCCCGATGCAGATCAACCTCAAGATCCCGGGCTTCGGCGGGGGCGTCACCAACAAGGACCTGGTCATCTTCACCCGGCAGTTCGCCACCATGATCGACGCCGGCCTGCCGCTGGTGCAGTGCCTCGACATCCTCGCCGGGCAGCTGGACAACCTCGCCTTCCGCGACGTGCTCACCAAGGTGAAGCAGAAGGTGGAGTCGGGCTCCACGCTCGCCGATTCGCTCGGCGACCACCCGAAGGTCTTCGACACCCTCTACGTGCAGCTGGTCGCGGCCGGCGAGATCGGCGGCATCCTCGACACCATCTTGAACCGCCTCGCGGTCTACATCGAGAAGGCGGAGAAGCTGAAGTCCAAGGTCAAGGGCGCGATGGTCTACCCGGCCAGCGTGCTGGTGATCGCCATCGGCGTCACCGCGGCCCTGCTGCTCTTCGTCACGCCGACCTTCGAGAAGATGTTCAAGGACTTCGGCAGCCAGATGCCGGCGCCCACCCAGCTCGTCATCGACATGTCGAACTGGCTGCAGCACTACGTCCTCTACCTGGTGGTCGGCATCATCGCGGCGGTGTTCGCCTTCCGCGCCTGGATCTCCTGGCCGCCTGGCCGCGAGCAGTTCGACAACATCGCCATCCGCACGCCCATCTTCGGGCCGCTCATCCGCAAGGTGGCGGTCGCCCGCTTCACCCGCACCCTCGGCACGATGATCTCCTCGGGAGTGCCCATCCTCGACGGGCTCGAGGTGGTCGCCAAGACCGCCGGCAACAAGGTGGTCGAGAAGGCGATCCGCTACACCAAGGAGAAGATCTCCGAGGGCAAGACCATCACCCAGCCGCTCTCCGAGACCAACGTGTTCCCGCCGATGGTGGTGCAGATGATCGGCGTCGGCGAGGCCACGGGCGCGATGGACCAGATGCTCTCCAAGATCGCCGACTTCTACGACGACGAGGTGGACGCCGCGGTCGCCGCGCTCACCAGCCTGATCGAGCCGGTGATGATGGTGTTCCTCGGCGGCGTGGTCGGCGGCTTCCTCGTCGCCATGTACCTGCCGATCTTCTCCATCGCCGGCGCCATCAAGTAGCGTCGCTCCCAGCTTCTCTCTGGAGTCCGCCTTGCGGTCGCCGCTCTCGTCACCGCCGCCGGCGGTGTCGCCCGACCTCTACCGCAAGCTGGTCGCCCTCACCGCGGCGCGGCTCGCCGTCGGCACCGCGCTGCTCGGGGCCACCGCCTGGCTGACGGTGGGGCCCTCGGCGATCGCTTTCGGGCGGCCCGTCGAGGGGCTGCTCTACGGGATCATCGGCAGCATCTACTTCGGCTCGCTGGTGGCGGTGTTCTTCCTGCGGGCCGGGCGCTGGCTGCAGCAGATCGCCTACGCGCAGGTGGGCGCCGACGTGGTGGCCGCCACCGGCCTCGTCTACCTGACCGGCGGCGCGGAGAGCATCTTCACCATCTTGTACCCGCTCGCCATCGTCAACGGCGCCATCGGCCTGGGCCGGCGCGGGGCGGTGATGGCGGCGATCTGGTCGGCGGTGGCGTTCGTCGCGCTGGCGCTCTCGACCGAGCTCGGCTGGGTCAACTCGGCGCTCTGGTTCGAGCGCCCGCCGCTGCCGACGGGCCGTCTGCTGCTCACGCTGGCGGCGAACCTCTCCGCCTTCATCCTCACCGCCGCGCTCGCCGGGCAGCTCGCCGACGCGCTGGTGGGCGCCCGCAAGCAGCTGGCCAAGACCGAGATCGAGCTGGTCGCGCTCTCGGCGCTGCACGAGGGCATCGTCCACTCGATCTCCTCGGGCATCCTCACCATCGACGGCGCCTCTCGTATTACATTTATAAATCCCGCTGGCGAGGAGATCTGCGGACGCCGCCTCAAGGACCTGCGCGGCCAGCCGCTCGGCGAGGTGCTGCCAGAGTTCGCCGAAGCGATGCGCCGCTCGCAGCCCGGCCGGGGCGAGGGCCCGCTCAAGCACCCCGACGGCGGCGTCCGCGTGGTGGGCTACTCGATCGCGCCGCTGGTCGAGACCGGCACACCGTCGCTGCCCGGGTTCGTGCTCATCTTCCAGGACCTCACCGGCCTGCGCCGGATGGAGGAGGGCCTGCGCCGCGCCGATCGGCTCGCCGCGGTGGGCAAGCTCGCCGCCGGGCTCGCGCACGAGATCCGCAACCCGCTCGCCTCGATGAGCGGCTCGATCGAGCTGCTCCAGGCCGGACAGGCGCTGCCCGACAAGGACCGCAAGCTGATGCGGATCGTCCAGCGCGAGGTGGAGCGGCTCGACGCGCTGGTGCGCGACTTCCTCTCCTTCGCCAGGCCGATCGCGCCGGAGCTGCGCCCGGTCGACTTGAGCCGGCTGGTCGAAGAGCTGGGCACCGTGCTGCAGCCCAGCTTGAAGCCGCGAGGGCTCACGCTGACGGTGGAGATGCCGCCCGCCGTCTGGGTGAAGGCCGACGAGGGCCAGCTCAAGCAGGTGCTCTGGAACCTCCTCGGCAACGCGGCCGACGCCACCAGCGCTGGCGGGCAGGTGCGGGTGCAGGGGTGGCGCGAGGACGAGAAGGTCCTCGTCGTCGTCGAGGACTCCGGGGCCGGCATCGCGGCCGAGGACCTGTCGCGCATCTTCGACCCGTTCTTCACCACCAAGGAGCGCGGCACCGGGCTCGGGCTCGCCATCGTCCACCGCATCGTCGAGGCGCACGGCGGGCTGCTGGAGGTGAGCAGCGTGGTGGGGCACGGGAGCGCGTTCAAGGTCACGCTCGCCGCCTCGCCGCCGGGCGCGGTCCGCTCCGACCCGGGCCTCCCGATCGCGCCGCTGGCATGAGCCTCCCGGCGAGCCGTCCCGCGCTCTGGCCCTGGGTCCTCATGAGCGGGGGCGCGGGGCTCGCGCTCGCCCTGTCGCCCCTGCTGCTCGGGCAGAGCTGGTTCGGGCTCGACCTCACCCGCGTGGACCTTCCGTTCCAGTGCGAGCTGCGGGCCCACCTCCACGTGGGCGGCGGGTTCGCGCTCTCCCGCCTGATCGGTAACGGAGAGCCGCTGTTCGCCAACCCCCAGGCGCAGGCGCTCTACCCGCTACGCTGGCTTCAGGTGCTCTTGCCGCAGTACGTGGGACTGCAAGCGGGCATCGGCCTGCATCTCGCGCTCGCGGCGGCCGGGACCACCTGGCTGGCGGCCTCGTTCGGCATCCGCGGCGCGCTCGCGGCCTGGACGGGGCTCTTCTTCATGCTCTCGGGCACCGTCCTCGATCTGGTGGGCCACTGCTCGTATCTGCTCGACGCAGCCTGGCTCGGGTGGGCGTGGGGCGGCGCCCGCCTAGTCCTCGCCGGGCGCGGCGGGCCTGCCGGCGTCGCCGCCCTGCTCATCGCGCTGGCGGCCTTCCTGCTCGGCGGAGAGCCGTTCGGCTTCGGCCTCGCCCTGGCGCTGGTCGGGCTCGAGTGCGCGCTAGCCCCCTTCGCGCGAGACCGGCCCGCCGGCAGCCTTCGCACCGCCTTCCTTCAGGTGGGCGGCGCCTTGGCGAGTGCGACCGCGATCGGCCTAGGGCAGTGGCTCAGCTCCTGGCCGGAGCTACACTTGGGAGCGCACGGTGACGGGCTCTCTGCCGGGGTGCTGCTCCACTGGCCGCTCGAGGCGCCGCACCTGCTCGGGATGGCCCTGCCGGGGGTGCTGATTGCGCCCGTGCAGGGGAGCGACAACCTCTGGACCCTGTTCATGACCTCCTGGGGACTGCACGGCGCGGCCGCAGATGGGAGCTGGAACCTCACCCCCTACCTCGGACTGCCCTGCATCGCACTCGCGAGCCTCTCGCTCCTGCGCGGGCGTACCCGCGTGGCCGTGGCGGTGCTGGTGCTCGGCGCCCTGCTAGCCGCGGGAGGGAACACGCCGCTCTTCCCGGCGCTGCTCGCGGCGTTCCCGCCGCTGCGGTTCTTCAGGTATCCGGCCAAGTACTTCGTGCTCTGCACGCTGGCGGTGGCGGTGCTCGCGGGCGCGACCCTCCAGGCGCTCACCGACGACACGGCGGAGCGCCGGCGGGCGGCGCGCGCGCTGTTGGGAGCGCTGCTGATCCTGCTCCTGCTCCTCGCGGGGCTTTCGCTGGAGGGGCCCGCGCTTCACCGGTGGGCCGCGGCTCTGGCGGCCACCACCGATCTGCAGCCTGGGCTGCCGACGGTGCCCGCGCTGCTCTCGCGGCTCCTCACGCAGGAGACGGTACTCCTGGGGCTGTTCACGATGGTCCTCTTGCTCGCACGTAAGGCGGAGTGGGCGCTACGCCTACTCCCCCTGCTGGTCGCGGCCGACCTGCTGCTCGCGGCGCTGTCCTCCGTGACTATCGGCCGCGACCCCTTCTCCGGCCCCGCCCCGCTCGCGTCCAGCGCGCCGACAGCGGAGGCCGGGCCGATCTACTGCGCGAGCGAAGACCTGTTCCGCGCACTGCATCCGACGCAGCCGTCGGTCCACGACTACCTCCAGTGGGATCTCGCGCTCGCGACCAAGACCTTTAGCTTGCCGAACCTCAACGCCTGCGACGGCGTCGTCTCCGGCATCCCCTATTCGATCCTGCAGCCCGACGTGCGTAAGTTGCTGCGCGACGGCGTCAGCCGCCACCGGACCTCCGCCGCACGGGCCCTGGGCTGCACCCACCTCGTGTCCATGCAGGCCCCGGTCGATGGCCAGGTGCGGCGGCCGGCGACCAACCCCTTCGCCGGCTTGCAACTGCCCGGTGCGATGGCCCCCGCGGTCTTCGTCATCGACGATCCCGTGCAGGCCTCGTTCGTCTCGAAGGAGCCGCGATGGACCACGCCGCGCGAGGATCTCTTGAGCGCGGTCAGCCAGAGCCGGAGCGCGCTCGAGGTTGTTCGCCTGGTGGACGACCCGGAGGGCCACTGGCCCGCTGGCATGCCCCTCCCGTCAGGCGGCGCGGTGGAAAGCGACCCGCCAATGTGGGAGGGGGCGACCCGCGCCAAGGTCGACCTGCGTGGAACGGGCGGGGCGGTGGTTGGTCTGCGGACCACGTACGCCTCCGGCTGGCAGGCGAGCCAGGGCGGAGCGCCGCTGCCCACCTTGCGAGTGAGCGCCTCTTTCGTGGCGGCCGTCACTCGCGACGCGACGCTGGGGCCGATCCTCTTTGAGTACCGGATCCCCAACCTTCGCTACGGCTTGCTCTCGGCCTTCGCCGGACTAGCCGGCGCGGTCGGGCTGCTGCTGGCGAGCACCCGGCGCCAGCGCGCCGGGTAGCGCTGGGCACGGCTCTCCCAAGAACCTGTGCACCTGATACTCTCTCCGCATGGCCCGCCTCCTCGTGGTCGACGACGAGCGCTCGATGCGCGAGATGCTCGAGATCCTGCTCACCGGCGCGGGCCATGAGGTGGAGCTCGCCGACAGCGGTCCCACGGCGCTCCGGGCGTTCGCGGCGCGGCCCGCCGATCTGGTTCTCACCGACATGATGCTCGGCCGCTCGAGCGGCGTGGACGTGCTCAAGGGCATCAAGGAGAAGAGCCCGGCCACCGAGGTGATCGTGATGACCGCGTA
>JAYWAO010000100.1:0-17863 GCA_043782365.1 Deltaproteobacteria bacterium
GCGCTCGACCCCAAGAAGGACTTCCTCGGCAAGAAGGCCGACGAGTCGATCCTCGAGCCCGGCGAGCTGAAGCAGTTCTACCGGACGCCCACCCACTGCTGGCGCGCGCGGTACCAGGCGGTGAAGGCGACCAGCGACTTCAAGCTCGACGTCGACAAGCTGATCGGCCAGGACCGCTACAAGTCGCACACCGAGGACGAGAAGAAGAAGTTCAAGGCGGGCGCGAAGGACCTCATCTTCTGGGACGAGCTCTCGTCCGCGGAGGAGTTCCCCACCGACGGCAAGGCGGTCTGGGTGCACCCGGGCACGGCGCTGCGCCTGATGTCCGCGGTGGTGCTGAAGGCCGACCACGACGACCCGAAGGAGCCCGTCGGCGGCGACCCCGATCGCCTCCACCCGGGCGAGGACGTGGTGCTGGTGGTGCGCGATTCGTCCGGCCCGCTCGCAGCGGTGGACGTCACGGTCAGGGCCGACAAGAAGGTCGTCAAGCAGGGCAAGACCGACTCGCAGGGCCTGATCGTCGTCAAGCTCGAGGACGTCCAGGGCAAGGACGTCGAGATCCAGCTCGACGAGGCCACCGTCCCCAAGGACAGCTCGCTCTACGCGGTCGCCAACGAGACCGGCGCGCCGGGCACGCTGATGCCGGGCGCGGTCGGCGGGGCGCAGACCACCAACGGCTCAGACCTGGCGCCGTCGCCGCGGCTCGGCCTGCAGATGGTCGCCACCAAGGCGATCACCGCCTTCGAGAAGTGGGACGCGAACGCGCACCTGCCCTCGGGGAACCTGGAGCTGATCGACCTCGGCGCGCGGCTGTCCATCGACCGCTTCGTCTTCCGGCGTGACGACGGCAAGTTCGAGGCGTCGCAGGTCACCATCGGCGGGAAGGTCTGGACCTTCTGGTCCATCGAGGACGGCGTCGAGAAGGTGAAGCCCGATCCCGAGGCGCACCACGACGCGGGCAAGGAGCCCAACGTCATCGGCTCGTGGTCGGCCCAGGTCGCGCACCTCACCGACCATCCGGTGCTGGCGGGCCGCACGCAGAACCTCGCCGACGGCACCGAGCTCGAGGTCACTTTCTGCGCCATGCTGGCGCTCGGCGCTCCCGAGCACGACATGGTTGTCGAGGTGGCCAGGTGCAAGGTGGCTGCAGGCGGCTTCTCGGTGGGCTTCTCGCCGGGCGGCATGCAGGCGGACAACCACCTGCTCAATACGCCCAAGCCCGTCTACGCGAAGATCAAGGCCGCTGGCAAACCCCAGGAGTTCTCCCTCCGCGACCAGGCGATCGTCTGCTACGGCGAAGAGCGCATCCCAGACCCGTCACCGAACCCGGCGCCCGATAACGGCGGCGGCGGCGCGGCCGGGTCCGACGGCAAGGAGATTTGCGCCTACACCTCGATCGACCGCGGCGGCGTCATCGACCGCCACACGCTTTGGGACAAGTCGGCAGCGGAGGTCCGGCAGATCAAGCAGCTCTCGGCAGAGCTGCAGCGGGTGATCGTCGCCGACGGCGATGACCAGCTCTACGTCGGCCCGACCGCGCTCGAGCAGCACCTCGCGACCGAGGCCGAGAAGCACATGTCTCCGGCCGATGCGATCACGCACCAGAAGCAACGCACGCGGCTGCTCTTCCCCGACGCGCCGGACTCGCTGTTCGCCTCGCCTGAGAAGGCGTGGTTCTCGGGCAACGGGCTCTCGACTGGCATCTGCGGCATCGACTGCCGTCGGAGCATCGACCCCCGCGGGCTCGCCAACGGCTGCAGCATGGAGATCCGCAACAAGAACCTCTCCTCCTGCCACACCGCCAGCTACGGGCCCTGCCAGACGGGCATCACGCTCACGGGCGGGCTGCCCGTGGTCAACACCTGCGGCGCCGTGCTGGGCGCCTGCGGGTCGGCCCACCACGACAAGAGCCACTGCTTCATGGCCGAGCCCGTGACCGGCCCGAACAACGAGGACCGCGAGCGCTGGTACGTCGCGCTCCCGATGCACACCAAGGGCGACGGCTACGCCTACAAGCACGCCGACCGCGCGGTGAACCTCAAGGTGCTGCTGATCAACCCGAAGAACGGCGCCATGGTGGTCTGCTCGCAGGAGGACCGCGGGCCGGGCGCGAAGTCGTCGGGCCACGCGGCGGTGCCCGAGGCGTCGGTGATCGCCAACGAGTTCATCCTCAAGGGCCGCATGGTCGGGCCCTCGGCGGAGACCGCCTGGAAGCTGGGGCTCAAGGGCAGCGGCGACCCGGTCGTGCTGATGGCGTTCGTGTCGCACACCGTGCCGCTCGGCCCGGTCGCGCCCGGGACGGTGATCAAGCTGAGGAAGCAGGTCAAGTTCTCCACGCTGATGGGCATGCCCCGCCCGGGCGCGGCGCCCGGTGAGGACGAGCCTGAGCCCGAGAAGCCCTCCCAGCCGTCGGGCAAGCAGGCCGCCCCCAAGGAGCCGAAGGGCAACGAGCCGAAGCCGCCCGGCAAGCAGCCCGAGCCCAAGCAGCCCGGACCCGAGCAGCCCGAGCCCCCGAAAGATCCGCCAAAGGGGAAGGACGGCCTCAAGGACTCGGCGCTCGCGGCGTTCCCCAGCGCCACGGCCAAGATGGAAGGTCGCCTGACGTGGATGTACGCGGACAACCGCGGGCTGGTGACCACGGGCATGGGCAACCTGATCGACCCGATCGTGCACGCGCACGGGCTCCCCTGGAAGCGCGGTGGCGCCGCCGTAGGCCAGGACGAGATCAGCGCGGCCTGGCAGGCGGTGAAGGACTTCCCGAACCCCAACAAGGTCCACGGCGGGCACAGCGACTTCAAGAACCTGACCGACCTGCGCCTCGACGAGGCCGACGTCGACGCCCTCTGCGCCAAGAAGGTGCAGGAGTTCTGGGCGACGCTGCAGAAGGGCTTCCCGAAGTCGGGCACCTGGCCAGCCGACGCGCAGCTGGCGCTGATGTTCATGGCCTGGGGCCTGGGCCCGGCCTTCGGCCATGGCTATCCGGGCTTCAGCAAGTTCGTCAACGCGGAGCCGCCCGACTTCAAGGGCTCGATCGAGCAGGCGACCTGGAAGAACATCAACGCGGACCGCAAGAAGAACATCGCCACGCTCCTGGAGAACGCCCAGGGCGTCGTCGACGGCGGCGGGGATCCGGACACGCTCGTGTGGGCTGGGAGCGGGTCGAGCCCGACGCCGCAGGCGGCAGCGGCCAAGCAGCCGGTCAAGAAGGACGAGCCCCCGAAGGAGCAGCCAGCGCCCGAGGAGGCCAAGGCGGACGCTCCCAAGAGTGACGAACCGAAGCCGGAGGCGTCCAAGAAGGCGGAGCCCAAGCCAGAGGACCCGGACGCGGAGAAGAGCCGCGAGGAGTACCCGAGCTCGCCCGCGGACCTGATGGAGCGCTACCTTCACATGAAGTTCAAGGTCCAGGACGAGGAGGTCGAGTTCACGCTCGATTCGCTCCGCTATCACAACAACGGCATGAAGAAGGACAACGAGGACAATGCCCCCGGCCACCCCTCCTACATCGGCGACCGCGAGAAGCTCAAGGAGTGCATCCGCCAGGCGAAGAACAAGATCGACACGGCCGACTACGCCGAGCTGGTCGGCGAGTTCGTGAAGGAGGAGAAGCTCTTCATCGGCAGCGCGTTCTACGGCAAGGGCTCGCCCAAGCAGATCGAAGCGGTGCTGAAGTGTGTCGGCTACCTCAAGAAGGCCGGAAAGCTCGAGCACACACTGGCGGACTCCGGGATGAGCCGGTTCTGGAACGACAAGGGGTCGCTCACCGAATCGCTCAAGGACTTCTACTTCACCAACATGGGTCTCGATTGCAGCGGGTTCGCCGGAAACTACGCGCGGTGGATCGCCGGTCCTGAGCAGTGCAAGGAGTACCCGGAGGAGGTCAGCTCGAGAAAGAAGAACCTCAACGACCTGAACCCGGACATGGAGATCCCCGAGTTCGCCCGGCGCAACAAGAGCAAGAAGCGCACGAAGGTGAACCAGATCATGATGGGCGACCTGATGGTCTGGTTCAACAAGCCAAACCACATCGCTACCATTCTGAGCCACGACGGCGACAAGGTCACCACCGTGGAGTCCAACGGTGACGACCACGGCTGCAAGGGCCTCGGAACCCGGACCTTCACCGTCAAGCCGAGCGGCGGCGGCGCGTGGACCACGCCCAGCGGGACCGAAGTCTACATCGTCAGCTTCACGTAGGGGCCGGAGACCACCATGCGCGCCAACCAGAACAAGATCATTGGCCGGGCCGGGGACGCGACGTCAGCGTCGACCGTGAGCGACGTGCTGCAAGGAGCGCTGCGATGAGGTGGGACAAGGTCGACGCGCGCTGGAAGAAGCGCAAGGACACGCCGCCGGGCGGCAAGCTCGAGAGCGACGTCACCTACTCGGTGGAGATGTGGCCGATCCCGGGCGAGGATCCGCTCGAGGTGCGCATCTGCGTGCGCGCAGGCCACCCGATGTCGAGCTTCTGCACCACGCGGGAGTCGGAGAAGACCTCGATCGTCGTCCACACCACCGCGGGCTACGGCGGCTTCACCACCCTGATGGGCGGCGACGGCGACGGGCGGCAGGCGAGCGCGCACTTCATGCTGGGGCGCGACGGGATCGCATACTTATTGGTAAAGACCGAGTACGTGGCGTGGCACGCCACCTGGTGGAACGACAACTCGGTGGGCATCGAGGTCGACACCATCTGCCAGCTGTTCAAGAAGGGGAACAACCTCCACTCCGAGTACGGCCCCAACGACGTCTACTGCACGATGAGCGACACGGGCGCGTTCATGGAGAAGCCGTGGCCCGGCCACGGCAACGCGCGCTACTGGGCCACCTGGACCGAAGAGCAGTACGTGGGCTGCGCGCGCCTGCTCAAGGCGATCAGCCACAAGCACAACATCCCGCGCGTGGTGCTGCCCGAGCCTGCGCGCTACAACCCGTTCCCGCCCGTGGACCGCGCCGCCGAGCGGACCGCCCACCGGAAGAAGTTCAAGGGCCTCTGCACGCACCTGAACATCGACCCCGCGCGGCGGATCGACATCGGGCCCTTCATCGACTGGGACAAACTGCTGCGCTACGGCGAGTACAAGACCGCCGACTGCCTCAGCCCGCCCGCGTACACCCCGCCCGTTGGTGGCATGGCGCTCTACACTCCCGGGGCAGCTTCGGGCGGTGGCACCTCCGGCGGCGCGAGCAGCGGCGGCGGCGCAGCGTCGGGCGGCGGCAGCGCTTCGAGCGGCGGAGGCAAGGGCGGCACTCCGTCGGGCGGCTCGGGCGCAGCGGCCGGCGGCACCTCGACCGGCGGCACCTCCACCGGCGGCGGCAAGGGCGGCGCAGCTGCCGGCGGCACCAGCGGGACCACGCAGGACAACACCCAGCTCCCTCCGCCGGTGCAGATCGACAACCGCACCATCCGCGTGCGGGTCGGGCAGAAGGGCGGCCGCATCGCGCTCACCGTGCGCAAGCCCGGCGAGCCGATGCCCACCACGCCCAAGCCCGGCGACCTCCCCGCGGCCGCGGCCGACGGCAAGCGCGACGAGTTCATCCGCGCGGCGATGAACTTCCTCGGCTGCCCGTACAAGGCCGGCTCCGACAAGCCGAAGGACGGCGTCGATGGCGCTGGCCTCATCTCGCTCTGCCTGAAGCGCGTCGGCCTCTTGAAGGAAGAGGACGCCGACTTCGACGGCGCCGCGCTCTACGGCATCTGGCCGCACATGGGCGGCAAGAAGGACTCGGTCCCCGAGGAGATCCTCCCTGGCGACATCGCCTGGTTCGGCAAGGGCGACCACGACACCGACGCCTGCCAGCACCCGATGATCTACCTGGGCGGCGGGCGCGTGCTCGGCCCGCTCGCGGCTGGCGGCTCCAACGACGGCGCGGTGCAGGTGGTCCACATCAAGGACGTGCCCGAGAACTTCGGCGGCTGGACGCACATCGACGACCTCGGCGTGAAGACCGAGCACACCGCGCACCCGGGCGAGCCCGAGGTGGCCGGCGTCAAGCTCACCGGCGCCCTGCTCCCGCTCGCGCCCGCCTCGCGCTACGACGCGCTCAAGGAGCTGGTCAAGCGCCACAAGGGCACCTGGGACGACGGCAAGGGCAAGATCAACCTGGTCGGCGTGAAGAACCTGCACGACCGGTCGATGATCTCGCCGCGGCCCGACGACTGGAACGACACGCTCTTCGCCGCCTTCCTCGACGAGGATGGCCACAAGTGCTGCCTGGAGCTGAAGGCCTCGCTCAACCCGGGCACCGACACCGCGAAGAAGGACACCTGGCAGCTCTGGGAGGGCACCTTCAAGTTCAAGCTCGCCGACGGCGAGAAGATCGGCGCGAAGGCGCTGCAGCCCGACGGCAACATCAAGGGCTGGCTCGACAAGGAGGGCACGGGCGCTCCGCGCGTGCTCGACCCCAAGCCCGATCCGAAGGGCGGCGGCGACCAGCCCAAGCCGAAGACCGACACGCCCGACAACCCGGAGGGCGGCGCCGCTGCCCCCGGCGGCGCCTTCGTCTTCGATGCGGCCAGCAAGAAGCTGAGCGTGAAGTTCGGCGTCCGCATGATGAGGGCGCTGATGGAGTGGGAGCTGAAGGAGATCGCCAAGGGCAAGTTCCAGGGGTGCCTCTACTCGTCCTACCCGGGCTCGCCGCCGTACGAGGCGCCCGCCCCGATCCCCAACGCGTGGCCCGACCTGCGGCCGCTGATGAAGATCCAGCCGCCGAAGAAGCTGTCCCACGCCGGCAAGGACTGGGACATCTGGCACGCCTTCGGGATGAACTGGGGCGCGGTCCACCAGACCAACTGCTGCAACTCGCAGATGGCCGCGGTGTTCGCCGCCAACCCCGACGGCGTCATCCGCATCAAGCGCGACTCGGGCATCGAGGAGGTCGACGTCGTCAACGACTCGCCGCCCGCCGAGGGCCTGAAGAACAAGGGCAAGCCGGTCGTCAAGGACTCGAAGGGCTACGTCTTCGCGGTCACCTGGATCCAGGGCGGCGGCAACCCTTACACCAAGGACGGCAAGAGCCTCTTTGGCGGGTTCCAGAAGACCGCGCCGGCCTGGGCGATGGAGTGGCTGGGCGTCGGCGAATCGATCTGCAACTGGGGCGATCGCAAGTCGCTCAAGAAGGTCCGCATCGGCGACGACGGCATGTGGATGTCGCACAACTGGCTGGTCGGCGACGTCCGCTACAAGATCACCTTTACCAACGGCAAGACCGCGCGCTGCGACCAGTCCTCCTTCGCCCGGGTCGAGAAGGGCGTGGTCGAGAAGTTCGACCTCCACGGCGGCCGCGACGCCACCAAAGAGGACTGCGAGTGGATCGAGGCGAACGAGCCGGAGTTCGAGAAGCGCATCGCCGCCTTCTACGACGCGAAGAAGCTGGAGCTGTTCGGTGAAGAGCTCGACGTGAAGTCGATCGAGCCCGTGGCCGCGTCGGTGTTCAGCGGCAACGCGCAGCACTGGTCCGACAAGGACGGCACCGAGCACGGGACCGCCGGCGGCAAGGTCTACAAGAAGATGCCGGGCGGGGACTGGGCGTACGACGAGTCGTACACCAAGTACGTCGCCAACATCCTCGGCGTCTCGCGGATGTGGAGCGGCTTCCCCGACAACGGCGCCTTCGGGTTCGCGCGCTGGTACGACAACGCCGGCGGCGGGCAGCTCAAGCCGGGCACCGCCAAGCCCGCGGGCGCGCCGGACAAGCCGGCCACCAAGAACGACGTCAGCGTCGTCCTCAGCACGCCCGACGGCAAGGCGGCGGCGGGGCTGGCGTGGCAGATCACCCTGCCCGACGGCAGCAAGAAGGACGGCAAGACCGGCGACGACGGGAAGATTGCGGCCAGCGGGACCAAGCCCGGCAAGTTCAAGCTGGTGCTGCCGGCCTTCGAGGACGGTGACGGCGCAGCCGCGGCTGGCGACGCGCCTGCCGAGGACAAGCCCGCGAAGGAAGAGGTGCCGGTGACCAACCCGGCCACCGTCGACCCGGAGCACGGGCACGAGAAGCACTCCGAGGAGCACGAGTCGCCCGACGAGCCGATCTACAAGCACGACGACCCGCGCCTCTCCGCGAACCGCAAGAAGCTCCTCGCCGAGCTCGACTCGCGGCTCCCTTCACACGACGGGGTCACGCCCGACGCCGGGCACAAGAACCTCTTCGACGGCGTGGTGAGGCAGACCAACGGGACCTCCTGCGGCCTGCTGCCCACCGTGCTGATGCTGTACGGGATGAAGATCGCCAAGCACGACGGCATCGCCGGCGTCTTCGGCTACGGCACCGAGGGCATCAAGGAGGTCGGCCGCAAGCTGGGCGTGTGGGTCGAGTCGGACGGCGTCGCGCTGCCGAAGCCGGGCGACCTCTACACCCTGCGCTACGAGGGCAAGGACGGGGAGGACAGCGTCTCGCACGTCGGCGTGATCGTCGACGTCGACCCGGCCGATGGCAGCCAGTGGGTCACCGGTGACTCTGGCCAGGACCAAGGCGGGGTGCGCGGCGCCACCTACTGCCACCGCCTGATGCACAAGACCGACGGAAAGCACCCCTATCTCAAGGGTGAGTTCACCAGCGCGCTGCGCAGGCTCGGCGGTTGGGTGGACTTCGACCTCTTGATGGCCAAGGTGGGCAAGTGAGGAGCGGCCGATGAAATACGTCAAGGGTGGCATCGAGGGGAACACCGGCGAGGCGCTGACCCTCGAGGTCGCCGCGCGCGCCGCTCCCGCCACGCAGCCCGACCAGCCGAAGCCGGACGCGCCCAAGGATCTGCCGCCGGCCGACCGCCTGCGCGTCTCCTGCTGGGTGGGCGACGTCGCCAGCGCGATCGGCCGCTGGACCGACATCAAGACGGGGAAGTTCCAGCAGGACCTGTCGATGATCCAGAACGCCAAGGGCGTGCTCGACGACGTCTCGGCGGTCTCGACCATCTGGATGAGCAAGGAGAAGAAGGTCACCTGGAAGGTCGACTCCTCGAAGCAGTTCATCCAGAAGGCGGTCGACGCCTGCCACGAGAACGGCATCCAGCTGCTGGTCGGCTACGCCATCGCCGACGAGGGCAGCGCCATCGGCGGTCGCAGCAAGCTGTTCACCGACTGGGTCAACAACCCGGTCGGCCCGACGCCCGAGCAGCACGCCGCCGACATCATGGAGTTCTTGAACCCGTATGCGGTGGACGGGATCGGCTTCGACCTCGAGCTCAACGGGCTCAAGGCCGCCAACGCCGAGACGATGACGCGCTTCTACCACGCGCTCGCCGACCTCCTCGCGGCCAAGAACCAGCTCTTGACCATCGCCACGGGCATCGGCGCCGGCGGCAAGGAGGAGGGCATCCTCGGGACCTTCCGCGCGCAGCCGTTCAGCATCGCCAAGGGCAAGGACAACATCATCATCCGCCCGATGGCCTACGACATGTTCAAGATGGACGACGGCCAGTTCCTCCAGTTCCACAAGGACATCGTCAACTACGGGCTCAACACCGCGGGCCTCAAGCCGGGCCAGCTGCAGCTGGGCCTCAAGACCATCAAGAACACGCCGGTGCCCGGGTTCTCCGACAAGCCCGGCAGCGGCTGGTCGCTCACCAAGTGCACCATGGACGCGCAGGGCGTGGCCGACCGCTGCAGGCTCGTGCTCAAGCCGTTCAACGTGGGCGTGATCAACTTCGCGGGCTTCACCGACTTCAAGACCATCAACGCGGTCCTCAACGCGGGCGGGAAGCCATCGAACACGGTGGGCTCGCCGCTCCAGGTGCCGCTCACGCAGGCGGTGGCCAAGGGCGCTGCGCCCGCGCCTGCTGCGAAGAAGGAAGACCCCGCGCCGGCGCCGCAGAAGGAGCAGCCGCCGGAGGACCCCAACGCGGTGAAGAGCCGCGAGGAGTACGCGAACACGCCGCAGGAGATGCGCGAGCGGTACCTCCACATGAAGTTCACCATCCCCGAGCTGCCCGAGGAGATCGAGTTCACGCTCGAGTGCCTCCGCTACCACAACAACGGGCTCAAGCACGCCGGCGAGCACGACGTGCCCGGCCAGCCTTCCTACATCGGCGACCGGCAGACGGTCTCCGACACGGTGGGCGGCATCAAGAAGGCGATCAAGAAGCTCAAGGGCGACGAGTTCTACAAGGAGCTCGTCGGCGAGTACGCCAAGGAAGAGAAGATCATCCTCCCGTCGCCGTTCTACGGAAAGGGCGCGCCGACGCAGATCGAGACGGTGCTGAAGATCGTCGGCTGGGCGATGGGTCCGGGCCAGGGCAAGGTGGGCAAGGTCCCTGCACCCTACTGGAAGGACAAGGGGAGCCTCGCCGAGTCGCTCAAGGACTTCTACTTCAACAACATGGGCCTCGACTGCAGCGGGTTCGCCGGCAACTACGCGCGCTTCATCGCGCAGAAGCCGGAGGAGCGCATCTACCCGAGCTTCGAGAACAACCACTACGGCCTTGGCCCCAACCTGCCGATCCCCGAGTTCGGGCGCACCGGGAAGAAGCGCACCGCGCTCAACCAGATCATGATGGGCGACCTGATGGTCTGGAAGAGCGGCGGGCACATCGCCACCGTGATGGGGCACGACGGCGGCGACATCCAGTGCGTCGAGTCGAACGGCGACTCCGTCGTCAAGGGGCTCGGCGCGATGATCCGCAAGGTGAAGAACACGGGCGGCGACGAGTGGACCCTCACGGGCGGCGGCGTCGTCTACATCGTCAGCTTCGTCAAGTAAGGACCGGAGATCTCCATGTCCGACGAGAACAAGAGCATCGCAGGCGAGATCGAAGGCGACTACACCAGGGTGCCCGTGCAGCTCGCGGGCGGCCTCGGCGAGAAGCCGCTGCGGCCCACGCCGGGCACCCAGATCGTCTTCGGCGGCAAGGAGCCGTCCTCGCCGTGGGGACACCTGCTGGCGCTGATCGAGAAGGCGGGCGGGAGCGTCAACTACACGTTCGTGCACGCCGCCGAGCTCAAGGCCTCGCCCATCGTGGTGCCGGCCGATCCGACCGCGGGCGACGCGCTGCCGCTGGGCGACCACCCGCGCCTGAAGGAAGAGGACAAGAAGGCGCAGCCGGCGCCTGCCGAGGCCAAGAAGGACGGCCCCGCCAAGCAGGACGCGCCGCCGCCGGAGCAGCCGGTCGCGCCGCAGCACCCAGTGGCGAACAACCACTTCGAGCTCGGGACGGGCCCGCTCTTCGACCGCGGGCAGGTCTTCAAGTACGACGGCAACGACGCGCGGGTGTGGGCCGACCCGCGCACGATGGGCCCGCTGCGCAGGCCGCTCTTGATCGTGCTGCACGGGGTCAACCACAAGGACCGCAAGAGCCACCCGTCGCTCTCGGACGACTCGATCCACGTCGGCAAGCTGGCGCAGAAGCTCGCCGATGAGGGCAAGGTCACGCCGATGGTCATCTGCGCGCCGACCAGCTTCTCCAACGGCCCGTGGAACACCATCGAGCTGGCCGACCTGGTGGACACGCTGGAGAAGATGCTCGCCGACCGCAACGTGCACATCGATCGCGACCAGGTGGCGGTGGTGGGCCACAGCGGGGCGGGAGGATATCCGGGGCGCGGCCTCAACAAGGTCGCCGACCAGCACGGCAAGCTCGGCGACAACAAGCTGCTGCTCTTCGGCATCGCCGACACCTGCATCACCGACATCAACTCGGCGGCCTACAAGAAGGGCTTCGAGGGCAACGACACCACGCTGATCTACTCGGCCCACCGCGGGACCGGCGGCTGGGAGCCCTACAGCGGCTCGGCGAAGTTCGCGGCCGCGCTGGGAGCGGGCCAGAAGTTCACCGCCTTCACCGGCAACGAGAAGAAGGAAGACATCGAGGACGCCTTCGACAACGGCGGCGCCAAGCCCGCGCGCATCTCGATCAAGGTGAAGAAGCCGCAGCTGGCGAGCTACCACAAGGCGTGGGTCGAGGCCGGCGGCTACCGGCAGGCCGTCAGCGACCACTCCGACATGGTGCCGTACTGGGTGTGGACCGCCCTGCCCCGCTTCTTCGCGGCGACCGAGGCGGACAAGCACCTCGCCGACGCGGAGCCGCACGAGCAGAAGCCGCCGCCCAAGCCCGCGCCGGTCATCACGGGCGGCGAGTGGGCCGACGTGCCGCCTGCGGCGCCCGCCTGGGGAGACCTGCCCGGCGCAGCGCCCAAGCCCACCGGCCTCGCGGCGTTCGCCGACCCGGGCTCGGGGCTCTACTGGCCCGTCCGCGCGCCCAAGGGGCACTTCGGCCGCGCGGTCTGCTTCCTCGGCGCCGACGGCAAGGGCTACGGACCCAAGGGGAGCGGCTCGTGCGGCCGCAACTTCCTCGCGAACCGGCCCGCCGGCGACCCGAACCCGAACCGGTTCCACGTCGGCATCGACCTCTTCGCCGACTTCCACGACATCATCGTGGCGTGCGAGTCGGGCACCATCATCCAGTGGAAGTACTTCTACACCAACGTCTGGAAGCTGATGGTGCAGTGCGACTCGGGCGTGGTGATCAACTACGGCGAGGTCGACGGCTCTTCGCTGAAGAAGTTCAACCTGCAGCCCGGCGGGCGCGTGGTCGCGGGCCAGCCGATCGCGGTCGCGGGCAAGATGCTCCACGACTCGATGCTGCACTTCGAGATGTACCCGAAGGGGACGCCCGACTCGCTCTCCTACAACAAGGGGCTCGGGGACAAGTTCCTCAAGAACTACCTGAACCCGACGCAGTACCTGCTCAACCTGGCCAAGTCGGGCAAGTAGCCCCGGGTGCCTGGGACGCTGGCGGTGTGCCAGCGTCATTCCGCGCGCGCCAGCGGCTTGACGGGCGAGCGCCAATGAAGGCTTGGCGCATCGCGCAACCGGGGCTCAAAGGGGTGAAAATCGCTACGCCGCGTGGGGCGTGCGGCCGCGCGGGTGCGTGCGGCGCCAGACGTCGAGCGAATAGACCCGTGCGCCGTTTCCCGCGAGGAAGGGCTCCGCACCCGGGGCGAGCGGACCCGGGAGTGGCGCCACGATAAGCTCATTAGCTGCTCTTCGGCTCGCTACGGCAGGGGCGACCGCGACCGAGCGCCTGTTGCCCCTGATCGAATTGTCGCACCCCTCTGCGGCCTCCCAGGCGGCGGCCTCGGCGGCTGCGGACCACGCCAGGCGCAGGCGCGGCGCCGAGAGCAAAGCCTTTGGGGCTGCGGGCAGTTGCGCTGCGGGCAGCGCCAGTGTGGCCGGCGCGGCGCCCTCCGACTCGAGGTCGCGCAGCAGGGTGCGGGCCCGGCGGAGCAGCTCCAGTGATTGCGACAGCAGCGTCATCGTCGCTCAGGACAGCCCGAGGGAGGCGTCCTTCCTGCCAGCCAAGCAGTGCAATTCAGCTGCCACGGGGCCTACGCACCCCGAGGCCCCCGACGATGTACTCGTCGAGCGGCAGGCCGTGGAACGCGAGCGTGGCCATCGAGGCGGCCAGCGCGTCCACCGTCTCCAGCGAGCCGGGCAGCGCGCGGATGGCCTGCTCCTTGGCCCGCTCCAGCTCGCCCGGGCTCAGCTCGCCGCTGGCGAACGTTGCTCCCAGGATGGTGGCCAGGAGGTGGCCCGCGGGCTCGTCGGCGGCGTACGACTTCACGCCAGTGAACGTCAGCTGCACGGTGGCGAGCTCGGCGACCTTGTCCTCGTCCTCGCTCAGGATCACGGTCAGCCCGTTGGGCAGCTGGTACTTCTCGAACTTCAGCTCCGGGTCGGCCGCGCGCACGGCGAGCGGCGCGAGCGCGAGCAGCAGCGCCAGCCGCCTGACAAAGAAAAAGACAAAGGTAAAGACAAAGGGAGAGAACGAGGACCCAGATCTGGTGCGCTCGAAGGCGACCTCCTGCGGGCCGCAGCGCGCCCGTTCACTCTTTCGAAGCGGGAACGGGTCTACCTGCTCGGCGCCGCCGCGGCGAGGTTGACGTTCTGGTAGCGGGCGTCGCCGCTCACCTCGGCGCCGAGCCAGGCAGGGCGGTCGAACTCCTCGGCCTCGGAGTCGAGCTCGATCTCGGCGAGCCAGAGGCCGCGGTCGGGGAAGAAGTCCACCTCCCAGCGGCCGAGCGTGTAGCGCTGCTTGCGCAGGGAGGTGGCGCAGAGCTGAAGCAGCTGCGCGGCGTCGGCGGCAGGGACCTCGTATTCGAACTCGGCCCGGGCCACCAGGCCGCGTCCCTTCACCGTCAGGAAGCCGCGCTGCTCGCCGCCAGGCAGCGTGCGCAGCCGGACGCGCACGGCCGGGTCGCGCGCAAGGTAGCCCTGGTGCAGCTCGTCCGCCGCCGGCAAGGGCGGGAGCAGCGCTGCCTCGACGAGGAACTTCCGCTCGATCTCGACGGCCATCGGCTGCCTCGCTCGCGGCGCACCGCGGCTCTTGCGTCGCTCAGACAGCTCGGGGCCACGCCGGGAGCTGGGCCAGGAACGTCCTCGCGTCGCCCAGCTCAGACGCGGAGATCTCGTGGGCCATCGGGTACTCGCGGAAGGTGACGTCACAGCCCGCCTCTTCGAGCAGCGCTCGGCTGTGGTGCGCGGCGGCGATCGGGAGCAGCGGGTCGCGCGTGCCGTGGCCGAGGAAGATCGGCAGGCCCTTGCTGGCACCCGCGCCCGACGAGACCCCGCCGCGATCGGGCGGCACCGCCGAGAGGGCGAGCACCCCACGCACCGCAGCGGGCTTCCGCAGCGCGACCGCCAGCGCGATGCCGGCGCCTTGCGAGAAGCCGAGCAGCAGCGGCGGCGCGCCCGCCTCGCGGCCGATCGCCTCGACCTCGGCGAGCGCTAGCGCCGTCGCTCGGGACACCTCGGCGGGGTCCCAGCCAAAGCTGCTGCCCTGCTGGGTCAGCTGGTACCAGGCCCGACCGCCCCACGGGAGCGTGAGCGGCGCGGCCAGGCTGACCACCCGGAAGCCCGGGTCGAGCTGGTGGCCGAGCGAGAGAAGGTCGTGCTCGTCGGCGCCGTAGCCGTGCAGCAGCACCAGGGTCTGCGACGGGGTGCCTGCGCGCGCTGGCAGTTCGATTCGGTGAAGGGGCACGCATGCTGGGTACCACACGGCCGAACGGGTGGCAGAACCGTCCGGCAGCGCGCCTGGCTACTTCTTCTTGGGCACGGGCTTGGGCGCGGGCTTCGGCTCCGGCTTGGGCGCGGGCTTCGGCTCCAGCTTCGGCGCGGGCTCCGGCTTCGGCTTGGGCTCCGGCTTGGGCTCAGGCTTCGGCGCAGGCTTGGGCTCCGGCTTCGGTGCAGGCTTGGGCTCCGGCTTGGGCTCCGGCTTCGGCGCAGGCTTCGGCTCCGGCTTCGGCGCGGGCTTGGGCTCCGGCTTCGGCGCGGGCTTCGGCTCCGGCTTCGGCGCGGGAGGAGGCGTCGCGGGTGCGGGCTTGGGCGCTGCCCCGCCGCCGCCGCCACCTGCACCGCCGCTGCCCTTCGGCAGATCCTTCGCGGCGCCGAGCCATTCTTTGTAGATGTCGTTCTTGTCCTGCGCGCCGTCGTAGTCGGCGACTGCGGGCTTGAACGGGTCTGCCTCGAACGCCAGCACCTCGACGCGCCGGTTCTCGGCGTTCGCCGCCTTGGTGTTGACCTTGAGGTGGCGCGGCCCACAGGCGAGCGTCGCGATCTTGGTGGGCGCGGGGGCGGTGGTGCCGTCGGCCGCCATGTACTCCTCGACCAGCTTCTTGCGGCTGGCCTTGTCGAAGAGCCCCGTCGAGTCCTTGGTGGCCGTGTCGGGGAGCCTGTGCTCGCGCTGGAAGCGGGCCATCGCCGCGCGGACGTCGCTGGTGACCGCGTCGGCCGGAGCGCGCTTCAGGTACGTCTCGCCGCCCCACGGCAGCGCGTGCAGCATGTGCTGCACTTCGCGCGTGCCCCACTTCTTCGAGCTGGGCTCGCCGTCGAACGACTTCATCCAGGCGTCGGCGTCGTTCTTCAGATACGCAGCGACGGCGACCGCGCGGTCGCCGGAGAGCCCGAGGTTGTGCTGCGAGGTGCCGACCGCGTCGGTGTGGCCGAGCACGAGGAGCGACCGCTTGGGCTCGTCGTGGGCCAGCTTGGCGATGTCGCGGAACACCTGCAGCGAGGCCGGGAGCGGGAACGCCTTGTCAGCCTCGAAGTGGGCCGCGTCAAAGACGGTCTTCTTCGAGGGAGTGGCGTCCGGTGGCTTGGGAGGGTCTTCCTTGGGCGGTTCGTCAGCGGTTCCCGTGCCCCCGCCGTCATCCGCAGAAGGGGTGCCGCCGCCCGTGCCATCGGTCGCCCCGCCGCCTGGGTCGTCGGCCGGTGGAGTGCCGCCGCCATCGGAAGGGGGCGCGCTGGTGCCGCCGCCGCTCGGAGCGGTGCCGTCGCCGCCCGACCCGTCGCCGCCCGTGTCGTCGCCCGGCGCGGTGGTGGGATCGCCGTCGTCGGAGCCGCCGCCCTCGCCGGAGCCTTCGCCGCTGCCGTCAGAGGTCGGGTCGGAGGGCTCGGTGGTGCCGCCGTCGCCGTCGCCCGAGCCGTCCGCAGGCTTGACACCGCCTACGAGGAGGTGGACCGGGTGACCGGCGCTGAGCTTGACGCCTGCCGAGAGCTCGGACTTCTCTACCGGCCGCTCTTCGACCTCATCGTTGGCCACTGTCTGCCCCGGGGCTAGAACTTATCCAGGGTCAGCTTACCCCGAATCAGCCTCGCTGAGAAGAGGGATCGGGCGGATCCCTGCTGGCCTGCTGCTGGGTGGAGAGGGCCTCGTTCCCCTCGACCTTGCCGTCAGCCCAGGAGGTGAACGAAGCAATCCACCCCACTTCCGCGCGCGGGTGCTCTAGAATGAGCATGACTTCGAGAGGAGGGCACCATGTCCGACAAGACCAGCAGCCCGGAAGAAGAGTACTTCGCGCGCGAGAACGCCGAGAAGCTGCGCAAGCTGGCCGCCGAGCAGAAGGCCAGGATGGCGGCCGCCGAGACGGCCGCGCTCAAGAAGGCCCACTGGATGCGGTGCCCCAAGTGCGGGATGGAGCTGAAGACCATCAGCTACCGGGGCCTCGAGCTCGACCGCTGCTTCCACTGCAATGGCACCTGGCTCGACGAGGGCGAGCTGGAGAAGCTGGCTGGCGACAAGAAGGACGGCGTGATGGCGTCGGTGCTCAACCTCTTCGTCCATCAAAAGTAACACTTCACCCCCGCGTGCGCGCGAACTCCTTCATGAACGCCGCCAGCGCCTCGGCCCAGGCCAGCGGCACCGCGTTGTAGAGGCTGGCGCGGATGCCGCCCACCGAGCGGTGGCCCTTGAGGCCCACCATGCCGGCCTGCTTCGCCGCCGCGACGAACTGCTCCTCGAGCGCCTCGGCGCCGAGCCGGAAGACCGGGTTCATGTAGCTGCGGCTCGGCGCCTCGACGGGGCAGCGGTAGAAGCCGCCGCTTGCGTCGATGACCGAGTAGACCGCCGCGGCCTTGGCGCGGTTCACCTGCTCGATGGCGGCGAGCCCGCCCTGCCCCTGCAGCCAGAGCAGCACGTTGCGCATCAGGTAGATGCCGAAGGTCGGCGGCGTGTTGTAGAGCGAGTTGTGCTCCGCCGCCGTGCGGAGCTGGAAGATCTTCGGGATGTCCTTGCGGCCCCGCTCGACCAGCGCCTTCTGCACCAGCATCACCAAGACGCCCGAGGGGCCCGCGTTCTTCTGCGCGCCCGCGTAGACGAGGCCGAACGAGCCCACGTCGATGGGGCGGGAGAGGAAGTCGCTCGACATGTCGGCGACCAGCGGCGCCTGCGCGGTGGGGAGCGCCGCGCCTGGCCTGGCCGCGCACTGCACGCCGTGGATGGTCTCGTTGGTGGTGTAGTGGACGTAGGCAGCGCCCGCGCCGCCGAGGTCTCCAGAGGACGCGCGGGTGTACTGCTTCTCCTTGCCCTCGCCTTTGCCCGTCGAGAGCGACAGCGGGGCCTCGGCGCCCAGCATGGCCGCGACCACCTTGGCCTCGG
>JAYWAO010000101.1:0-6596 GCA_043782365.1 Deltaproteobacteria bacterium
GGCGCCGCAGCAGCGGGAGCGGGCGCCGCAGCAGCGGGAGCGGGCGCCGCAGCAGCGGGAGCGGGCGCCGCGGCAGCCGCGCCGGCCACCTCGAGCAGCAGCACCAGGGTTCCCAGCGAGACCTTGTCGCCGGCCTTCACCCTGATCTCCTTCACCACCCCGGCGATCGGCGTCGGCACCTCCATGGTGGCCTTGTCCGACTCGAGCGTGACGATGGGTGCCTCGGCGGCGATGGTGTCGCCCACCTTCACCAGCACCTCGATCACCGGGATGTTCTTGAAGTCCCCGAGGTCGGGGACCCGCACCTCTTGCACGCTCATGTCGCTCTCCCTCAAACCTTGGTGGGGTCCGGCTTGTTGGTATCGAGGCCGAACTTCTTGATCGCCTCGGTGACCTTCGTCGGCGCGATCTCGCCCTGCTCGGCGAGCGCCTTGAGGGCGCTGACCACGACCCAGTGGCGGTTCACCTCGAAGAATGAGCGCAGCTTGCGGCGGTAGTCGCTGCGGCCGAAGCCGTCGGTGCCGAGGACCTTGTAGTTGCGCCCGCGCAGGAAGGGCCGCACCTGCTCGGCGTGCAGCTTCACGTAGTCGGTGGAGGCGACCGCCGGACCCTTGCGCTCACCGAGCGCGCTGGCGATGTACGGCACGCGCGCCGGGGCCTCCGGGTGCAGCGTGTTCCAGCGCTCGGCGGCGTTGCCGTCGCGGCCCAGCTCGCTGAAGCTGGTGACGCTCCAGACGTCCGCGGCCACGCCCAGCTCCTCGAGCAGCTCGACGGCCGCGATCACCTCGCGCAGGATGGTGCCCGAGCCGAGCAGCTGCACGCGCGGCCCGGTGCCCGCCGGCGCCTCGTGCAAGAGGTACATCCCCTTGAGGATCCCCGCCTCGGCCCCCTTCGGCATCTCGGGCTGGGCATAGTTCTCGTTCATCACCGTCAGATAGTAGAAGATATCCTCCTGCTCCTGGAACATCCGGCGCAGGCCGTCCTGGAAGATCACCGCCAGCTCGAACGAGAACGCCGGGTCGTAGGCGACGCAGTTGGGGATCTGCGCGGCCCAGAGGTGGCTCTGGCCGTCCTCGTGCTGCAGGCCCTCGCCGTTGAGCGTGGTGCGCCCCGCCGTGCCGCCAACCAGGAAGCCGCGCGCGCGCGAATCGCCCGCCGCCCACGCGAGGTCGCCCACGCGCTGGAAGCCGAACATCGAATAGTAGATATACACGGGGATCATCTGCTCCCCGTGCGTCGAATAGGAGGTCGCCGCCGAGATCCACGAGGAGATCGCGCCCGCCTCGTTGATGCCCTCCTGCAGGATCTGGCCGCTCTTCGCCTCCTTGTAGAACATCAGCTGGTCGGCGTCCTCGGGCTGGTAGAGCTGCCCCACGCGCGAGTAGATGCCCAGCTGCCGGAACATGCCCTCCATGCCGAAGGTCCGCGCCTCGTCGGCGATGATCGGCACCACCCGGTTGCCGATCTTCTTGTCCTTGACGAGCGTGTTGAGCAGGCGGACGAACGCCATGGTGGTGGAGAACTCGCGCTCTCCGCTGCTCCTCAGCTGCGCGTCGAAGGCGGCGAGCGGCGGCACCTCGAGCGGCGCGGCCTTGCGGCGGCGCTGCGGGAGCATGCCCAGCTCCTGGTTGCGCTCGGCGAGGTACAGCATCGCCGGGTCGTCCGCCGGCGGCTTGTAGAACGGCACCGCCTCCACCTCGCTGTCGGGGATGGGCAGCCGCCACCGGTCGCGGAACGCCTTCACCTGCTCGGCGTTCATCTTCTTCGCCTGGTGGGCGATGTTCTGACCCTCCATGGCGTCGCCCATGCCGAAGCCCTTCACCGTCTTGGCGAGGATCACCGTCGGCTGGCCCTTGTGCTCCACCGCTGCCTTGTAGGCCGCGTACACCTTCATCGGGTCGTGGCCGCCGCGGGTCAGGCTCCAGATCTCGTCGTCGGTGAGGTGGGCGACCATCGCCGCCGTCTCGGGCTTGCGGCCGAAGAAGTGCTTGCGGACGTAGGCGCCGTCCTTGGACTTGAAGGTCTGATAATCACCATCGACGCACTCGCTCATCAGCTCGAGCAGCTTGCCCTGCGCGTCGCGCCCGAGCAGCTCGTCCCACTGGCTGCCCCAGATGACTTTCAGGACGTTCCAGCCGGCGCCGCGGAAGGTCGCCTCCAGCTCCTGGATGACCTTGCCGTTGCCGCGCACCGGGCCGTCGAGGCGCTGCAGGTTGCAGTTCACCACGAAGATGAGGTTGTCGAGCTTCTCGCGGCTCGCCAGCCCGATCGCGCCGGTGGACTCGGGCTCGTCCATCTCGCCGTCGCCGAGGAAGGCCCACACCTTGCGGTCCTCGGTGTTGGCGAAGCCGCGGTCGTGCAGGTAGTGGAGGAACCGCGCTTGATAGATCGCCACCAGCGGCCCGAGCCCCATCGAGACGGTGGGGAACTGCCAGAAGTCGGGCATCAGCCAGGGGTGCGGGTACGAGGGCAGCCCGTGCCCGTCGACCTCCTGGCGGAAGTTGGTCATCTGCTCTTCGCTGATGCGCCCCGAGAGGTACGCGCGCGCGTAGATGCCCGGCGAGGAGTGTCCCTGGAAGTAGATCAGGTCCCCTCCGTGGCCGCCGCCCGGCGCGCGCCAGAAGTGGTTGAAGCCGATGTCGTAGAGCGTGGCCGCCGAGGCGTAGCTCGCCACGTGCCCGCCCAGCTCGCTCGACTCCTTGTTGGCGCGCAGCACCAGCGCCATCGCGTTCCAGCGGGTGATCGCCGAGAGGCGGCTCTCGACCGTGAAGTCGCTCGGCCGGCGCGGCTGCAGCTCGACCGGGATGGTGTTGACGTAGGGCGTGTTGGCGCTGAACGGGAGGTCGGCGCCCGACTTGCGGGCCTTGTCGATCAGGCGCTCGAGCAGGTCCTGCGCGCGGCCGAGGCCCTGGTGCTCGATGACGCTGCCGAGCGAATCCATCCACTCGCGGGTCTCCACCGGGTCTGCGTCGGGGGTCTTCGGCACGGGGCGTCTCCTCGCATCGGGGCGATGTCACTGGCCGTGGCGCGCGCTTTTCTTGGCACTGGAGGCGTGACCACAAAACAGGGCGGCACAATAGCCGGTGGCGGGAGAGCGCGCTCGAAGATCGCAGGTCCTGGGGAGCCCGACGCCCCACGCCCGGCGCGGCGGCTCCGAGGTCTGGCGCCTGCGCTCACTGCGCTGCTGCGTTGCGGACCCACTCCAAGAGGCAGGCGGCCTGCACGTCGGTGAGCGGATCGAGCGCGAGCGGCATCTGGAAGCCGTTGCCCGGCGGGTTCACGGTGGTCTTCGTGTACATCAAGCTGTTGTCCGGGTTGGCCGGGTCGATCAAGAGGAGGCCCGGGTAGCCGTTCGACGCTTTCCCCACCAGGCGGCCGGGCATGCCCGGGGAGGCGAGGTCGAGGTTGGCCTGCTGGATGTCGGCCGAGTGGCACAGGCCCGTGGCACAGGACGGCCCAAAGAAGAGTGTTACCGGGTTGCAGCCCGCGTCGGGCGGACCGGCGTCGTGGGCGCCCGCGTCGAGGCCACCGTCGGCCGGACCAGCGTCGGTGCCTGCGTCACGGGCCGGCGTCTCCAGCGTCGGCAGAGCCCGCGTCTCCGGCGTCGGCTTGCCCCGCGTCGCCCGCGTCCGTGGGGCCAGCGTCCGTTGGTCCGCCGTCACCGGGGCCCGCGTCGTGCGCGCCGGAGTCCGTCGCCTGCGCGCCGCCGTCCTCGAGCAGGTAGATGAAGCGCGCCGGGTCCTCGAGGCCTCCGGCGCAGCCGCCCGCGCCGAGGGCAGCCCAGAGCACTGCCAGCGCCCCGCAGGCGAGCGCTCCGCTCAGACGCAGGCGGCCCACCCGGCTAGACCCGCCAGGCGAGCGTGAGGTCGAGGACCGCGTACTCATCGAGGGCTCCGCCGGCGACGAACTTGTCGCCTGGCAAGGGGTGCAGCGTGGAGAAGAAGCGCAGGTAGCGCCCACCCAGCTTGAGCCGGAGGCGCTGCGGGAGGTCGACCGACAAGACCAGGGCGCCGTCGAGGCCGCCCACCTCCGCGCGCGGGAAGGCGCGGCCGATGGCGTCGCGGACGGCGACGAATCGATAACCGCCCGAGAGCGTCAGCGCGGCAGGTCCGAGCGGCAGGCGCAGGTCGAGCCCGGGGCGCCACCACTGCAGGAACCCGCCGGGCAACAGCGTGCCCGGCTGCGGCGGGCCGGTGAAGTCCCAGCGGCTCGAGCCGTAGCGCAGCGACACACTGTAATACTCGACGCCGCCCGCCGTGCCCCGGTAGCGGCCGCCCACCTCCCAGGCGTGCCAGAGCGAATCGAGCCCGGGCGAACCTGCGGGCCCCGCGTCGTGCGCGCGCAGCGAGCGGGCCACCGAGCCCACGAGGCCGACCTCACTGACGATCGGCAGGCCCTTCCCTCGCGCGGGGGACGCTTCGATCGACAGCACGCCCAGCCCCATCACGCCGCTCTGGTAGCCCGCGAGGCCCGGGGTGACGCGGTCGCGCCAGGTGAGCCTGCGCTGGCCCACCTGCGCGCCGGCCTCCAAGGAGACGAGCGGCGCGTCCTCCAGCGCAGCCGGCCCAGGAGGAGGCTGGTCGGCCCGGGCCGCGGCTGCAGGCAGGCCCAGCAGCAGCGCGCAGAGGAGGAAGCGCAGGCGCATCAGGCCACCTTCACCACGGCGGTCGCGCCGTCGAAGGAGACCACCTCGAGCCGCGTGAGCGGCAACGCCGCCGGGCCGAGCTTGACGCTGCCGTCGGCGCCGAAGAGCGAGCCGTGGCACTTGCAGATGAGCAGCTGCGCGCCGGTGCCGTACACCGAGCAGCCCTGGTGCGTGCAGCGGGCGTTGAACGCGGCGAGCTTGTCGGCAGCAGCGCGCAGCACGATCAGCGGGAAGACGACCCCCTTGGCGTGGCCCGTCACCGCGCCGCCCACCTTCTTGAGGCCGGGGAGGTCGTCGAGGGTGAAGGTGATCCTGCCGTCCACCGCCGCCGGGAACGCGGGCGGCTCGGCGACGTCGCCGATGTCCACCGAGAGCAGCTGGTTCTCGTGCTGGATCTTGATCGCGAAGGGCGTGAGGTTCTCCTTCGCGGGCGGGCTCACCACCGCGCCCGAGATGTCGAAGCGCGAGAGGTGGCAGGGGCAGACCACCTGATCTGCCTCGGCGTCCCAAGCCACCTCGCAGGACGAGTGCGTGCAGTAGCCGTCGAAGGCGAGCAGGCCCGCGCTGGCGGAGTTGACCACCAGGAGCGAGAGCGGGCGTCCGGCGCCGTCGAGCGCGGCGGCGTGGAGCAGCAGGCTGGAGCCGGTGCTCGAGATCTCCGGCACGCGGCTGAGCGCCACCGAGACGATGCTGCCTGCGGGCGCGGCGACGTCGATGGCCCGCGGCGCCGCGATGCGGGGCGCGCAGCCGCCGAGCGCGGCGAGCGCTGGGAGGGCCGCCACGGCAGCGCCGCACTGGAGCACAGCGCGCCGCGAGCACCCGCCCCCGCAGGCCGCTGCCGCGTCGCCGGGCTGCGCGCCAGGCGGTTCGGCATGGCCTTGGTGCGGCGCTGCGTCGGCCTTCACGTCGTGCTGCTGGTTCTGCTTGCTCACGGCGGACCTTGCGGGAAGTGGAGCAGCAGCGGCTCGCCCACGGCGGCGGTGGTGCCGAGCGCGGGCGTGCGGCCCTTGTAGGTCAACGTACCCGACCACGACCCGCCCACCCAGAGCGAACCGAGCGCGCCCGGCGAGAGATCGGTGATCACCGCTGAGTACCGGCCGCCGCTCGCCACCTTGGTGGTGAAGGTGAACGCCACCGGAGCGGCGCCCGTGCCCGCGCCGGCGACCACCTTGGAGTCGACGCCGTTGTTCAGCAGCGTCACCGAGGCGCCAGCGGGCAGGCCCGTGACGGCGCCGCCCACCGTGAAGGAGGTGGTTGCGCACGCGAAGGCCAGGTCGGTCACGTTGGCGGCCGGGCTGCCCGAGGGAGGCGTCGCGGTGGCTCCGCTCGGGCTGCAGACCTGCGCGGGCGCGGCGGGCTGCGTCGCGACGGAGATGGCGTAGCCCTGCGCGCGCGTCACGGGCTTGGTGAAGGCGAAGGTGGTGCTGCTGGCGGAGACGGTGAGCGACTCCAGCACGGCGCCGCCGGTAATGGTGTTACGCAGCACGAGGCCGGCGCCCGTGTAGCCCGAAAGCGCGCCCGCGATGGTGAAGGTGGGCACGCAGGTGATCAGCACGGCGCCCACGTTGGCCGCGGCCACCGTGCCCGACGCGCCCGAGGTGAGCGAGCAAGAGACCGGCCCGCCCTGCGAGGCGATGGTGACGGCGTAGGCCGCGCCGCTGGGGAGGGGGGTCGCGAAGACGAACGGCGTGGGCGCGCTGCCGTCTCCAGCCCCGGGGACGGCGAGCGCGTCGCCGCCGTTGTCGAGCAGCGAGAGCGAGGCGCCAGCGGGCAGCCCCAGCACGCTCCCGCCGATCGCAAACGCATTGGTGACGCAGGCGATCGCGAGATCGGTGACGTTGTTCGACGGGTTTCCGCTCGCAGGGCTCGGGCTCGACGCAGAGACCGCGCAGGTCTGGGAGAGGCCCGTCGGCTGCGTCACCACCGCGACCGAGTAGCCCTGCGCGGTCTT
>JAYWAO010000102.1:0-6578 GCA_043782365.1 Deltaproteobacteria bacterium
GATCAGCGAGAGCACGTTGTCGACCGCGTTGTGGTGCTCGGTGATGCCGAGCGTCCAGCAGATCATCGCGCGGGGAGCCTGCGCGAAGGCGCGCGCGGCGGTGCGGACGAGCTGCGCGGGGACGCCGGTCTCGCGTTCGACGCGATCGAGCGGATAGCGATCGACCACCGCGCGGTAGGCCTCGAGCCCCTCGACCGCGGCGCCGAGGAACTCACGGTTCTCGAGGCCCTCGTCGAGGATCACCTTGGCCATGCCGTTGGCGAGCGAGATGTCGCTGCCCACGCGCACCGGGAGCCAGCCCTCGGCCCACTGCGCGGAGGCCGTCCGCCGCGGGTCCACCACGAAGAGCTTCGCGCCCCGCCGCACGCCCTTGAGCAGGTGGTGGAACCAGATCGGGTGCGCCTCGCGCGCGTTGGAGCCCCAGAGGAGCACGCACGAGGTCTCCTCCGCCTCGCGGTAGCTCGAGGTGCTCCCGCCAGCTCCGAAGACCGTCGCCAGACCGACGACGCTAGGCGCGTGTCAGGTCCGGTTGCAGCTGTCGATGTTGTTGGAGCCGAGCGCGCCGCGCATCACCTTCTGCGCGAGGTAGTTCACCTCGTTGGTGGCCTTCGAGCAGCTGAACAGGCCCACCGAGGTGCCGCCGTGTAGACGCTTCGCTTCGCCGAGACCGCGCGCGGCGGCGTCGAGCGCCTCCTCCCAGGAGGTGGGCTGGAGGACACCGTGCTTGCGGACCAGAGGCCGGGTCAGTCGAGGGAGCGCCATGGGGGGGCGGACGCTACCACCGAGGAGCGCACGAGTCTCCTCCACCTCACCTGCGGTCCGGCGACAGGGACTGCGCAGGCTCAGTGCCCCGTGCTCCGCGGCGGCTCCTTGATCCCCCGCTTCGCGCGCTCGTTCCAGCTCAGCTCCTCGCCCCCCTGGTCGACCCGCACCATCGAGATGCACCCCTGCACCGGGCACACCAGCGAGCAGAGGTTGCACCCGACGCACTCGGCGTCGACGATGCGCGGACCCGCGCGGGTGGTGCCGTTGGCGATCTTCACCAGCGGGCCATCGAGCTCGATCGCCTGGTGGGCGCCGTCCTCGCAGGCGATGTAGCAGAGGTTGCAGCCGATGCACTTGGCGTGGTCGACGCGGGCCTTCACGTCGTACTTGAGGTCGAGGTTGCCCCAGTCGTCGATCCGCTTGACCGACTTGCCGATCAGCTCCGTCTGGCTGCGCAGCCCCTTGGAGAGCAGGTAGCCCTTCAGGCCGTCCACCAGGTCGTCGATGATTCGATAACCATAGTGCATCACGGCCGTGCAGACCTGCACGTTGGTGGCGCCGAGGAGGAAGAACTCCACCGCGTCGCGCCAGCTCTCGATACCGCCGATGCCCGAGATGGGCAGCCCCACCTTGGGGTCCTTGGCGAGCGAGGAGAGCATGTGCAGCGCGATCGGCTTCACCGCCGGGCCGCAGTAGCCGCCGTGGGAGGACCGCCCGTTTACGTTGGGCGCCGGCTCCCACGAGTCGATGTCCACGCCCATCAGCGAGTTGATAGTATTGATTAACGAGAGTCCGTCAGCCCCGGCTTTGCGGGCCGCGCGCGCCGGCTGGTTGATGTCGGTGACGTTGGGCGTGAGCTTGACGAGGACGGGGATCTTCGCCGCCTCCTTCACCCACTCGACGATCATCGCGCAGTACTCGGGCACCTGCCCGGTCGCCGCGCCCATGCCGCGCTCGCTCATCCCGTGCGGGCAGCCGAAGTTCAGCTCGATGCCGTCGGCGCCGGAGTCGTTCGAGCGCTTGACGATCTCGTGCCACGTCTCGCGCTTGCTCTCGACCATCAGCGAGACGATCACCGCGTGCTTGGGGAACCTGACCTTGGTCTCTTCGATCTCCTTGAAGTTCACCGCCAAGGGCCGGTCGGTGATCAGCTCGATGTTGTTGAGACCGAGCATGCGCCGGGCGCCGTAGTCGATCGACGCGAGCCGCGAGGAGACGTTGATGATGGGGTCGCCGAGCGTCTTCCAGACGGCGCCGCCCCAGCCCGCCTCGAACGCGCGCTGCACCATGCTGCCCATGTTGGTGGGCGGCGCGGAGGCCAGCCAGAACGGGTTCGGCGACTTGATCCCGGCGATCTCCGAGGAGAGGTCGATGTCGGCGAGGTTCAGCCGGGTGAAGGTGCGCTCTCTGTTGGCGGTGCTCACGGTGCTCTCGCTCACGTCCGCTCCGGCTGGGAGGCTGCGGTGTTGGCAGGCTTGGCAGGGTTGGCGGTGAACCAGGCGTGGATGGCGCGGGCGGCCTTCTTGCCCTCGGCCACCGCGTTGACCGCCTCCTTGCCGCCGTTGACGCAGTCGCCCCCCGCGAAGATGCGCGGGTTGCCGGTCTGCAGGGTCTTCGGGTCGGCGATGACGCGGCCCTTCTCGTCGAGCGTGACGCTGGGGATCGAGGCGAGGAAGTCGGTGCGCTTCTGCTGTCCGACCGCCGCGATGACGAGGTCAGCCGAGAGCCGCTGCTCGCCGCCGCCGGGCGTCGAGACGACCAGCACCCCGGGCTCGATCCGCAGGGGCGCGCGCTCGAACAGGAGGTGGCAGCCCATCTCGCGGGCGAGGTCGATCTCGTACCGGTAGGCGCTCATGTTCGCCTCGCTGCGGCGGTAGACCAGCGTGGCGTGCGCGCCCAGCTTGCGCGCCTGCGTCACCGCGTCGATGGCCGTGTTGCCGCCGCCGATCACCACCGCCTCCTTGCCGCTCAGCCGGAAGACCGTCTCGGGGCTCTTCTTCAGCTCTTCGATCCAGGCGAGCGCTTCGTGCACGTGGGGCAGGCGGTCTCCCGGCGTGCCGAGCCGGCTGGTGTTGCCGAGGCCGACGCCGATGAAGAGCGCCTCGTGCTTCTCCAGGAGCTCCTCGAACTTCACGTCGAGGCCGACGCGCACGCCCAGCTTCAGCTCGGCGCCCATCCGCACCACGCTCTCGGCCTCGGCCACCGCGAGCGCGGCGGTCTGCTTGTACTCGGCCATCGCGTAGGTGTTGAGGCCGCCGCCGAGGGCGCGCTCGTCGTAGAGCGTGACCGCGTGGCCCTGCTTCCTCAGCTCGGCGGCAGCGCCGAGGCCCGCGGGACCCGCGCCGATCACGCCGACGCTGCGGCCGGTGGACGCGCCGGGCACCAGCACGTCGAGGCCGCGGGCGAGCACGTAGTCGGTCGCGTAGCGCTGCAGGCGGCCGATCTGGATGGGGCGCTTCACCAGCGTCTTCTCGACGCAGGAGCCCTCGCAGAGCACCTCGACCGGACAGACCCGCGCGCAGGAGCCGCCGAGCACGTTGGCCTCGAGGATCGTCTTGGCGGACCCGACCAGGTTGCCCGTGGCGATCTTCTTGATGAAGGTGGGGATGTCGATCTCGGTGGGGCAGGCGCGGATGCACGGGGCGTCGTAGCAGTAGAGGCAGCGCGACGCCTCGGCCAGCGCCTGGTCGGCCGTCAGCGGAGGGGTGAGCTCCTCGAACGGCGCGCGCGGAGCGGGGACGGGATGGAGGGCCATTCCAAGTACACTACCCGCGGTCGCGCGATCTGGAAACGACCGATTGACCGAGGGGTCTTCACGCCCTGGCCCCGTGCTATTTGATCCGGATATCCATCGCGGTTTCGCTTGTGGTGGGCGGAGGTCTCCTGCATCGCCCCGGCGCTCGGCCAATTTTCGACACTCGGGCGCGGACACCTCCCGACCCGTGGCGTTTGCAGGCGGCGGCCGACGACGAGGTAGTCAACCTTCGAATCGGCCAATGCCCCAAGTAGGTCCGTCAAATCGGGGTGCAGGTCCACGCCGCCCTCCCAACACCCAGGCGTCCACGGCCTGCGTGGCGTTCAGGCCTCCATCGGCGCCTCCGTGCGCCTGCCCGTCGGAGCCGGCGGCGACTCCTGTACGCCGCCCAGCCTCACCGCCGCAGCCTCCACGGCGTCTCGCAGCGACCCGAGGTTCTCCCCCGGGAACGCGGGCCGCTGCACCAGCTTGCGGTAGCGCTCGAGCCCCGCCAGCAGCCGCTCGCGGAACGGCGCGGCCAGCTTCTGCACCTTCGGGTCGGCGCTCTGGTCGAGGCGGGCCCAGTGGTCCACGTAGAGCTCCAGCTCCTTGGCGAAGAAGTGGGGCCGGTCGCCGGGCACCAGCGAGGGCCCGCGACCGTAGATGTGGTCGACCAGCTCCTCCAGCGAGTAGGTGCGGTCGAAGTACGCGAGGTTGGGCCCGGGGCAGACCGCCACGGGCAGCGGCGTCTCCGAGATGCCGAGCGAGAGGAGCGTGCCGTTCCCGAGGTGATCGCAGAGGCACTGCTTGGCGTAGAGCAGGCTCTCCTGCGGCCCGGCCGCGTCGAAGGCGGGCGGCGCGGAGTTCCCGAGGGCGGCCAGCTTGAGCTTCTGGTACTCGGCCGACGCGGTGCAGAGCGGCTCCGGGCCGAACTCGGTGCTCGAGGCGAGCAGCTTGTTCGGGCAGCCCGAGCCCGGCTTGCCGTCGTCGATGCGCGCGCGCATGAACCGCTCAGACGACGAGCCGCGCAGGTTGTTGAAGCGCACGCCGAGCGGGGAGGCGTCGCTGACGTAGAGGTCGGACTCGTCGGCGGCGGCGAGCCGGGCGCGGGTGTCGTCGTCGAGCAGCACCACTTCGGGCACGAGGAGGAACGGGCTGCCCCAGCCCACCGCGTCACAAGTGTAATACTCCAAGAGCCGCTGCTGCTCGCCGTGGTTGCCGACGCCGCCCTGCGCGGTCACCGCGATGCGTCGGCTCCTGCCGAGCGGATGCACCGCGCGCCCGCTCTTGACGAGGCACGCCTCGATGAGCGGCTCGAAGATGGCCGGGAAGGTCTCCCGCTGCGCCTGGAACTGCTCGAGGATCGGCCCCATCAGCTCGCCGTCGGTGGGGAAGACGTGGCCGCCGCAGTTGAGCCCCGACTCGATGCGGAACTCGGCCACCTCGAGGCCCTTCTTCGCGAGGTATTTGCCCTGGATGAGCGCCGAGCGCAGGTCGGACACCTTGAGCACGATGGGCTTGTGCACCACGCCGGTCTCGTCCCGGTAGAACGCCGGGTACTGCTCGAGGGCCCCGAAGAGCCCGGGATTGACCCCGGCCGAGAGCACCAGCTTTCCTCGGAGCGTAGAGTTGGCGAACCCGCGCAGCGCGGCCTTCGCCGCGGAGAACTCCGGACCGAGCAGCGCGCCGTCAGGGTCGCGCGCCTGCCCGTCGATCTTGGTCATGATGTTGACGTCGATGCCGCCGGGCTGCAGCTGCGCGGTGAGCCTGGCCGCCAGCGCCTCGCGCTCGGCGCCCGCAGGCAGCCCGCGGAGCCGCTTGAAGCCGAGGCCCAGGAGCGACTGCTGCGGGAGCAGCGAGAAGTAGCGCCACTTGTCGTTCCCGGGCTCGAAGGGCAGGGCGCGCACCTCGATCATCTGCCGCTGCACCACCGCGTCCACCAGGTCGAGCCAGGCGGTGATCCGCCTGGCGCGCGCATCGCCGTCGCGCGGCGAGATCGGCTCGTCGCTGAAGCCCAGCCGCTTCGCGTAGTGCTTGCGGACCCGCTCGATGACGCGGTCGTCGGCGAGCGAGATCACCGTGGTGATGCCCAGCCTGGCCACCCGCAGCGCGGAGTCGACGGTGAAGCCCGTGCCCATCACCGGGATGTGGAACTGGTGCTCGGTGTCGCCCATGCGCAGCCTCCGGAAGAGGCGGACGCTGGGCGTTGGGTGTCACGGCGTGGTCACGACTTCGCGGGTCCGCGGCGATGTGCCGCGGCGCTCACTGCGCCCGGCGCCGTCGAAGCGTGCCTACGTATTACTCTTCTTCCACGCCGTCATCGTCGTCGTCGGGCTCTTGCAGCAGCGCCGCGGTCATCCTCGCCTGCGACTTCGGATCGGCCTTGGACACCTTCAGCTTCCGGTCTTCCTCCCGCGCGATCACCGTCACCTGCTGCTTCGCGTCCACCTCGAACGTCACCTGCGCCCGCACCAGGCCCGCCGCTGCCGAAGAGAGCCCGTCTACCACCCACCACCCGTCGCTCCTCAGCGCGCTCGCCTTCTTGTTCGCGCCGCGGAGCACATGGATGTACAGCCGCGTCTCCTCGTCCTTCGAGGTGACGAAGGCCTCGGTGGCCGAGGTGGGGAGCTGGTCCCCGGCCGCCAGCAGCTTGGTCGCGCCGCCGCCGGGCTGCTCCACCGAGAGCCCGTCGTCGAGCGTGGGCGGCCGGCCGCTCTGGGTGCAGCCCGCCAGCGCGGCCGACAGCGCGAGGCCCGCGCAGGCCACGCAGAGACGCAGGGTGGCGGCGCGGCCGCCGATCACGAGAGCGCCTCGCGGACCGACAGCGCGATGGTCTCGAGCGCCCGGATGATCTGCTCCTTGTTGACGATCATCGGCGGCGCGATCCGGAGCACGTTTCCGTAGGTGCCGCCCTTGCCGAGCAGGAGTCCGCGCTTGCGCGCCGCCTCCAGGACCTTGTTGGCCGCGGCCGGATCGGGCTCCTTCGTCTTCGGGTCCTTCACCAGCTCGATCGCCTGCATCAGGCCCATGCCGCGGACGTCGCCCACGCGCGGGTGCTCCTTCTGCAGCTGCTCGAGCC
>JAYWAO010000103.1:0-17813 GCA_043782365.1 Deltaproteobacteria bacterium
CGGTGACCAGCTTCTCCACGATGTTGTACGGCGGGACGGTGTGGCAGTCGTCGCAGCGGTTGGTCGCCTGTGAGAGCGGCGTCTTGGCGCCGCCGGGCGTGGCGGTGAAGTTGTCGAGCGCGGGGTGGTACTGGCCGTTGGCGAAGGAGGTGACGTGCCCCGCGCCGTCGTTGGCGTGGCAATGCCAGCACTTGGTGGTGTCGGCGGAGGCGCCCAACCCGAACTGCGCGGGCACCGCGGGCGAGGTGTGGAGGAACTGGTTGTAGAGAATGGCCTGCGTGGTGGAGACGCCGGTGATCAGGCTCGGGCTGGCAGGGTTGGTGCGCAGCAGGGCCAGCTCGGTGAGCGAGATGAACTGCGTCGGTGAGCCCACCAGGCTCGCGCCGGGGTAGCCCTGGCCGCCGTTCCAGTCGGCCGGATAGGCGACGTACTTGCCCGCCGTGACGGTCGCGGTGTGGCAGCCGATGCAGTCGCCGGTGCCGTTGGCCAGGTGGTCGAAGGTGGCGGGCTGGCCCTGCGAGTTGGTGTAGGGGACGGGCGCGGTGGGCCGCTGCGAGAGGTGGCAGGCGATGCAGGTGATCCCGGCGGCGGTCGCCGGGCCGTGGGGGAAGACGCCGGCCTGCCAGTTCTGGGTGCTGCCCCACGCGCCGATGCCCGGCCCGGCGTGGCAGGAGACGCAGTCGGCGCCCTTGCCGTGGGTGATGCCCTGGGCGTTGGTCAGGTAGTCGAACGGAGAGGCGGTATAAGTCACGCTCTTCCAGGTGGCGGTGGCGTTGATGATCGCGCTCGGCCGCTCACCCGAGTGGCAGGGCAGGCAGGTGCCAGGCGCAGCCGCGCCCGCGAGGTGATAGCGGCCGCCCGTCCAGGTGGACACCGCCGTGGCGCTGAAGTGGCAGGCGATGCAGTCGCTCTGCGCTGGCGCGATGGTGTGGTCATAGGCGAGGCCCGCGGGCAGCGCGGCGCCCGGCGCGGTGAGCGTCTTCGGCCGCGTGTTGGCGTGGCAGTCGAGGCACGAGCCGGGCTGCGCGAGCGACGCCTTGGTGAGCGACGCGTGGTAGGTCGCGAGCGGCTGTGCCGCCGTGCCCGCCGACCACGGCGAGGTGGTGCTGGCGATCGGCGCCATGTGGCAGACGCCGCAGCTCTGGGTGACGAGGAGGGTGGCCGTGGTCACGTCCTTGTTCCACGCGACCGCCCCGTGCCGCATCTCCGCGGACGCGGGGCTGCGCGTGGGGCTCGCCGCCACCGGCCCGACGAAGCCGACCGGCACCGAGGCCTGGTGGCAGTCGAGGCAGAGCGTCGGCTGGGCCGCCTTCAGCGAGACGAGCGAGGCGTGCAGCTCGCCGCCCGTGTAGCCCGTGCTCGGGTTGGAGTGGCAGTTCACGCACGCCGAGAACGCGGTGGTGGGGACGTTGGTGGAGGTGTGCAGCATCGGCATCGGCAGCGTCTGCGGCAGCGGCGAAACCGAGATGATCGACTGGCCCGACCAGGTGGGCACCTGGCTCGTGAGCGTGAGGCTCCTGGTCGGATCGCTCACCGCCGAGGCCGGGACCAACGAGCCCTTCCAATCGGGCCCGGCGAGGTGGCAGGCGACGCAGTCCTGCGTCCCGGGCGCCGCCGTCAGGGAGGTGTGGTCGTACAGGGTGAAGGCGGGGCCGGGCTTCACGTTCAGGTGGCAGTTGCTGCACCGGCTGGTGGTGCCGTCGATCACCAGCGGCACCGCGTTACCGAAGTTCTTGTGGAACGCACCCTGCGCCCACTCCTTGCCCTGCACGCCCGCCACCTTCGAGGGGCCCGACTGGGTGTGGCAGAGGTTGCAGTCGTGGGTGGTCACGGTGGAGTCGGTGTGGCTGAGCTGGTCGAAGGTGCCCGCGGGCACACCGGTGGCCGCGCTCTGACCCGCGGTGCTCACGGTGGGTGAGTTCACGAGCCCCAGGGGCAGGTTGTTGTTGGTGGCCACCGTGCTGCTCCCGTTGCCGAGTCCGTGGCAGCCCTGGCAGGTGGCGGGGCTGACCTTGTCGTGGAAGGTGTCGCTCTTGCTCCAGGCGCTGCCGGTGGTCTTGGCGTCGGCGAGGTGGCACTGGGCGCACTCCTTGCCCGCCACCCCGGCGACCGTGTGGCTGAGCCACTGCGCCCGGTTCGACGAGGTGCCGCCGAGCAGCATGGTGTAGACGGTCGCGCTCGTCGTGCTCGACTTGGGCGCGGAGACGGTGTGGCAGTCGGTGCAAGCGGTCGGCTGCGTCGCCACGCCCGGGTGGTAGGCGCCGCCGCTCCACTGCGTGGGCGCGATCGGGGTCTGGGCCGACTTCGCCAGGGCGCCGGTATGACACTTGTCGCACGCCTGCGAGGTGATGAGGGGCGAGCCGTGCACCATCGCGAAGTCGGTCCCGCTCGTCATGTCGGACGACTTCGGGTCCGCCATCAACTGGTAGTGGCAGGCGGCGCAGTCCTTCGGCACCGCGGCGGCGATGTTCTTGTGGAAGAAGCCGTCGGTCCAGTTGCCGCCGGGCTTGAGGTGGCAGGCCGCGCAGTCGAGCGAGGCGGCGCCAGTGGCCTGCACACCGCCGATGGTCACCGTCGAGGCGAAGAGGGCCCCGTGGTCCATCGGTTGCAGCGGCGAGGGCATGAGGGGCGTGCCCGTCGCCTTCTCCACGATGTTCGGCGGACGCTGCGCGTGGCACTGCGTGCACTGGGTCATCGGCTGCGGGATCGCCGCGACGGCGCCGCCCAGCGTCGGCGTGAACGCGTCGAGCGACCGGTGGTAGACGCCGCCCGAGAACGAGGTCACCTTGCCCGCGGCGTCGTGGACGTGGCAGTGCCAGCACTTGCCCTGGTCCGCTGTCGCAGCGAGGCCGAACGCGGACGGGATCGACGAGGCCGTGTGGACGAGCTGGTTGTAGAGCGTGGCCGTCGCAGTCGAGACGCCGGTGATCAGCGTGGGGTTCGACGGTGAGGTCCGCAGCAGCTTGAAGGTGGCGGTGCTGACGAACTGATCGACCGCGCCCACCGGCGTCGAGCCGGGGTAGGTCTGCCCGCCCTTCCAGTCGCCCGGGTTCACCACATACTTGCCCGTGGTGACGGTGGCCTGGTGGCAGCCGAAGCAGTCGCCGAGCCCGTTGAGCGAATGGTCAAACGTCGCGGGAAGCCCGTTGGCGTCGGTGTAGTTCACCACCTGCGCCGGCCGCTGGGCGACGTGGCAGGCGATGCACGTCGAGCCCGCGTCGTTGGTGGCAGCGTGGGTGAACTTCCCGCCCTGCCAGTTCTGCGTGCCCCAGGCCCCGGTGCCGGGGCCCGTGTGGCAGGCGACGCAGTCGTTGCCGTTGCCGTGTCCGATCCCTTGCGCGTTGGTGAGGTAGTCGAAAGGCGAGGCGGTGTAGGTAGTGCTCTTCCAGCTGCTGGTGGGGTTGATGGCGGTGGTGGGCCGCTCTCCGGAGTGGCAGGGCAGGCAGGAGGCGGGCGCGGTGTCACCGACGTGGTGGTAGCTGCCGTCGCTCCACGAGGTGTAGCCGGCGCCCCCGGCGTGGCAGGCGATGCAGTCGGCCTGCGAGGGCGCGATGGTGTGGTCGTAGGTCATGCCCGCCGGCAGGCCCGCGGCGTTGGCCTTGGTCAGCTGGGCGGGCCGGTTGTTGGCGTGGCAGTCGTTGCACGAGGCCGGTTGGGCGACGCCCTTGGCGGTGAGCGACGCGTGGAACCGCACCTTGGCAGCGCCGCCGCCGAGGCCCACCGACCACGGCTTGGCCGAGGCGCCATCGGGCGTCACGTGACAGGTCTCGCACCGCTGCGTCACCAGCGGCGTCGCCGTCTGCACCTCCTTGTTCCAGACCACGGCGTCGTGGCGCATCTCGCCCGAGGGCGGGTCGCGGGGCGGCGTGGTCCCCACGGGCCCGACGAAGCCCGCGGGCATCGAGGTCGAGGTGGCCGAAGCGGCGTTGCTCGGCACCACCGCGTGGCACTCCAGGCAGGCGACCGGCTGCGCGAGGCCCTGCGCGGTGAGGGCGTCGTGGAAGAAGCCGGGGTAGAGGTTGCCGTCGTTCATCTGGTGGCAGGTCGTGCAGGCGGACATCGCGGCGGCGGGCACCTGCGTCGTCTGGTGCGTCATCGGCATCGGCAGCGCCTGCGTGCCTGCGACCAACGCGGTGATCGAGGTGCCCGACCAGCTCGGGGTCTGCGTCGCCACCGTCCACGTGCGCGCTGGATCGAAGCGGAGATCCATCGGCAGCGTCGCCGGCTTCCAGGCGGTCTTGCTCACCACGTGGCAGGCGGAGCAGTCGGTGCTGCCGATGGTCTGGTGGTCGAAGGCGCTGGCCGCAGCAGGCAGCTTCGCGAACGAGGCTCCGGTCGCGTGGCAGAGCGCGCAGCCGTTGACGACGCCGTTGTGGGTGAACGCGCTCTTGAGGCCGTCGTCGGCCTGGTGGCAGCGGTAGCAGTCGGCGCTGGCGTACTTGTAGACGCCCAGCACGGGGGGCACCGCGCCGTGCAAGCCGTTGGTGGCCGACGGATCGCTGTGCGCGTGGCAGCCGAGGCAGTCGAACTTCGCGAAGGTCTCGGTGGCCGAATGACAGGCGTCGCAGGAGACCGCGTGGACCCCGGTGACGATGGCGAACTTGGTGTGCGTCTGCGGCGTGAGGCCGGTGTTCGACGGCTCGGGCGGCGGACTCGGGCATGCGAGGCCAGCAAGAGAGGAGAGGACCAGGGCCAGCGGGAGCGGAGATCCCGAAGGCCGGCAGGAGCGGAGATGCGGCGTCGAAGGGCGGATGGTTTGCATCTGTTCGGCCTCACCCAAGGGTCAACGGCTGCGATCCCTAACACCGGTGCCCGGCGCGCGTATAGAGGTGCAAAAAGGCGCGCATAACCTCCCTACGTCTAGAACTTGTAATCGAACACTATGTGAATCGATTGGCTCGCAGAGGCCTGTCAGCGGGCGACGATCGGCATGCCAGGCGCCGCCGCTGGACCCCAGATCCGCGGCCCCTGCGCGGTCCACACCAGCCGCTGGCCCGTGCGCCACGCCAGCACCCGGCTCTGCAGGCCGCGCCGCTCCACCTCGGCCATCAGCCTCCGCCGCGGCTCGCCGAACTTCTCGCTCGAAGAGAAGAACGCCTCGAAGTGGATGGGCACGAAGTAGGCCGCCTTCACGTCGGCGAAGATGTCGAGCGCCAGCTCAGGGCCGACGTGGCCCCACTTGTCGTCGGGGTTCGGAGGCCCCGAGCGCGCTGGAGCGATCGGGATGAAGGCGAGGTCGATGTGCGGGAACCGCTCGCCGATCTCCTTGAACAGCTTCGGGTCGTACCCGGTGTCGCCCGCGAAGTAGATGGTCCGGCCACCGCCCTCCACCACCCAGCCGCCGAAGGCGTGGTTCCAGAGGAAGTCTAGGCCGTAGCGGCCGCCCTGGTGGCGCGCGGGCACCGCGGTGATCTTCAGGCCCGCGCGCTCTACCGATTGCCACTGCGCGACGGAGTGCTTGTCGGTCTGGAGGATCTCGTCCGCATACTCCTCGAGCCCCACGGGGAAGAAGATGGCGGGCCGCGGGCCGAGGCGCCGGAGCGTCGGCGCGTCGAAGTGGTCGAGGTGCGGGTGGCTGAGCACCACCGCGTCGATCGGCGGCAGCTCCCACGGCCGCAGCGACGCGTGCGTCACCCGCGGCACCACCGCGATCTGGTCGCTCAGGTTCGGGTCGGTGAGCAGCACCCCGTGGCCCATCCGCAAGAGCACCGTCGCGTGGCCCACCCACACCGCCGACAGCGGGGCGTCGAGGTCATCGGCGGGGAGCCCGCGCACCTCGGGCTGCCGCGGCGGCGCGGCGACACAGGCCGCGCAGAGCGCGAGCATGGCCGTACGGACGTGAGTCACCGAGCGCAGCGGCCCCATGCGCGACACAATAGCGCAGCCAGGCGCGCGGGGCCCCTCCAATGCACGGGGCACCTTCCGAGCTACAGCAGCATCCGGAAGAAGTGCCAGAACCGCTCGCGCAGCTTGTGCTGCAGGCCCCGCTTGGGCCAGAGCACCGGATCGATCTCGCGGCTGTGCTGCTGGTCCGCCAGGAACTGCTCCTCCAGGGCGGCGCAGAGGCCCGGGTCGATGATGGCCGCAGCCACCTCCCAGTTGTACATCAGGCTGCGCTGGTCGAGGTTGTAGCTCCCGACGCCCGCCCAGGCCCCGTCCACCACCAGCGCCTTGGCGTGCAGCATCGCGGGGAGGAACTCGAAGATGCGCACGCCTGTGTCGAGCAGCGCCTGGTAGGTGTAGCGGCCGGCGTAGTGCACCGCCGGGATGTCGTTGGTCCTCGGCACCAGCACGCGCACGTCCACGCCCCGGGCGGCCGCCTTGCGCAGCACCCGCCGCCACGAGCGGTTGGGGATGAAGTAGGCGCAGGAGATCCAGACCCGCTCGCGGGCCATCGCCACCGCGTGCTGGTAGTGGCGCTGGATGAACCGCCGGCTCATCCGGCGCCCCACCGCGAGCGGCTGGACGAGGCCCTGGAGCGCCTGCTCGGGGGCGCCGCCTGCGGGCGCCGGGACGATGCTTGCCGAAGCAATCATTGCTGTTGCAATGGTTGCGGCTGCAACGGCTGGGGCCTCGTCGGCGCGCTCGGGCCCGGCCGCGAGGAGCGACGAGGGCGGCCGGCGGCGCGCATCTCCGGTGACGTACCGCCAGGCGTCCTCGAAGAGCCGCGCGTAGGCCTTGGTGACCGGCCCCTCGATGCGCACGTGCAGGTCGTGCCAGGCGCCGCCGCTCCAGTGCTTGGGGGCGTACGGGTCGCCGAGGTTGAAGCCGCCCGTGAAGGCGACGCAGTCGTCGACCACCAGCAGCTTGCGGTGGTCGCGCACCGTCCAGCCCCAGCGGCGGCGCCAGGGCCCCACGGGGTGGAAGACTGCGACCCGGCCGCCCGCGGCGCGCAGGCCGTCGAACATCGCGTCGTCGGTGCCGAACGAGCCGCCGCCGTCGATCAGGCAGCGGACGACGACGCCAGCCTTGGCGCGCTCGGTGAGCGCCGCGGCGAAGCGGCGGCCGGTGGAGTCGCTCTCCCAGATGTAGGTCTCGAGATCGATCCGCTCCCGGGCCGCGCCGATCGCCTCTAGCAGCGCGCCATAGGCGTGCTCGCCATCGACCAGCAGCCGGAGCGCGTTGCCGGGCACCATCGCCTCGGGCTGCAGCGCCAGCCGCAGCCCGGCCGGAAGACCTGCCGAGAGGCGCGCGGCGATCTTCTCAGCGCGGCGGGTGAGCGGACCCGCGCCACCCTCGGGCGAGAGCCGGCCCGCTCGATCGGACCAGCGGCGCAGCAGCGCTTTCGGGTGGTCCCCTCCCACGATCGTCCCTCTTGCCTGAACCCGGAATCGGGCCCTACGGGCTCGCTACTTGCCGCCAGGATCCAGCGAGAGCATGGAGCGCTTGCCTTCGGCCTCTTTGTACTTCTCGGCGTCGGGCAGCGCGTCCTTCTGCTTGTTGATCACCGGCCACTTGGTGGAGAGCTCGGCGTTGAGCGCCGTGTACTCCTTCCACTTCGCCGGGAGGTCGTCCTCCGGGTAGATGGCCTTGGTGGGGCAGACGGGCTCGCAGGCCCCGCAGTCGATGCACTCGTCCGGGTGGATGACCAGGAAGTTGGCGCCCTCGTAGAAGCAGTCCACCGGACAGACCGACACGCAGTCGGTGTACTTGCACGCGATACAGGGCTCGGCCACCACGAACGCCATCTGGGCATCTCCTTGCTGCTTGCACGCCGTGGTCCCTGGGTCGGGTAGGGCGGCAGGTCTGCGCGGGTTCTACTACTGCGGACCCCCCGAGGGCACGAGAAAAGCGGGATCGACGCCGAGGTCGCGGATGGCGAGGTCCCAGACCCTCTCGGCCGGGGTGTCGAAGACGCGCAGCACCGAGGCGTCGCCGGTGAGCCAGCCGCCGATCATCACCTCGCGCTCCAGTTGGCCCGGGCCCCAGCCTGCGTAGCCCAGGCAGAGGCGGTACTGGGTGGGGTCGCCCTCGAGCAGCGGGCGCAGGCTGTCGGTGGAGACCGAGAGGAAGATCCCCTCGGTGATCCGCACCGAATCGGGCACGTCGGCGCGCTTGTGGAGGATGAAGCCGCGGTCGGGCTGCACGGGGCCGCCCACGTAGGCGTGGCCCGCGCCGTGGTGCACCTCGAGGCCGTGGGTGGCGCCGACGTCGCGCAGCTTGACGTCGCTGCGCCGGTTGAAGACGAGCCCCATCGCCCCGTCGGGTCCGTGCTCGAGCATCAGGACGACCGACCGGGAGAAGTTGTCGTCGTCCATCTGCGGGACGGCGATGAGGAGGCCTGGGGCGAGCTCGCTCATGGAGATCAGTCTGCGGCTGGACGGGGCGGGTTGCAACCCATGTTGCGTCGGACGGGGTTGGTTGCTGATTGCGGGGCGCGACAACTGCCGACGGTTCACGCGGAGGGCGAAAAACGAGCGAGAGGCGAGGACGCGGAGGAAAGCCTGTCGGGTTTGTGCGCAGGATCGGACCCAGGCGTGCGAGCGAGCGGTTGGTTGTTTTGCATCGGCCCGCGGATCAGCGCGCGCGGCGTCCTTGCCAACCCAACAAGTTTTCCTCAGCGATCCTCTCTTCTCGCTCTCTGTTTTTCTCCGCGTGAACCGTCGGCTCTCGTCGTGCGACGGGGGCAGGGCGCAGCCGTCCGCCCTCAGGCGCGGGGCGCTTCCACCGCCACGGGCGCCGGCTCGACCAGCGGCGGCAGGTCCACCGGCTGCGCGAGCGCCCACGCGATCGCCTCCGGCACGCTCTTCGGCTCCAGCCCCTTCCAGAAGACGATCCACTCCGGAAACCGCATCAGGCCATCGGCGAGCTTGGTGTACCACTCGTTGATCGCGTTGTTCGGCCGCGCCCGCCAGAAGACGCGCGGGTGCTCGGCGGCGAAAGCATCCCAGAGGTCGCGCGCGATGCCCTCGCCTTGCGCCTCGCGGTCGACGGCGAACTTGGTCAAGTAGGCAGCGCCGAGCGGCGTCGCGCAGAGCACTGCCGCGCCGAGGTAGTTCTGCTCGAGGTAGAGCTGCAAGACGTCGCGCGCGAAGAAAGTGTCATACACCGGCCGACCGAAGGCGCTGGTGATGAGCCGCTGCATCCGCGGGACGTCCACTTCGGCGTAGGCGCCGCGCTTCTCGATCTTCGCGCCGCGCCGGAGCATGGTGCCGGCGCCCTTGGTGGTGAACAGCTCGCGCAGCAGGTTGAGCGGCGAGGTGATCGACACGGTGATCTTGTGCGGCACCAGCTCGAAGACGAGCTTGCGTGACCAGGCGAGCAGGGCGCGCTCCTTGCGCGAGAGCTCCTTGCTCTTCTCCAGGCCCGCGACGTCGCCCGAGGTCTCGGAGAGGTTCACCACCGGCACCAGCGAGCCCTTCAGCCGCAGGCCGCCCGGGCGGTGGAGGAAGATCATCTTGCGCGTGCGCAGCGCGGTGAGCAGCGCGCCAAGCCGGGCGAACCGCTCCTCCGAGGTGGCCCCTTCGGCCGCCGTGAACACCACGATGGGCATGATCCCGCTGCGGGTCGCGAGGAGGCAGGCCTCCGCGAGCTGGGCGGGACCCTGGGCGGAGATCAGCGTGCAGGGGACGGCTGCGCGGTCGAGGCGACGCTTGATGCGGGCGGCGTGCTCGGGGGCGTCGGTAGGCTCGAAGAGGCCGAGCGCCACCACCGGCCAGAGGCCGAGCGCGCCGAGAAACTTCAAGTGTAATACAACGGCTTCGTAGGCGTGCCGCGCGACGTTGGCGTCCACCGAGAGGCAGGCGAACTCCTCCTTCGGCTCGGCGCGGAAGAGCGAGAGGTAGAAGTCGGCCTCCGAGCGCTTGCCGACGCTCTCCAGGAAGCGGAGGACCACGTCTGCGGGTTCCATCGGCCTCCTTCGGGCGGGCACAGGCTGGGAACGGCAGGGCCGGAACGCGCGGGGGCGCTCTCTTACCGATGCGCTGCCCAGCTCGCAAGCGGGAACGTCAGCGGGAACCTCAGCGGGAACCTCAGCGGGTGCCCGCGAACGTGCGCGCGAAGATCCGCGCCGCCTCGCGAAGCTGCTCCAGCGGCACGAACTCGTCGGGCGCGTGGGCCACCGCGATGTCCCCGGGCCCGAAGACGACGGCGTCCACGCCGGCCTCCGAGAGCAGCGCGGCCTCGGTCCAGTAGCCCAGGTCGATCGGCGCGCGGGCAGCCTCGCCGAGCAAGGGGATGAACGCGGCGGGGTCTTTGGTGTGGAACGGCTCGTTGTCGAGCAGGAAGCGCAGCACCGCGGCTGGCGCGGCCTCCCGAGCGATCGCGGTCAGTTCGTCGCGAAGCCCTTGCAGCGACGCACCGGGCGGCGGCCGCAGCGAGACGTGCAGCGTCGCCTTGCTGGGGATGATGTTGAACGCGGTACCGCCATCGAGCCTCGCGAGGTTGAGGCAGAGGCCTTTGAAGCCCTCCGGGCCCTCGCTGCGCGCGGCGATGGCGCGAGCGTCGAGCGCGGCGCCGAGGCGAGCGAGGATCGCGATCGGCGAGGGCAACCCGTCGGCGCGCGAGGAGTGGCCGCCCGGACTGGTGGCGGTGGCCTCGAACGACACGATGCCGCGGTGCCGCGTGCCGACGCGCAGCGAGGTGGGCTCGCAGACGATCGCGCGCTCCGCGCCGCGCCAGTGATCGGTGGCGAGGAAGTGGCGCATGGCGAGCGTGCTGCGCTCTTCGTCGCCCGAGAAGAGGACGCCCACGTCACGCGGCTTCACCTCATCGAGCGCGGCGAGGATGGCCGCGGCGGCGCCCTTGGTGTCGGCGCTCCCGAGGGCGGTGAGGTTGGTCGCGTCGATGCGAGCGGTGAACGGATCGCCCGTCCAGCCCGGGGCGACGGGCACGGTGTCGAGGTGCGCGTTGAGGAGCAGGCGGGGCGTGCCGAAGCGGGCGAAGACCCAGTGCGTGTCGTGGGCGCCCTCGCGCGGGGTGCTGCCGCGGATCACTTCGTCGGGAGAGCGGGCGCGGAGCAGATCGGCGAGGTGGCCTGCGAGCGCGGCCTCGTCGCCGCCGAGGGCGTCGGAGCGATAGGAGACGAGACTCTTCAGGATCGAGACGGGGTCGGACACCTGGCGACAGTACCACCACGCCGGAGCCCTGAGTGTTGACTGGCACGGGCCCGCCGCCCTCCACCCCGGAGCGCGAGGCTAGAGCGCCGATGGTCTGGCGACGGGGGTCAAACCGTTCGGCGCTCCTAGGAGCGCGGTCCAGGCTTGTGGCATGTTTGAGGGAGGGGGAGCCGATGAATCCAAGCGGGTGCAGTCTCGTGGGCGCGCTCGCCTGTCTCGTCGCAAGCTGTGGCGGGCCGTGGGTCGCAGCCACGGACGTCAGCGCGCTCGCCACCGATGGGGCAGCCATCTACTGGATCACGGGCGCCCCATCCGCCACGACGCTCTGGTCCGCGAGCCTCGGTGCCGGCGAGCCGTACAAGCTCGCGAGGGTCGCTGACTACGTCACCCGGCTTGGCGTAGGCAGCGACCGCGCAAGGCCGCTGCAGTCATTGCAGGTGGCCGAGGGGAACGGGCCCTTCGGAGGGCTCGCCACCGCTGGCGGCAAGGTCTACTGGGCCGACGGGGCCGGAATCCACCGGGACGACGAGCTCAATTGAGGTCCCGCGCCCCAGCCGCCGTGCCGCGTCGAGGATGAGCCGCGCCTCCTCCACCCCCAGGCTCTTCACCGTCTCCAGATCCACCCGCGCGATCCGGTCTGACACGCTCTCCGGCACCTGCAGCGCCTGCAGCTCCGCGTCCGACAATTTCGTCGGATCCACCACCAGCGTGTCCGGCCTGCGCCCGCGGATCTCCCGCAAGAGCGACCGCCGCACCAGCTGCAGCGTGGGGTCCGGGCTCCTCCGCATGAAGCGCACCGCGCGGGCGGGCGTGGCGAGGTCCTCGGGGAAGTCCGGGTGGAACGGCACGCAGAAGAAGGGCGGCTCGCGCTTCCCGTGCCGCGCCTCGGTGGCCGCGCGCACCGCGCCGCAGAAGGCGGTCCAGCGCTCGGCGGCCGCGGCTCCTGTCGAGAGCGCCTCGTCGAGCGCCGGGAAGATCAGGAGGCCCACCTCCAGAGAAGCAGGCGGCGCCGACTCGGCCTCCAGCACCGCTGCATCGGCGGCGGCCACGGCGGCGCTCCACGCCGGGGTCGCTTGCAGCCCTCCTGCGACCAGCACCACCCGCCGGTGCAGGTGCCCTGTCTCGCGGCAGTACCGCGCCCACGGACAGAGGTTGTGGGCCTCGACGAAGTCGTGCAGGTACGCGTCGTTGCGCGCGAGAGCCGCGGCCACGCGCGGGTCGTTGGTGGGTGCGGCCGCAGAGCCCGTGGTCACGCGCCGCTCCCCATGCTAAACGCTGCGCCCCAAATGCCCCGTCGCCAAGACCTCAAGTCCATCCTTCTCCTCGGCTCTGGCCCCATCATCATCGGCCAGGCTTGCGAGTTCGACTACTCCGGCGTGCAGGCGCTCAAGGCGCTGCGCGAGGAGGGCTACCGTACCATCCTGCTGAACTCCAATCCGGCGACCATCATGACGGATGCGGAGTGGGCCGACCGCACCTACATCGAGCCGATCACGGTGGAGGCTGCCGAGCGCATCCTCGCGGCCGAGCGGCCCGACGCCATCCTGCCCACGCTCGGCGGCCAGACCGCGCTCAACCTCGCGGTGCAGCTCGCCCGGCGCGGCATCCTCGCCAAGTATGGCTGCCAGCTGATCGGCGCCCAACTCGACGCCATCGAGAAGGCCGAGGACCGGCAGCGCTTCAAGGACTGCATGACCTCGATCGGGCTCCACGTCCCGAGGAGCGGCGTCGCGCACAACTCCGAAGAAGTCCTCTCGATCGGCCTGGAGATCGGGTTCCCGCTCATCCTCCGGCCCAGCTTCACGCTCGGTGGGCTCGGCGGCGGCATCGCCTACAACCGCGAGGAGCTCGAGGAGATGGGCCGCCGCGCGCTCGACTACAGCCCCACCCGTGAGGTGCTGGTCGAGCAGTCCGTGCTCGGCTGGAAGGAGTACGAGCTCGAGGTGATGCGCGACAAGGCGGACAACGTCGTCATCATTTGTTCTATCGAAAATATCGATCCGATGGGCGTGCACACGGGCGACTCGATCACCGTCGCGCCCGCGATGACCTTGAGCGACGTCGAGTACCAGAACATGCGCGACATGGCCCGCAAGGTGATCCGGGCCATCGGCGTCGAGACGGGCGGGAGCAACATCCAGTTCGGCGTCGAGCCGGGCACGGGGAAGATCGTCGTCATCGAGATGAACCCGCGCGTCTCGCGGTCGTCGGCGCTGGCGTCGAAGGCGACGGGCTTCGCCATCGCGCGCATCGCTGCCAAGCTGGCGGTCGGCTACACGCTCGACGAGCTGCAGAACGACATCACCAAGACCACGCCCAGCTCGTTCGAGCCCGCCATCGACTACACGGTGGTGAAGATCCCGCGGTTCAACTTCGAGAAGTTCCCCAAGGCCGATCGGACGCTGACGACCTCGATGAAGTCGGTCGGCGAGGTGATGTCGATCGGGCGGACCTTCGGCCAGGCCTTCCAGAAGGCGCTCCGCTCGCTCGAAGAGGGCAAGGACGGCTTCGAGTCGCCGCTCGGCTACGACCGCGGCACCGAGGGCACGCCGGGCACCTGGACCTACAGCGCGGCCGAGCGCGAGAAGATCCAGAACCTGATCAAGGTGCCCACGCCTGACCGCCTCTTCTGGCTGGTCGAGGGCCTGCGCGCGGGGTTCACCACCGAGGAGATCTACGCGCTCTCGATGATCGACCCGTGGTTCATCCGCGAGTTCGCCGCGGCCCTCGCCGTGGAGAGGGAGATCGTCGCGGCCGGTGTCGAGAAGGGCGGCAAGTTCACCCGCGAGCAGCTGCTGGAGTGGAAGCGCGCGGGCTTCTGCGACAAGCGGATCGCCCGGCTGGCGGGCTGCACCGCCGGCGAGGTGCTCCGCCAGCGCGAGGCGCAGGACATCCACCCGGTCTTCAAGCGCGTCGACACCTGCGCCGCCGAGTTCGTCGCCCACACCCCGTATCTGTATTCCACTTACGAGGACGAGGACGAGACCGCGCCGACCGACCGGAAGAAAGTCATGATCCTCGGCTCGGGCCCCAACCGGATCGGGCAGGGCGTCGAGTTCGACTACTGCTGCGTGCAGGCCTCGTACGCGCTGCGGGCGGCGGGGTTCGAGACCATCATGGTCAACTGCAACCCCGAGACGGTCTCCACCGACTACGACACCTCCGACCGCCTCTACTTCGAGCCGCTGACGCTGGAAGATGTCGTGGCGATCGCGCGCGCCGAGAAGCCGATCGGCGCCATCGTGCAGTTCGGCGGGCAGACGCCGCTCAAGCTCTCCGAGGGTCTCGCCAAGGCGGGCATCCCCATCCTCGGCACCTCGGTCGAGGCGATCGACATCGCCGAGGACCGCGAGCGGTTTGCGCAGTGTATCGAAGAGCTGAAGCTGCTCCAGCCGATGAACGGCGTCGCCCGCTCGGCGCAGCAGGCGGTCGCGGTCGCGCAGCGGATCGGCTACCCGGTGATGGTGCGCCCGAGCTTCGTGCTCGGCGGCCGCGCGATGGAGGTCATCTACGACGACGCCTCCCTGCTCAAGTACGCGGCCGAGGCGGTGAAGGCCTCCGGGGAGGGCGGCGGGTCCCCCGACGCCCGGGCCGGAGCCGCAGGCGAAGGCATTGGAGCCCGGCCCATCCTCATCGACCGCTTCCTCAAGGAGGCGGTCGAGGTGGACGTGGACGTGGTCAGCGACGGACAGGTCCAGCTGATCTGCGGCGTGATGGAGCACATCGAGGAGGCCGGCATCCACTCGGGTGACTCGGCCTGCGCGCTGCCGCCGTACTCGCTGCCCGAGGCGATCATCGCGGAGATCTCGCGGCAGGCGATGGCGCTGGCGAAGTTCCTCAAGGTGGTCGGCCTGATGAACGTGCAGTTCGCCGTGCAGGGCTCCGACATCTACATCCTGGAAGCGAACCCGCGCGCGAGCCGCACCGTGCCCTTCGTCGGCAAGGCCACTGGCATCCCGTGGGCCAAGATCGCCGCGCTCACCACCGTTGGCATTACACTCGAGCAGCAGGGGATCACCAAGACCTTCGTGCCCAAGCACCTCTCGGTGAAGGAGGCGGTCTTCCCGTTCCACCGCTTCTCCCAGGCCGACACGATCTTGGGGCCCGAGATGCGCTCGACCGGCGAGGTGATGGGCCTCGACGACTCGTTTCCCCGCGCCTTCGCCAAGGCGCAGCTCGCGGCGGGCAACGCGCTGCCGCTCAAGGGCCGCGTCTTCATCTCGGTGCGCGACGAGGACAAGCCCCCGATGGCCGGCCTCGCGCGGCGCCTGGTCGCCTGCGGCTTCGAGGTCTGCTCCACCTCTGGCACGGCCGCCTACCTGCGCGAGCAAGGGGTGCCGGTGACGTCGGTGCTGAAGGTGGCCGAGGGGCGGCCCAACATCGTCGACAAGATCATCGACAAGGAGATCGCGCTGGTGCTCAACACCACCAGCGACAAACAGGCGATCGCCGACTCCTACTCGATCCGCCGGCAGACGCTGATGCACGGGATCCCGTACTTCACGGCGATCACCTCGTGCCGGGCGGCGGTGGCGGCCATCGAGGCGCTGCAGGCCGGGCCGCTGACGGTGAAGTGTCTGCAAGAGTACCAGGCGGCGGGGCGCGAGCAGGGGTAGGGCGACTGCAGTGCGGACTGGCGAGCCCTCGCACTCGCCTCCGCGCGTCCAGGCGCAGCGTGGTCGGCCCGGTCGCCTCGACGATGCGGCGGTGGAGACACGCGCTGTGCTGTCGGCGCGGGCCAGCCGATCTGATTCCCATTCTGTACAATCAGCCGCATTTCGACTAGCTTGGGAAACACCATGCCCTCACGCGCCCCTCCCGCCGGCAAGACCGCCACCGCGAGGCTGACCGCGCTCGGCCACCGCATCCGCGCCCACCGCAAGGCGCTGGGCGCCAGCGCGACCGCGACTGCGGAGGCGGCCGGGATGTCCCGGGTGACGCTCTACCGGATCGAACAGGGCGAGCCTTCGGTCACGATGGGGGCGTACCTGAGCGCACTCGCCGCGCTAGGTCTCGACCTGGAGCTAGCCGATCCCCGCGCGCGGCCCAGGAGCGCGCGCGAGGGTCCCAGGCTCCCGAAGACCATCCGGCTCAAGGACCATCCGCAGCTCAGGAAGCTTGCCTGGCAGCGGAAGGCGGGCGACGCGATCTCCCCGAAGGAGGCCTTGACCCTCTACGAGCGGAACTGGCGCCACGTCGATCGGCGCGCGCTCGACCCGCGCGAGCTCGAGTTGGTCAAGCTGCTGGTCGAGGAGCTGGGGGGAGGGCGGCTGCTTGTTTGAGCGGGAACACCACCGAAGGGTCGCGAGCGTGCTCGAGTCGCTCGACGCTGGCGTGCTCGCGGAGAGCCACTGCCTCTTCGGTGGCGGAACGGCGATCGTCTTGCTGAACGGCGAATATCGCGAGTCGGTGGACATCGACTTCCTCGTCTCTTCGCTCGAGGGCTATCGGTCCCTGCGCCAGCGCGTGACCGGCAAAGAGGGCATCCAGGCGCTCGTCCGACCCGGCGCCACGCTCGAGCAGACCCGCGACATCCGCGCGGACCAATACGGCCTGCGGACCATGCTGCGGGCCGCCGACATCGAGATCAAGTTCGAGGTCGTCTTTGAAGCGCGCATCGCCCTCGCGGCCCCTGGCGAGGCTGACCGGCTCTGCGGCGTTGCGACCCTCACCCCGCTCGACCAGGCGGCGAGCAAGCTGCTTGCGAACTCGGATCGATGGAATGACGATGCGGTGCACAGCCGCGACCTCATCGATCTGGCGATGATGAAGCCGGCGAAAAGGCTGCTGGAGGGGGCGATTGCGAAGGCGCGAGGCGCCTACGGCGACAGCATCGAGCGGGATCTGTCCAAGGCCATCGAGCGGCTGCGCACACACCCGGACCGGCTGGAGGAAAGCATGCTGGCGCTGCAGATGACGGTGCCGAGGGCGCTGGTGTGGGGGCGGATCCGGGCGCTCGGGCGACGGTCGGGGACTTGACGCCAGCCCTGCCCGGAGCGACCCGCGGTTCGCGTCCTGGACGCCGGGCTCGGAGATCGAGACCTTCCTCACCAGGTGCCGCCCGGCGTCCTGGTGACGGCCCTCTTGGCCTGCTGAGGGTTCGCGCCCCACCAGCCCTTCCAGGCTTCGTCGGACCAGGGACCGCGCTGCGCGCCGAACATGTTGCGGCCCCTGGAGCTGGACACGCTGCCGCTCGACGACCGCGGCACGTTCGATGGCGACCGCACCCTCCTGCAGCGGTGAAGCTGGCCTGAAGACGGGGGTCCCCGCCCTCCAAGGCTTGACATCGCGCTGTGGATGTCTAAGTTGCCGCGGCTCCGCGCTCACTGCGCGGGGTCCGGCTTTTCTACTCTTGAGGAGGCAACATGGCGGCGAAGGAGATCACCTTCCACCAGGCGGCGCGTGAAGAGATGCTGCGCGGCGTGCGGATCCTGTCCGATGCGGTCGCGGTCACCCTCGGTCCCAAGGGCCGCAACGTAGTCATCGACAAGTCGTTCGGCTCCCCCACGGTCACCAAGGACGGCGTCACCGTCGCCAAGGAGATCGACCTCTCCGATCGCTTCCAGAACATGGGCGCGCAGATGGTCCGCGAGGTCGCCACCAAGACCTCCGACGTCGCCGGCGACGGGACCACCACCGCCACCGTGCTCGCGGCCGCCATCTACGAGCAGGGCCAGAAGCTGGTCGCCGCGGGCCACAACCCGATGGAGCTCAAGCGCGGCATCGAGGCGGCGGTGGTCGCCATCGTCGCCGAGC
>JAYWAO010000104.1:0-2356 GCA_043782365.1 Deltaproteobacteria bacterium
TCGAGGGCGGCCAGCCGCTCTGTCGGAATGGTGTCATACGGCTGCGCGGGCTTCTCCTTGATCCACGCGAGGTGCGCGTCGAACTCGCCCTTCACCTTCTGCCAACTGGCCCGGTCGAGGCTCTGCAGCTGCTGCGTGCCCGGCAGCCTGGCCAGCACGGCGGCGTGCAGCGTGTCCCAGGCGGCCTGGAACGACGGGTTCACCGGCGCGCTGACGGCGAGCGCGCCCGCGACGTTGAGCGGCGCGAACGATGAGGCGGCGAGCCAGGCGGTCAGGGCGGCCGCGTCCTTGCCCTTGAGCGCCTCGACCTCGGCGTCGGTGAGCTTGAGCCAGTCGGGGGTGAGGTGCTCCTGCCGCAGGAGGTCGCAGCGGAGGAAGAACTCCTCGAGCTTCGCGTCCACCGCGGCGATGGCCGCCACCGCGGCGCCCGTCTCGCCCGCCAGCGGGAAGATCTGCGGCGTAGTCTTGCCCTTCAGGACCCAGGCCAGGAACGCCTTCGCGCCCTCGAGGTACTTCGCCAGCAGCGCCTCGTTGGCGCCAGCGAGCCCGCTCGCATCGGGCGCGCTCCCGACCACCGCGACGACGTCCTTGACCAGCTGCTGCACCTCGGCGTCGGTGACCAGCTCGGCGGGAACGACGCCGTCGCCGTTGCGCAGCGTCTTGGCGTAGCCCGCACGAAAGCCGCGGACGTCGGCGAGGGCGATCTTCACGTCGCCGCCGCGGCCGAGCTCCTTGAGGACGTGGCTGGCGGAGCCGTGCAGCTTCCTGCCGGCCTCGCCGACCTGGTCGATGCGGGCGAGCTGGAGGACGTCGCTCTTCTCGCCGAGGCCGGCCTTGTCGGAGAGCCGCGCGAAGGCCCAGTCGCGCGCGCGGAGGAGCTCGGCGACGCGGATGCGGCCCTTGCCGTCGGAGTCGACGAAGGCGAGGAAGCCGTCGTCGCAGTGCAGATCGCGCAGGGGCGCGCTGGTGGCGGCCCAGCGGGCGGCGTCGATGAGGTCGATCCGGGAGAGGTCCTCGGCGGAGGTGACCACGAACTGGTGGATGCCGCCGAAGTTTCGCAGCGTCATGAGGGGGGTGGACATGGCCGGAGACAATCACGAGTCGGGCGCGGCGTCACCCGGGTTTGCGCGCGGGCCATTGCCCGGCACGAAGGCCACCGGGGGACGGGAGTTGTTGGCGGGTATTACTCCTTTACTCCTTTATAGCTCAGCCGATTCGACGTGAGCGGCGATCAGCTCGTTGACCTGCGCGGCGTGGGTGACTGGCGCGAGGTGGCCGACGCCGTCGAGCTGGCGGAGGGTGCCGCGGGGCAAGGCTTGCGCGAGGAGCTCGCAGACGCGGCGCTCGGCTCGTGGGGAACGCTCGCTGCGCATCACCAAGGCAGGCATGCGCAGCGGGAGGAGCTCGCCGGCGGTCATGCGGTCGGTGCTGAGCGAGGTGACCTCTAGAGAGACCTTGCGGCCGACGGCGAGGAACTGGGACCTGGCGGGCAGCGGCAGCGAGTCCCAGGTGCCGGCGCCTTGCCACCAATCGATGAAGCGGCGCAGCCACTCCTCGCCGCCGGGCTCTCCGGTGGGCTCGCGCAGCGCGGTCATCTCTGCGTCGAAGGCCGCCGCTTCGTCGCCGCCAGCGCCCAGCAGCAGGCCCAGGGTGACAGGCTCGAAGACGCTCAGGGAGAGGACGCGCTCGGGGTTGCGCAGCGCGGCCTTCACCGCGATCAACCCGCCGAAGGAGTGGCCGACGAGGTGCAACGGGCCGCGCAGGGTGTCGAGCAGCGCGGAGATGAGGTCTACCTCGAGAGAGAAGTGGTACGCCGGGGCGCCCGGGGCCTCGGCCCACGGAGACGAGGCGCCGCAGCCGAGGAAGTCGGGGGCGAGCACGCGGTGCCTGGGCGCGAGGAGGGCGGAGAGCTTGCCCCACTGGCGGGAGGAGAGGCCGCCCGAGTGGAGGGCGACGACGGGGGCGCCGGAGGGCGCGGAGGGCGCGCCGGTGTCGGAGAAGTGGAGCGTGTGGCCGAGGAGCGGCAGCGTGGGCATGGGGGAAGGATGCGCGAGCTGGCGGAGCGGCGCAGGGGTGAGTGCCCGGGCCGCGGTGCGGTGCGTCGACTGCGCTTGACACAGGGGCGGGGGATCAGTAGAAACGCGGCCCTTCAGTGGGACCCTTGTTCCTCGGTAGCTCAGCTGGCAGAGCAGCGGACTGTTAATCCGCGGGTCGCTGGTTCGAACCCAGCCCGGGGAGCCATTTTCAGGCGGTCGCGAAGTCGGGCGGCCGCGGAGTGAACACAGGCCTCGTTCCCCCAGGGGAGCGGGGCCTTTGTGTTTGTGGCGTGTGTTCGCGGGGTGTTGGGCGATTCGGG
>JAYWAO010000105.1:0-6558 GCA_043782365.1 Deltaproteobacteria bacterium
GTCATGAACCACGGCAGCGCCGCGGGCCACTTGGCGGCGAGGGAGTCGGTGTAGAGCTTCATCTGCGCCTGCGCGGTGGCGAGGCCGCCCGAGCAGACGAACATGTGGTCGCCGAGGTCGAGTCCGAACTGCGGCGAGAACTGCGGGCCGGCCATCGTCGTCAGGATGGTCTGGAAGGCGGCCGCCGGGTAGGTGGAGGTCGAGTCGCAAGAGGTCGGCCGGGTGTCGCCGGTGAAGAAGAAGTTGAGGAGGTCCACCGTGCCGCCGCCCGGACCGATCGGGCCCGGCGTCACCACCGGCGTGACGGTGACGGTGGCCGTCCAGGTGGCCGGCGAGCCGGCCGCGTCCGAAGACGTCAGCGTGCACGAAGGGGTCTGCGTCCCTGCCTGGCTATAGGCGGGCAGCGCGACGGCGACGCTGGTGGTGGCGCCCTGCGCGATGCTCCCGCTGGAGGGGCTGGCGGTGCCGGAGGTGCAGGCGACCGAGTAGTGCAGCGTGGCGTTGCCGCTGTTGCCGGCGGTGAGGGTCACCGGGGACGGCACCACGCCCGCGGTCACCGACAGGTCGGTGTGGGCCGGTGAGAGCGTCAGCTTCCCCGTGGGCGCGGGGCCTGCATCCACCGCGCCCGCGTCGGTGCCCGCGTCGGTGACACCTGCGTCCGCGGCGCCAGCATCGGCGACACCGGCATCGGCAGCCCCGGCGTCCGCCGCTCCGGCATCAGCGGCACCCGCGTCGTGCGCGCCAGCGTCGGCGGGGCCTGCATCCATGCCAGCGTCGGTCCCGGCATCGGCTGTGCCCGCATCATGCGAGCCTGCATCGCGTGTGCCCGCGTCGTGCGAGCCCGCGTCGGCCGCGCCCGCATCGGGCACGACAGCGCCGGCCGAGCTGCCGACGCAGTGGCCCGCGACACAGTTGTCCTCGGGATCGCAGTCGTTGTCGCTCTGGCAGGCGAGCCCGGGCGAGGTGTCGGGGACGCCGGGGCCTGCGCAAGCCGACCAGAACAGGCCTGCGGCGAGCGGCAACAGCAGCGCGGCGAGCGCGGGGGTGGACGGGCGGCGTGCGCTGCGGACGTGCGGGCGAACCTGGGCCATGGGCCGATTGTCTTTCACGGAGCAGGGGTCTCGGGAAGCCGTCAGCCGCCCGATGGGCCTTGGCCGCCCACCCACAGCGCGCCCGTCTCCCGTCCCGCTGCGGCCGAGCCCGCCCCGTGGGGCTGACCGCTTGCTTCCAGGCCCGGGAAGCGCTAGCAGACCCACCCATGCGCCACTCCTCGCTCCTCGCTCCCCTGCTCGCCGCCCTCGCGCTGGCCGCTCCTGCCCGCGCTGGCGATGAGTGCAAGCACGCTGGCCCCAACGGCTGCGACCACGCCCACGGCAGCGGCGAGGCCGGCAGGGACGGCCATCACGAGGGCGACAAGGCGGGCCACAAGGCAGGCCACGCGGAGGAGGCCCGGCCGGCCGCCAAGCCCGACGCCCGCCCGGCCGGCTGGACCCTCGCCCGCGGCGACAAGCTCTCTGGCGCCCCCGTCGTGGGCCTCGCGAGGCTCCTCGAAGACCCCGCCGCCCACCAGGGCCAGGTCCGCACCGTCGAGGGCACCGTCCGGCAGGCCTGCACGCGCAAGGGTTGCTGGATGGAGCTCGCCACCTCGGCCGATGGCAAGGGCCCGGGCGTGCGCGTCACCTTCAAGGACTACGCCTTCTTCGTGCCCACCGACTCGGCCGGCCTGCAGGCCCGCGTCGAGGGCGTGGTCAGCGTGGCAGACCTCCCCGAGGCCCAGGCGAAGCACTACGAGTCCGAGGGCGCCAAGATCGCCCGCGGCTCCGACGGCAAGGCCCGCGAGGTCCAGCTGGTGGCCAGCGCGGTCCTGCTGCGCAAGTAGTCTGGGTCCGCTCTCTTCCTGCCCCTCCTTCCCGGCGATGCGGTGGTGATGCGGCGCTCCACGCTCCTCTTCGCCGCGCTGCTGGTGCTCGCGATGGCCGCCTCGCTGGCCTTCGGCGAGGTGCGCCTGACGCCCGTCCAGCTCTGGGACGCGCTGCGGGGCGCCGGCGACCCGCTCTACGTCACCATCCTGCGCGACTTCCGCCTGCCGAGAACCCTCGTGGGCGCCGCGGTGGGCGCCGCGCTCGCCGCCAGCGGCGTGGTGATGCAGGCCTTCTTCCGCAACGCGCTCGCCAGCCCCGGGCTCCTCGGCGTCAGCAGCGGGGCCGCGCTGGGAGCGGTCAGCGTGCTCGCGCTCGGCCTGACGGGGTACAGCCTCTGGGTGCTGCCACTGGCGTCGATCGCGTTCGCCTTCGGGGCCACCGGCCTGGTGGTGCTGCTCGCCCGCCGCGGGGCCTCGACCGAGCGGCTGCTCCTCTCGGGCGTGGCGCTCAACGCCTTGCTGGGCGCGGGCACCAGCTTCCTGCTCACCGTCAGCGCGGGCCACTTCGAGCTCTCCGGGCAGATCCTCTTCTGGCTGATGGGCGGCCTCGAGAGCCGCACCTTCGAGCACGTGCTGGTGGGCCTGCCCGCCATCCTCGTCTGCTGCGTAATACTCTTACGCCTCGCCCGCCCGCTCGACCTGCTCTCGCTCGGGGAGGAGAGCGCCCAGAGCCTCGGCGTGGACGTGCGCCGCCTGCGCCGCACCCTGATCGTCCTCTCCACCGTGCTGACGGGCCTCGCCACCGCGGTGGCCGGGATGGTGGGGTTCGTCGGGCTGGTGGTGCCGCACCTGCTGCGCCTCTCCGGCGGCCCGAGCCACAAGCGGCTGCTGCCCGATTCGATGCTGGCCGGCGCGAGCTTCCTGCTCGCCTGCGACCTCGCCACCCGCACGCTGCCGGGCGGCCTGCGGCTCGGCGTGCTCACCGCGCTGGTGGGCGGGCCGGTCTTCCTCTGGATGCTGAGGTCGCAGCCGTGAGCGCCGCGCTGCGCGCCGAGGGGCTGTCGGTGCCCGGCCGGCTGGAGCCTGCGACGCTCTCGCTGCAGCCCGGGACGCTCGCCGCGCTGGTGGGCCCGAACGGCGCGGGCAAGTCGACGCTGCTGTCGGCGCTCTCCGGGCTGCTCCCCGCGCAGGGCCGCGCGTTTCTCGGGGCCGACGCGCTCGAGTCGTTGAGCCCGCCCGAGCGCGCCCGCCGCCTCGCCTGGGTGGGGCAGGAGGCCCGCTTCGACTTCGCCTTCACCGTACGCGAGGTGGTGGCGCAAGGCCGCTTCGCCTGGGGCGACGATGGCCGCGGCGTCGAGGAAGCGCTCACCGCCTTCGACCTGGGCGCGCTGGCCTCGCGGCCCGTGACGCAGCTCTCGGGCGGCGAGCGGCACCGGGTGACGCTGGCGCGCGCGCTGGCGACTGCCGCCAAGGTCCAGCTCTGGGACGAGCCCGTCGCCCAGCTCGACGTGCGCCACGCGCTCGAGGTGCTGGCCCTGGCGCGCAGGCTCGCGGGCGAGGGCGCCACGCTCCTGGTGAGCCTGCACGACCTGCCGCTGGCGCTCCGGTTCGACCAGGTGCTGGTGCTGGACCGGGGCAGGCTGGTGGCGCAAGGGCGGCCGCAGGAGGTCCTGACGGCGGCGCTGATCCACCAGGTGTTCGGCGTGCGCGCGGTGACCGGACCGGAGCTGCTGCTGGAGCTGGAGTAGGTCCGCGCGTTCGGATGGGCGAGCACGATCAGCTGTTCAAGCGGGCCATCCGCGTGCCGGCGAACGCCGCAGGCGAGCTGGCCGCGGCGAGGATGACACCTTGGCCGACCTGGGCCATGCTCCAGCCGCTCATGCTCGCGCTCCTCGCCACTCCGGATGTGACACCGGCGGCCACCCGGCTCCAGGGGGTGCTCGGGAAGATCTACGGACACGGCGACCTGCAGCGCGAGCTGCCCACGCTCGCTGGCACGGTCGAGCTGGCCAAGGTCGAGGAGACCTGGTTCGACCAGCTCGGCCGGTTCCTGGAAGTGGACCTGACGCCCCTGGCGCCCGTGCTGCGGGTGCTGGCCTACGGCGGCGCGCTCCTCTCGGTCTTCCTGCTGACGCTCTGGCTGGCCCGGCGGATGGTCGAGGGTGAGGCGGACGCGCTGGAGAGCGAGCGGAGCTTCGTGGTCGATGACCTCGGCCCGCGGCCGCTGCAAGACGCCGCGCAGGCGGCCGCCGAGGGCCGGTACGAAGAGGCGATCCACCTCCTCCTGTTGCGCACCTTCGAAGAGCTGCTCACCCGCTCCGGGGCCCGCCTCTGGCCGGGGCTCACCAGCCGCGAGCTGGTGCACCTCGCGCCCTGTCCCGAGGCGGCGCGCCCGGCGCTGGCAGAGCTGGTCGGCGCCGTCGAGACCTGCTCGTTCGCAGGGATGCCCGCCAGCGAAGCCGACTACCTGCGCTGCGAAGGCCGCTTCCGCGCGCTCGAAGGCGCGCTCAAGGCCAGGCCTGGATGAGCGGCCAGTGAGCGCCAGGTGAGCAGCACCGGGGGCTTCCGCGTCCGCGCGCTCTGGGGACTCGCCGCGGTGGCGGTGGTCTCGATGCTGATCGCCGGCGCGCTGGCGCTCGACCCGCCGGAGGAGCGCGGCAACCCTGCCGTGCCCGATTCGGCCAGCCTCGCCGCCACCGGACACCGCGGGCTGCTGCTGCTCCTGCGCGGGCTCGACCTGCCGGTGCGCGCGGGCGCGGGCGCGTGGCGGGGCAAGGGCGTGCTGGTGATCCTCGAGCCCGCGCTGGGCCAGGCGACGTCCGCCGCGCAGCTCGCGCAGCTCCTCCATGGCGCCGAGCGGGTGCTGGTGCTGCTCCCCAAGTGGACCGGCCACGCCGATGCGAAGCACCCCGGCTGGCTCGACCAGGTGGAGCTCGCGCCGGCCCTCGAGCCGGAGCGGGTCCTGCTCGCGCTCGGCGTCGAGGGCCACCTGCGGCGCCGCCCGGCCTCGGCCTTGATCGGCGGCCCGCTCGGCGCCGGCAAGGCAGAGCTGCAGACACCCCAGCAGGTCTCGGGGTCGAACCTCGTCACGCTCCTGGGTGACGATGCCGGCCTGCTCGCCGGCGAGCTCGACACCGAGGTCAAGGACAAGGCCAAGGACAAGCCCAACGGCAGGCCGAAGGCCCGCAAGCTGATCGTCGTCACCGACCCCGACCTCTTCTCCAACCAGGGCCTCCACCGCGGCGACAACGCGCGGATCGCGCTGGCGCTGCTCGAGCGGCTGCGCGAGGGCCAGGACCAGGCGGCGCCGATCGTGCTGGAGGAGGGCCTGCTCCGGCCCCGGTCGCGCGCGCTCTTCAGCGGGCTGCTCCGATTCCCCACCGTGCTGGGAGTGTTACACATGCTGCTCTTGGCGGCGGCGGCGGTCTGGGCCGGGACGCGGCGGTTCGGCGCGCCGGTGCCCGAGACGCAAGAGGGCCCGCAGGGGGCGGACGCGCTGATCGAGGGCGCGGTGGCGCTGCAGCGGCTCTCCGGGCGGGCGGCCCACGCGGTGGTGGTGCTGCTCGGCGGCGCGGTGCAGGAGGTCGCGCTGCGGCTCCACGCTCCGGCCGCGCTCGAGGGCAACGCGCTCGACGGCTGGCTCGACCGGCGCGCCGCCGCTCGCGGCCTCGAGGCGCGCGTCGAGGCGCTGCGCAAGTCCGTCTTCCAAGCTGCATCCGCGCGCGACCTGCTCGCCGCGGCCAGGGCTGTCCAACGTTGGCGCGAGGGGATGACCGATGGATCTGGCTGACACCAGGGCGCTGTGCGCCCGGCTGCGCGACGAGGTCCACCGGGTGGTGGTGGGGCAGGACGAGCCTTTGGAGCTCCTCCTGGTGGCCCTGCTCTCCGAGGGCCACGTCCTGCTCGAAGGGCCGCCGGGCACCGCCAAGACGCTGCTGGCGCGCGCCTTCGCCGCCTGCCTGCGGCTGCGCTTCAACCGCATCCAGTTCACCCCTGATCTCATGCCGGGCGACGTGCTGGGCACCAACCAGTTCAACTTCCAGACCAACCAGTTCGTCCTCAACCAGGGGCCGGTCTTCACCGACCTCTTGCTCGCCGACGAGATCAACCGCACCCCGCCGAAGACGCAGGCCGCGCTGCTGCAGGCGATGCAGGAGCGGGCGGTCACCATCGACGGCCGGACCTTCCCGCTGGGCGCGGCCTTCCTCGTCGTCGCGACGCAGAACCCGATCGAGCACGAGGGCACCTATCCGCTCCCCGAGGCGCAGCTCGACCGCTTCCTCTTCAAGGTGAAGGTCGGCTACCCGACCCGCGACCAGGAGCGGCAGATGGTGCGCCTCCACGGCCAGCGCACTGCGATGCCCCCGCTCGAGCAGTTCGGGCTGCAGGCGATCGCCGATCCGGAGCAGCTCGCCGAGGCGCGGGCGCTGGTGGCGGGCATCCGGCTCTCCGACGAGATCGGCGACTACATCGTCGAGCTGGTGCGCGAGACGCGGGCGCGGCCGCAGTTCCTCGCCGGGGCCTCTCCCCGCGCGGCCAACATGCTGGCGGCGGCGTCGCGGGCGCGGGCGGCGCTGGAGGGGCGCGACTACGTCATCCCGGACGACGTCAAGGCGCTGGCGGTGCCCACGCTGGTGCACCGGCTCATCCTCGCGCCCGGGGCCGAGATCGAGGGGGTCACCGCCGAGGCGGGCCTC
>JAYWAO010000106.1:0-6556 GCA_043782365.1 Deltaproteobacteria bacterium
CAAGGCCTGCGTGGTCTGCCTCGACGCGCAGAACAGCGGCGGCGTCAACCCGGCCTGCACCGGCCCGGCCAAGCCCCTCTGCGACGGCAACAGCGTTTGCATCGGCTGCAACACCACCGCGCAGTGTGACGGAGGGAGGGTCTGCGACGCCGGCACCAAGACCTGCCGCACCCCTGCGCTGGCCTCTTTCGCCAGCAGCGCGAGCACCCTCACCCCCAGCGCCACCGCGACGCTCACCGCCACCCTCGACGTCGCTACGCCCTCCGGAGTCGACGTCACCGTCTCGATCACCAGCGGCGGCGGCTCGCTGGCAGCGCCGAAGATCACCATCGCTGCAGGAGCCACCTCCGGCACCGTCGTCTACACGGCGCCCGGCGCCGTGGACACGGTGGCCTTGAAGGCGTCGTTCGGCGGCGTGGACAAGACCGTCAACCTGGTGGTGTCGGCGGCCCCGGTCGCGCTCGACTCCCTCACACCGGCGGCCGCCTCCGTGCTTGTTGGCGCTACCACCACGCTCACCGCCACGCTCACCGCGCAGGCGACGACCTCCACCGTGATCGGCCTCGTTAGCAGCGCCCCCGGGACCGCCACGGTGCCGGCTTCGGTCACCATCGCCGCCGGCGCCAGCACTGCCTCGGTCACGGTGACCGGCGTCGCCGCCAACGCGTCGTCCGCGACCATCACCGCCAGCTATGGTGGCGTCGACAAGACGGCGAACGTCACCGTCACGGCCGCGGCGTCCAGCTTCATGGTCATCCGGGTCGACGGCGGCGGCGCGGCGCTGGCGGCCACGGCGGCGGCGGTCTTCGTCGAGGAGCGCAAGTTCTCCGACGGCTCGCTGGTGCGCAGCGTCGCCATGCCCACCACCGTGGCGGCGACGGGCAACACCGCCCTGGTGCTCACCGGCAACTCGGGCACCGAGGGCGGGCTGTCGCGCTCGGCCAACGGCAAGTACGTCACGCTCGGCGGCTACTCGATGGCGGTCGGCACCGCCACGCCGAACACCACCACCGGCACGGTGGCCACCCGCGTCGCCGGCCGCATCGACGCGGCGGGCAACATCGACACCACCACCCGGTTCGGCACCACGCAGTTCAGCGCTGGCACCATCCGCGGCGTGACCAGCAGCACCGGCGCCGAGTTCTGGGCGTCGGGCAGCAACAGCGGCGTCGTCTACACCACGCTGGGCGGGACCGCGCCGGTCGCGCTGAACACGGCGCCGCCGATCAACAACCGCCACATCAACATCTTCGGCGGCAACCTGTACGTCAGCCAGGCGACGGGCGTGTTCCAGGGCATCTCGGCGGTCGGCACGGGCCTGCCGACCGCAGCGACCACCATCACGCTCCTCTCGGGCTTCCCGACCGCGAGCGCGACCACCATCAGCCCGGCCACCTTCGCGATGCTCGACACCGACAACAACGGCACCATGGACACCCTCTACCTCGCGCACGAGGCGGTGCCCGCCGTCGCCGACACGCTGGCGGTCGAGAAGTGGACCCTCTCGGGCACCACCTGGAGCAAGAGCGCGATGGTGCCCAAGCTCCCCACCGGCGCAGGCGCGAGCGGCGCCATCGGCGTCACCGTGCTGGTCGACGGCGGCGTCACCCGCGTCGTCGCCACCAGCTTCGAGAGCGCGAGCACGGTGCCCAACCGCATCGTGACGTTCATCGACGATGGCTCGGCCAGCCCTGCCGCTACGGTGCTGATCACCTCGGCGTCGACCGCCGGTTCGGCGGTCGCGGCCTTCCGCGGCCTCGCGCTCAGCCCCACCCCGTAGCAAGCCGCCCGGGCGGAGCACCGCCCGCGCGCGTCCCGCTGTCCGATTGACCCGGCCCGCCCTGGACTCGACAATCGTCGGAGTTCACGGCGGGCTCGGCGTTTCTCGAGGCCCACTCGGTCCCGATGGCGAGTCGCTCTACTTCGACGACCTCGCCGTCAGGCAGCCTTGAACAGCCCGCGCACCACGCTGGCGATCCCCAGCGCGCCGCCGGCGGGCTCGTCGTGGAAGGGCGCGAGGGCCAGGTCGAACTCGCGCCCGGTCTGGTAGCGCTTCTTCGGGTCGCGTTGGAACGCCTTGCGCAGCACGTCGCCGAGCCCCTCGGGCAGGTCGTCGCGCAGCACCTCGATGGGCTCGATGGCGAGCTTGCGCAGGTTGTCCTGCAGCATCTCGGTGTTCTGGCCCTGGATGGCGCGCTGGTTGGCGAGCGACTCGTAGAGCACGGCGGCGGCGCCCCAGAGGTCGACCGCGGGCGTCAGCGGCGCCCGCTCGAGCACCTCGGGCGCGAGGTACGCGAGCTTGCCCCAGAGCGTACCCGACGGATCGTGCCCTCCCATCGCCGCCACCTTGGCGATGCCGAAGTCGCCCAGCTTGATCTCGCCGAGCCGCGAGATGAACAGGTTCGACGGCGAGACGTCGCAGTGCACCACGTTGAGCCGCTTCCCGTTCGGCCCCGAGGCGTTGTGCGCGTAGTCGAGCGCGCCGAGCACGCAGCGGGCGATGTGGATGGCGAACGGCACCGGCAGCTGGATCTTCCGCTCGCGGCAGCGCGCCAGGATGTGGGCGAGGTCGCGGCCGTCCACGTACTCCATCGCCAAGTAATACAATTCTCCGACGACGCCGGCCTCGAGCACCTGCACGATGTTCGGGTGCGCGAGCAGGCGGCAGATGTCGGCCTCGCCCGTGAAGAGATCGACCGCCTCGGGGTCCTCGCAGAGCCTGGGCGAGAGCCGCTTGAGCGCGATCAGCTGGCCGGCCATCGGGCCGTCGCAGACGCGGGCCTTGTACACCTCGGCCATGCCGCCGCGCCCGAGCAGCTGCAGCACCTCGAACCTGCCGAAGCGGGGCGCCGCCTTGCCCGCCGTCGCGCTCACGGCCGCGCCGACCTCGGCGGCTTGCCGGGGTTGCCGGGGTTGCCCTGCTTGTCCTGCTTGCCCTGGTGGCCCTGGTGGCCAGCCTTCGCCGCCTTGCCGTCCCGGTCTTCCTGGGCCAGCTGCGCGAGCAGCTCCTTCATCTCGGGTTCGCCGAGCAGGCTCTCCAGATCCGGGTCCTCCTCGAACTTCTGCCGCTCGAAGTACCGGTTGAGCGCCGCCAGCCGCAGGTACCGGAACGCCAGCGGCTTGCGGTGGAGCAGCGCATACGCGCAGGCGATGTTGTAGTACGCGTCGCCGAACTGGGGGTCGGCCTCCAACGCGCGCTTGTACCAGGCGAGCGCCTCGTCGAGGTCGAGCCGGCCATAGAAGCTGACGCCCACGCCGTTGTAAGCCTCGGCGCGCGCCGGGTCCTTGGCGAGCGCTTCGAGGAAGACGCCGCGGGCCTTCTCGAACTCGCCGGTGGCGAGCAGTTCGCGGCCGCGCACCAGCAGGGTCTCGACGGGGTTGCGCTGGATCGGTCGGGCGCCCTTGCGCGCGTCGCGCGGGTCGTAGCCGTCGGGGTGCCCCAACCCGACCGGGCGGCCCGGGATCTGGCCGACCGGCACCTCTTCGGCCTTCGCCACCCTCACTGGCGCCGCGGCTGGCGCCTGGGCCGCTGGCACCGGCAACCGCTCGTCGTTCGAGGCGAGCGTCGCCGGCTCCGCGGGCTTCGACGCTGCCGCTACCGCTCCGGGCGAAGGCACCTTGGAAGCGGGAGCGGGCGTGGCCGAGAGCCGCTCGGTGGGCGTGGGCGCGACCACGGGCGCCTGGGGACCAGGCCGGCGCAGCACCAGCGCCTTCACGTCCGCGGCGCAGGCCGCCTTGGTGTGCACGCCGCCGGTCAGCTGCCTGGTCACCAGCAGGATGGCGAGCGCCTGGTCGGCGTCCTTGCCACAAGACGGCGCGAGCAGGCAGAGCCGGACCTGCGCGCCGAGGCTGTCGTCGAGCAGTGCGCCGCGGAGCACCTCGGTGCCGGCCGGGAGCGGACAAGGCCCGCCGTCGCCGACCAGGGTGCCTACGACCTTGCCCGCGGCGTCGGTGCGCAGCTCCACCTGCGCGCCGTTGGGGCCGCCCCAGACACCAGCGAGCGGGCCGTCTCCGCTGGTGGCGGGGAGGTCGGGAGGGCCGGCCAGGAGCACAAAGGCTAGCAGCGTGGCGGGGTTCATCGCAGCAGTCACTCTACCACGCGGTGGCCCGGGTGGCGGAGCGCGGTGGGCCCGCGCCACGGAGGGTCCAGCGTTCAACAATCCAAGCGCCTCGACCTTGCGGTTCCGCATTGACGGACGCGCCGCCCGCTTCTTATGCTGTCGGGCAGAGGAGGAGCGCAGGGCCTCGAACCTTCCCCTGCCTGGTTCGTGCTGGGTGGCCGACCTCGTGCCCGATAGCTGTACATAGGGATTTCGACCGGCTCGCTGTGCGCAAGCCCTCGGGGGCAACCTCAGAGGGAAGCCTGACGCGGGTCTATGGGGTCCCACCTGCCACGCGCAGGGCACCATCCGACGCTGCCTACACGGCCGAGGCGGGGGTTTTCTTGAGGGAGCGGCGGCGCGAACCCGCCGCTCCCTTGTTTTTTTCAGCGCGCGCCGCTCTCCTCCACCAAGCAGGGACCGATCGCCGATGGACTCCCTCGACGACCGCAAGCGCGCGCTCCGCGCCCAGGTCAACGACCGCGGCCCGCGGTCCGGCGCCGAGGTGCAAGCAGCCTCGTCCCTGCTGCTGCGTCGCCTGCTCGCGAGCGGGCTCCTCTTGGGCGCGCGCACGGTGGGCCTCTACCGGGCGCTGCCCTCGGAGGTGCAGACCGACGCCCTCGCGCTGGCGCTCGAACGGTCCGGGGCGCGCGTCGTCTACCCGGTCGTCCGCCCGGTTGAGAGGCAGATGCCCCCGGCTGTGGAGCGCCCGCTTTCGCCGCGCCTTGTGCAGCCGTCTGACCGGGCGCTCGCGTTCCATCCCCTCGCCGGCCCCACCCGCAGGGGCCCGCTCGGCGTCGAGGAGCCAGCGCAGGAGGGTCCGCCAGTGCCGCTCGCGGAGGTCGACCTCTTCATCCTTCCGGGTCTCGCCGCCGACCTCGCCGGCCGCCGCCTGGGCCGCGGCAAGGGCTACTACGACGCCACCCTGGCCGCTGCCCCGCACGCCCTCGCGGTGATGCTGCTCTACGACGCCGGGCTTGTGGCCGACGTTCCGGTGGGACAGCATGACGTGCAGGTGGACGCCGTCTGCACCGAATCGCGGCTGTTGCTCTGCAGCGCGCGGGCCCGGGAGCGGGTGGCGAGAGGGGATGGCAAACCGTGAGGGTGCTCTTCTTGGGGGACGTCTTCGGCAGCCCCGGCCGCCGCGCCGTGCGCCACTTCGTGCCCAAGCTGCGCCGCGAACTCCAACTCGACCTCGCGATCGCCAACTCGGAGAACTCGGCCGCGGGCGCGGGCATCACCGAGTCCACTGCCGACGAGCTGCTCTCGTGTGGGCTCGACCTGCTCACCAGCGGCAACCACACCTGGTCGAAGCGGGAGATCACTCCCTACCTCGAGCGCCCGGGCTCGAGGCAGCTGCGCCCGGCCAACTACCCCGAGGGCACGCCTGGCCGTGGCCACGCCGTCATCGCCGATGCGCGCGGACGCAAGCTGGGCGTGCTCAACGTCGAGGGCCGCACGTTCATGAAGGCGCTCGACTGCCCGTTTCGCGCCGCCGACCGGCTGCTGGCGGTCTTGCGCGCAGAGACCCCGCTCTTGCTGGTCGACTTCCACTGCGAGGCCACCAGCGAGAAGAACGCGATGGGCCACTACCTCGACGGCCGCGCCTCTGCCGTGGTGGGCACGCACACGCACATCCAGACCGCCGACCAGCGCGTCCTGCGCGGCGGCACCGCGTACATCACCGACGTGGGCATGTGCGGCCCCTGGGACAGCGTGATCGGCGTGAGGAAGGAGGCAGCCATCGAGCGCTTTCTCACCCAGCGCAACGTGCCGTTCGAGCCTGCCCAGGACGAGGTCTACTTGCAGGGCGTGCTGCTCGACCTCGACGAGGAGACGGGCCGCGCGAAGAGCATCCAGCGCATCCAGGAGCGGCTGCCGGCATGAGCAGCGGGAGCCGGCCTCCGGTCCTCGCCCCACCGGGCGCGCCGGCCGCCGAGGTCACCCACGCAGGCGCCCCAGGCCCACTCGACGACCACCAGCTCGAGCGCGAGCCCGGCGTCGGGACCCTCTCGCTGGTCAAGGCGCTCACCAGGTTGGGCCTCGCGGCGAGCGGCTCCGAGGCCCGCCGGCTGATCGTGCAGGGCGGGGTCTCGGTGGACGGCGAGCGCATCACCGCGCCCAACGCGGCCCTCTCGCCCGGAGCGCACCTGCTCAAGGTCGGCAAGCGCAGGTTCACCCGCGCCACTCTCAAGTGACCACTTGGAAGACTCCGCGCTGCGCTGCAGCCCGCCCTCCGAGACGCACAGCCCGCGCTGGAAGCGCCAAGCCACCCGCCGAGAGCTTCATGCATCTTTGAAGTGGCGGACCAAATCCCTCCGCGCCCTGGACGGCGCGTCACCACCGCCCGAAGCGCGCAAAAGCGAAGGCCCCCAAGCGGCGCTTGCGCGCAACGTGGGGGCCTTCTGGACTACCTGTCACTCGCGCTTCGCGCGTTGGTGACGATTAAATTCCGG
>JAYWAO010000107.1:0-6555 GCA_043782365.1 Deltaproteobacteria bacterium
GGTGGCCAAGTACCTGCCGGAAGCTCCGGCGATGTTTCCCGCCGAGCAGTGGACCGACGCGCAGGAGCGCGACATCTGCTCCGAGCTGATCCGCGAGCAAATCCTGCGGCAGACGGGGCAGGAAGTGCCGTACTCGACGGCGGTGCTGATCGAGGAGTTCGACGAGGCGCAGCGGCAGGTGGGGCCCAGGGGCCTCGTGCGCATCACCGCGACGGTGCTGGTCGAGCGCGACAGCCAGAAGGCTATCCTCATCGGCAAGGGCGGCTTGAAGCTGAAGGAGATCGGCACCAAGGCGCGGCTGGAGATGGAGCGGCTCCTCTCCGCCAAGGTTTTCTTGACGTTGCACGTGCGCGTCGAGCCCGGCTGGACCCGCAGCGCCAAAGGCATGCAGCGCGCGGGCTACGACGAGCGCTGACGGTAGGTCTGGATGAGGAGGAGCCCCCCGACCAGCTCGCCCGCAAGCAGGTAGCCGCTCTGCGCCGAGACCATGAGGTGCTCGAGGAGGCTGGTGAAGTGCGCCACCGGAAAGTGGAGGCCGTAGGCGGGGAAGAAGACCGCCAGCCAGATGGAAGAGTCCGGCTCGGCGCCCGTCACCAGCTCGCCGGCGATGTCGAGCGCGAAGTGGGTCACGACGCCGGCGGCGATGGCCGTCGCCCACGGCCGCCGCAAGAGAGCAGCGCCGAGCAGCAGCGCGAGCAGGAACAGGCCCGTATGGCCGAAGGTCCGCGAGCCGGTGATGAGCGGCCACGAGCCGTGCAGGAGATGCAGGCCGTAGAAGAGCGGCTTGTCGATCAGGTCCGGCAGCAGGCAGCCGAAGTAGAGCGACCACGCCAGCGGCTTCTGCGGCAGTCCTTTTCGCCGCAGTCCGGAGACCAGCCTGCTGCCGATGCCGAGGTGGCCGAGGACAAACAACTAGAAGTCGAGGCTCGCCGAGACCACGCCCACCGGAGTGGTGATGGCAGTCCGCCTGGGCTGCGCGACGCCGACCAGGGCTTGAACTTGTAGAGAGCGTCCGATCAGCCACGACACCGCGGGGCCCGCCGTCAGGTCGTAGTCGCGGGCGCCCGGCGGTTTGGTGGAGCTCTTCTCCGCATCGGAGACCTCTGTCTGCAGGCGGCTGTCGAGCCCGGCCCGCACTGCTTCGCCGAAGCGGTAGCCGGCGAACCCTTTGGCCTCGACGTCCTTCCCTCCACCGCCGCCGGTCTCGACGCCGAAGACGCCGTTCAAGACCAGTTCGAACCTGCCGAAGCGCCGGCCGGCCGCGACGAGGAACTCGACCTCGCCGTTGCGCTGGCAGGCGGAACAGGCGCTGGCATGGAAGCCGACGGTCTTGAAGCGCATCCCGCTCGACAGATCGAGGCCGAACTGCGACTGCGAGAGGATTTGGTAGCGCACGCGAGCCGAAGGGCCGCCGTCGCCGTTCACCTGCATGAACGCTCCCACGTCGCCGCTCAGGTTCTTGACCGGGGTCCAGCCGATGCTGCCGGAGAGGCTTCCGCTGTTGCTCGGGTTGTCGGCCGTCGAGACGCCGACCGCGCCGCCGGTGACGCGAACCGTGCCCTGCTCGGGGACGGCTGGCGAGTCCGTCAGGAGGGTGTCGCGGTCGAGTCCTTCCGCCCGCGCGATGCCGGACGAAAGAGCAAGAGCGGCGAGCAGGGCGGACAGGCGCATGTGGGCGCAACCTTTCGAGGGGAAGGTACGGGGCTACTCCAAGACGGCCGCCAGAGTGGCGTGACTTGCCGCAGGCGTCAAGGCTCGAACCGCGCCGCCGGGTTCGACCTCACGCGCTCCCATCCGTCAGGCGCCCGACCGGGTGTTTCCGTTGACGAGAGCACGGTCGCTCTGACATACCCCCTCGCCCGTGGCGCGCAGCTATTACATTCATACGTTCGGCTGTCAGATGAACGAGTCCGACTCGCAGCGCATGGGCGAGGCCCTTGCGCGCGCCGGCTGGCAAGAAACCTTTGCGCCCGACGCCGCCGACCTCGTGCTGGTGAACACCTGCTCCATCCGCGAGAAAGCGGAGGACAAGCTCTTCTCCGCGCTGGGCCGCTACCGGCTGCTCAAGGCGCGGCGGGGGACGAAGATCGGCATCGCGGGCTGCGTCGCGCAGCAAGAGAAGGAGAAGCTCCTGCAGCGGGCGCCTTTCGTCGACTTCGTGCTGGGGCCCGACCATCTCGAAAAAGTTCCCGAGCTGGCGGAAAAGGGCGGCGTCGAGACCGACTTTCTCGATACCGAGGACTATCTCTTCCCGCAGGCCGACCCCGAGACCAGCCGCGGCGCCGCCACCGCCTTCGTCACGGTGATGAAGGGCTGCGACAACGTCTGCTCGTTCTGCGTCGTCCCGTACACCCGCGGCCGGGAGGTGTCGCGGCCCTACGCCGAGGTGGTGCGCGAGATCGCCGCGCTCTGCTCGGTGGGCCTGCGCGAGGTGACGCTGATCGGCCAGAACGTCAACTCGTACGCGGGTGGCTGCTCGTTCGCGGAGCTGGTCCGGCGCGTCTCGGAGGTGCCCGGGCTGGCGCGCCTCCGCTTCACCACCAGCCACCCGATGGACCTCTCGGAGGAGCTGGTCGCCTGCTTCGCGCCGGCCGGGCAGGGCGGCGTGCAGAATCTGATGCCGCACTTCCACCTGCCCGTGCAGCACGGCTCCGACCCGGTGCTGGCGCGGATGCGGCGCAGCTACCAGGTGGCCGAGTACGAGCGGCGGGTGCAGGGGCTGCTCGCGCTCTGCCCCTCGCTCGCGCTGACGAGCGACATCATCTGCGGCTTCCCCGGCGAGACCGACCACGACCACCAGGAGACGCTCGCGCTCCTGCGCCGCGTCCCCTACGACAACCTCTTCTCCTTCATCTATTCACGCCGGCCTCACACCACGGCCGACAAGCTGCTGGAGAAGAGCGAGGCCAGCACCGCGCCCGCGCCCGAGTGGACCGAGGTCCCGCGCGAGACCGCGCTCGCCCGCCTCGATGAGGTGCAGCGCCTGCAGATGGCCCGCACGCTGGAGCGTCGCCGCGCTCGCCTCGGCGCCGAGCTCGAGGTGCTGGTCGAGAACACCCGCATCCTGGAGAGCGGCGAGGCGGTGCGGTTCGGCCGCTCGCGCGAAAACTGGACCGTCCACTTCACTGGCGACGCGCGGGTGGGCGACGTCGTCCTCGTGCGCGTCGAAAGAACCACGTTCGGCTCGATCACCGGTGTGCAGACGTCGATCGTCGACGCAGCCACCGCCTCCGTCCCATCCGCACCTGCTCCTGCCGACAGCGCCGCGCCCAAGCGCCGGCTGCCTTTGTTGCAGGCGTAGCCCGCCGTACCTGGTTAGAGAGATCCCAATGCTGCCCGTGCTCGCACTCGTCGGACGTCCCAACGTGGGGAAGAGCACGCTCTTCAACCGCATCGCCGGTAAACGGCTCTCCATCGTCGATGACACGCCTGGCGTGACCCGCGACCGGCACTACGTGGAGGTCGAGCACGAGGGACGCCTCTTCCGCATCTGCGACACCGGCGGCTTCACCCCCAACTCCACCGAGCTCTTGGTGGCCGCCGTCCGGGAGCAGGCGCTGGTGGCGATCGCCGAGGCCGCCGTCATCATCCTGGTGATGGACGCGCGCGCGGGCCTCACCGCGGCCGACTCCGAGGTGCTGCAGCTCCTCCGGCGCGGCGGGAAGCCCGTCTTCATCGCGGCCAACAAGATGGACTCCTGGCAGCGCGAGCAGGAGGCCGACCTCGCCGAGCTGTACGCGACCGGCATGGACGTCTTCCCGATCAGCGCCGAGCACAACCGCGGCGTGGGCGAGCTGCTCGACGCGGTCCTCCCGCACCTGAAGGACGCGGGCTTCGCGGAGGAGAAGGTGCAAGGCCGCAAGGCCCGCCGTGAGGAGGAGGCCGCCTGGCGCGAGGCTGCCAGCGCCCGCGCGCTCGCGCTCGCCGGCGAGACGGCCGGGTCGGGCGAGGCAGGCGAGGCAGGCGAGGCAGGCGAGGTCGATGCAGCAGGGGCCGCCTCGTTCGCCGAGGCCGGTGAGGTGAAGGACGCGGCCGCGCTCGAGGGCGCGGACGAGGCGGGCGACGATGAGCGCGACGAGGACGAGGACGAGTCCGACGCCGACTCGGGCGGGCCCTCCGAAGGCCCCGGCGACGAAGCGCCTGGCGAGCTCGAAGGCCCCGCCGACGACACCGTGCGGCTGGCCGTGCTCGGCCGCCCCAACGTCGGCAAGAGCACGCTGCTCAACAAGCTGCTCGGCGCGGAGCGCTTCGTGGCGAGCGCGCTGCCGGGCACCACCCGCGACGCGGTGGACGAAGAGCTGACCTATGAGGGCCGCACGTTCGTGCTGACCGACACGGCCGGCCTCCGCAAGAAGCGGCAGGTGATCGACAAAGTCGAGGTGTTCTCGGCGCAGCGCGCGCTCAAGGCGGTGGAGGCAGCCGACGTGGTGGTGGTCCTCACCGACGCCTCGGAGCTCGGGGTGGAGCAGGACGCCCGCATCGCCGCGCAGGCCGAGGAGCGCGGCCGGGCGGTGATCCTGGTCGTCAACAAGTGGGACCTCGTCAAGGACAAGGACGCCGAGGCCGAGCGGCTGCGCGAGGAGGCCAAGCGGCACTTGCAGTTCGTCGGCTACGCGCCGCTCCTCTTCGTCAGCGCGCTCGAGGGCACCCGGGTGCAGAAGATCCTCGAGGTGGCCGCCCAGCTCCACGACGAGGCCTCCACCCGCCTGCCCACCCCCGCGCTCAACGCCTGGGTGCAGGAGATGCAGGACTCGCACCCGGCGCCCCTCTGGCAAGGGTTCCCGGTGCGCTTCAGCTACGCCTGGCAGGTGGCGCGGCAGCCGATCACCATCGCCATCCAGTGCAGCCGGCCGCACGCGGTTGACGAAAGTTATCGACGCTTCCTGCTCGGCCGCCTGCGCGAGCGGTTCAACCTGCGCGTGCCCGTGCGGCTGGTGTTCAAGAAGAAGAGCCGCTCGCAGCCCCGCGGCGTCGGCGGGCCTCGCGGCATCGGCGCGCGCGGCGGAGGCCGTGCTTGAGGGATCGGCTCGGACCCTTCGGGGTGCTAGCCCTGCTGCTCTTGCCGACCGCCTCCTGGGCGGAGCGCCTCGCCGATCGCGGGGCCCGGAACATCGAGTCGCCAGAGCTCTGGACCGGGTTCCTGGTGGCGGTCCTGGTGCTGCTGCTGCTCGACCTGCGCATCGCCAGCCAGCGCACCCAGGCGCAGGGCTTCAAGGGCGCGATGGGCTGGAGCCTCTTCTGGATCGGCGTCTCGATTGCGTTCGGGAGCTTCCTCTGGATGCGGTACGGCGGCCAGCAGGGCCTCGAGTTCTTCGCCGGCTACATGCTGGAGAAGTCGCTCTCGGTCGATAATCTTTTCGTATTTGTCTTACTCTTCTCCGCGATGAAGATCCCCCCGGCGCAGCAGCACCGGGTGCTCTTCTGGGGCGTCTTCGGGGCGCTCCTGATGCGCGGCACGCTGATCCTCGCGGGCGTCGCGCTGGTGCACCGGTTCCACTGGCTGATCGCCATCTTCGGCATCATCCTGGTGCTCACCGCCGCCAAGCTCGTCTTCGGCAAGGAGTCCGACGAGTCGCCGGTGGACTCGTGGCTGGTGAAGAGGGTCCAGAAGGTCCTGCCGATCTCGCGCGAGCTGCGCGGGTCGCTCTTCTTCTTCCGCGACGAGGCCAACGGCCTCAAGCTCACCGCGACGCCGCTCTTCCTCGCGGTGGTGGCGGCCGAGAGCGCCGACCTCGTCTTCGCGCTCGACTCGATCCCCGCCGTCTTCGCGGTCACCGACGACTCCTTCCTGGTCTTCTCCAGCAACGTCTGCGCGCTGCTCGGCCTGCGGGCGCTCTACTTCGTGGTGGCGGGGGCGCTGGCGAAGCTGAAGTACCTGAAGCCCGGGCTGGCGGGGATCCTGCTCTTCGTCGGGGTGAAGATGATCCTCGACAAGTGGTGGTCGGTGCCGACGGGGACTTCCATCCTGGTGATCGCGGCGATCCTCGGCGCGGCGCTGGCGGCGAGCCTGCTCCTCAAGGACAAGCAGGAAGAGCAGTAGGGCGGGCGGCGTGACGCCCGTCGTGCTGGTCGTGCAGGACGACTTCGGCGAGCGCGCAGGCGCGTTGGTTGCGGACGCGTTCGTCTGGATGGTGAACTCTCCGGTCAACGGAGCCGCCGCCAGATCGTTGTGGGCCCGCGGCCACGGCGCTGGCACCTCGCGGCTGACTACTTTCGACCGCTCGGCTGGAGAGGCTCACGAGGCGCTGGTGCGCAGGGCCTTCGTGATGATCGACGACCACCACGGCGAATGGACTCACTCTCAATGGTCGGAGATCGAGGTGATCGGTTGCCCGCTGTCGGACGCTTTGAGGGAAGAGGCAGCCTTGCTCGGAGGAGAGGGCGTGGACCCGACCCTTGACGGGTTTCGCCTGACCCGGCGCCGCGGGCCCTGATCGCTGCTGCGGCCCTAGCCCGCCAGCGGATCGCGCGTCTTAACCTTTGCAAAGCGCTTGAAGTCCGAGTCGCTGGTCACGACCACGGCGTTCTGCGCGAGAGCGGACGCTGCGATCTGCG
>JAYWAO010000108.1:0-17763 GCA_043782365.1 Deltaproteobacteria bacterium
GCGATGCTGGAGAAGATCCTGCCGGGCAAGCTGGAGAAGTTCTACAAGGAGGTCTGCCTCCTCGACCAGCCGTTCTTCAAGGACCCGGAAGGCAAGCGCACGGTGCAGCAGGAGGTGACCGACGCGATCGCCAAGATCGGCGAGAACATCTCCGTGCGCCGGTTCGCCCGCTTCGCGCTCGGCGAGGGCCTGGTGAAGGAGACGAAGGACTTCGCGGCCGAAGTGTCCAAGGCGGTCAGCGGGGCGTAGTCCGACGTGCTGCACGGGGTGCTCCCCAAGCACGGCTGGGAGGCGATCCGGCAGATCGCGCTCGACGAGGTCTGGTCGGCGCTGGCGTTCAAGCGGGAGGAGCAATGGTTGTAGAGTGCCCCCCTCGAGGAGGGCGCTGGTGACCGAGTTCCGCACCGAGGTAGAGCAGTCGTTCCGCAGCCTGCGCGACCGCATCTGCGCGCGGCTGGGGGCTCTCGACGGCGGCCAGTTCCAGCGCAAGGCCTGGCTGCGTCCCGAGGGCGGCGGCGGCGAGATGTCCGAGCTGCGCGGCGAGGTGTTCGAGAAGGGCGGCTGCAACTTCTCCGCGGTGGCGGGCCCGCAGTACCCGATGGTGCCCGGGGCGGGCGCGCAGGGTGAGGGCAAGACGGGCCAAGGAGATGGACACGCCGCGGCGCAGGCGCAGGCCGAGGCGGACCGCGCGCTGGGCATCTTCCCGCCGGACCCCAAGGCGCTCGCGGGCAAGCCGTTCTTCGCGACGGGCGTGTCGCTGGTGTTCCACCCGAAGAACCCGTTCGTGCCCGTGGTGCACATGAACGTGCGCTACTTCGAGGCGGGCGACGTGCGCTGGTTCGGCGGCGGCATGGATCTCACGCCCTGCAAGCCGTTCGCCGAGGACACGCAGCACTTCCACGACACCTGCAAGCGGGCGCTCGACCCGCACGGGGCCGCGCTCTACCCGCGATTCACCAAATGGGCCGCCGATTACTTCTATATCCCCCACCGCAAGAGCGAGCGGGGCGTGGGCGGCGTCTTCTTCGATTATCTGCGCGGCGACCCGCGCCAGACCTTCGCGATGGTGCAGTCGGTGGGCGACGCGTTCCTCGACGCCTACGCGCCGATCGTCGAGAAGCGCATGCACACGCCCTATGGAGACGCCGAGCGGGCCGAGCAGCTTCGCTGGCGCGGGCGCTACGTCGAGTTCAACCTCGTCTACGACCGCGGGACCCTCTTCGGCCTCAAGACGGGCGGGAACATCGAGGCGATCTTCATGTCGCTGCCCCCGCTGGTGGCGTGGTGAATGGGTAACGATTCAGTAACCGGAGCACCCCTGGAGGGCCCGCTGCGTTCCGTCACTGAGCCACCGCCCGAAGAGGCGGTCCCGACCGGGCCCGTGCGCCTCCTCATCGAACGGAGCGCGCGGCGCGACTTCACGCGCGCGCTGACCGTCTCCGAGGCCGGCGGTGACCGCCCCCCGTTCCTCTGGGTGGAGCGGCCGTACCACGTGCTCAAGGAGGAGGCGCTGCTCTACGCCGACGAGGCGCGTGCGCGGCCGCTGCTCGCCGTGCGGCAGCGGAGCGCCCCGGGGGCGGCTGCGACGGTGCACGAGATCCTCGACGTGCCTGGGGGCCACCGCTTCGGCACGCTGCGCGGGTCTGCCCGTGGCGCGCTGGCGCTCTTCGGCGGCCCGCTGCGCTGGGAGCTGCTCGGCGCGGACGGCGCGCCCGCGGGCGTGCTGCTCGAAGAGGGCGGCTGGCTGCGCAGGCTGCTCCTCGGCGAGAGCCGGTTTCGCCTCGACCTCGGCTTGCGCACGGCGGCGCTCCTGGTGGCCGAGCAGGGCCTGTTGGGCTCGCGCTACTTCCTCACGCTGCTGCCGGTAGCCGAGCCGATCGACGCCCGCTTCGCGGTGGCCTGCGCGACGGTGGTCATCAACGCCACCCTGCGCCGCCGGGGCGGGAGCTGAGCGGGGTGGGGATGGGAAAGAGGCCCATCATCGCCGAGCTCCTCTCGGGCAGCGCGCTCTACCGCGAGGTGGTGCTGGGCAAGCTCGCGCACGCGCGCGAATCGGTCTGGATCGCCACCGCCAACGTGAAGGACCTCCACCTCGAGCGCAGCGCGGTCTATGGCGCCGCGGGCGGAACGGGTGCAGGCAAGCGGGACGCGCGGCGGCACGGGAGCGACTACGTCTCGATCCTGGAGCTGTTCGGCCAGCTCTGGGCGCGCGGCGTCGAGCTGCGGCTGCTCCACGCAGAGCTGCCCTCGCGGCCGTTCCGCGCCTCGTTCGACGAGCAGGCGGGGCTGGTGGCGGGCGGGCTCAAGCTGCGCATCTGCCCGCGCGTGCACTTCAAGGCGGTGATCGTCGACGGCGCCTGGGTCTACCTCGGCAGCGCGAATCTCACCGGCGCGGGGCTGGGCGCGAAGGGCGAGGGCAAGCGCAACTTCGAGCTGGGGTTCGTGACGGAGGACTTCGACGTCATCGACCGCAGCCAGGCGCTCTTCGAGAGCGTCTGGAGCGGGGCCGAGTGCGGGACGTGTCAAGTGTATGACCTTTGCCCGGATCCGATCGGGCCGGGGCCCAGGGTGCGCCGGGGCCGCCGCGGTGCGCGCAGCGGGCGGGCGAGCAAGCCGGGGCTGATCGAGCTGGGGAAGACCCGGCGCTTCGGGCGGTGACGCCCATCTCGTCCTTCTAGAGCGCCGATCGGTCTGGCGACGGGAGTCAAACCGTTCGGCGCTCTAGCCCAGCCTGGAGAACCGCTGCGGCGGGCGGGCCGCAGATCCTTTTCGCCGCCGATGCGTTGTACCCTCCCGCGCTCGGCGCACCTGCGCGCGCTCCACTCTCGCCTCGCGGGTCTCATGCTCGGTCTCCTCCTCTCCGCCGCGCTGCCGCTGCTCGCGGCCGCGGCCCCTCCCATCGACGCCGCCGCCAAGGTGAGCGCGGTCACCCTCTTCAACGACCGCGCCCGCGTGGTGCGCACGGGCACGGTGGCGCTCGCGGCCTCGGGCTCTTCGCTGGTGGAGGTGGCGCTGCTTCCGGGCAGCGTCGATGTCGCCTCGGTGCGCTTGGAGGCCGCGGGGGCCGAGATGCGCCGCGTGGACCTCGCGCGCATCGACGAGACCGACTATCCGGTGGGTCCCGCGCAGGCGCTGCTCGACGAGCTCGAGCACCAGGATGACCTGCTCTGGCGGTCGCGCGCGAGCGGCAGGAGCAGGCGGGCAGCTCACCAAGCAGTGGAGCGCCGCGCTCGACCAGTCGCTGCAGGCGCGGCTCGACGCGGCCACCAGGGGAGGAGATCGCCCGCGACACCGGCGTCTTCACCAATGTAGTGCGCAGACCCGCGCGGTGTGCCAGTGGTCGTGCCCGAGGTGGTGACCGGCCGGCAGTCCCTTGCGCTCGAGGATCACCGCGGCTCCAGCTCGCGCACCGAGAGGCGCTGCACGAAGAGGGCCGAGCGGTTGCCGCTCGCGCCCTTGAACCCGACGCCGACGCGGCCGCGCGGGCGCCCCGCCGACATGAGGTAGCGCTTCAGCTCGACGCCATCGAGAATCACCGTCACCTCGCTCCGGGTCTGCACCACCCGCACGCGGTGCTCGTCGTGGGCGCGGAAGCCCGGCACCGGGATCCAGCCCTCGAGCGAGTAGTGCGGGTCGTTGTAGGCCCACAGCGAGAATGCACCGCCCTTGAACAGCACGACGCCGCCCACCACGCCCAGGTGGAGCGAGCGGCCGGCCTCCGGGCCGAGGCGCCGCAGCGTCACCTCGAGCTCGAGCGGGAGCGTGACCAGGTCGGGCGAGACCAGCTCGCCGTCCGAGAAGCGGCTCGGCGAGGCGTCGGTGAAGAGGATGAAGCTGCCCGGCGCGAGGCCCTGCTGCAGCGTGCCGCGGGCAACCGTCCAGCCCGGCGGGGCGTCGGCGCGGGCGGCGAGCGGGCAGGCGCAGAGCAGGGCGCAGAGGCCGGAGCGGACCCCGGAACTCCAGAGCCACGTTGGGGCGACCGTACGCATGGCGTCAGAGTAGCAGCGCGGGCACCCTGGCGCGATGGGCGGGTCCGAAATCCCCAGGCCTCCTCTGCGTAGGTCCCAGCATGCAGCGCTCCCCAGCCACCAACGGTGAAACCAGGCGCCGCCCCGCGACACCAACGAGTGTGTCGGCAGGGGCGCCGCGGCAAGCCGGTGCCAGCGTCGAGGTGCGCCTCTCCGGAGCTGGCCGCCGCCGCGACGGCAGGCTGCGGCTCGAGGTGCCCAAGGGGACCGCGGTCGAGCTGGAGACGCTCACCGCCGACGGCGAGCTGCGCTGGTCGGGCGCCTGCGGCCAGGGCTGCCGCCTCGACGCGCAGACGCTCCCGGGCAACCTGCGCCTCGCGCTCGCGCCGCGGAGCGGGTTCGAGCTGTCGTTCTCCACCCGCTCGGGCGAGGTGCACGACAGGTTCGGCCTCACCGCCCGCACGACGAAGCGCGGCCGCCGCCACGGGCTGGAGGCCAAGGCCGCTGAGGGCGAAGGGCGCATCGAGTGTGACACCTTCTCCGGCGACCTGGAGCTCGCGCGCACCGGTAAGTGATCGTCTGGTACGGTGCTGCGATCCCATGACCATTCCCCAACTCGCACACCAAGCCCAGGCCGCCCTGCTGCAGTCGCTGCTCGGCGCCAAGCTCCCCGCCATCGGCGTTTCGTTCACCAGCGAGGCGCCCGCCGGCGTCGCCATCCTCGGCGACTCCCAGCCCGCCTCCTGCTCCTACTGGAAGCTCGCCGCCGAGGGCGCGGTCTTCTCCACCTCCGCCGCGCAGCACCAGGGCTGCCCGATCGGCGCCCACACCCACGGCGTCACCGCCGCGCCCGCGAAGGCCGGCGACCTGATGTCGATGGTCGGCACCATGGTGCAGCTGGGCTACATCCGGATGGAGGAGGTCCCGCAGATCCCGCACCGCGCGCCGGGCTCGTTCCAGCACGCAGTGTATGGCCCACTATCGAAATTACCGATCGCGCCGGAGCTGGTGCTGGTGCGCGGCACCCCTTCGCAGCTGATGCTGGTGGCCGAGGCCGCGCAGATGGCCGGCCTCACCGCCGCCCTCCCCACCATGGGCCGCCCCACCTGCGCCGCGCTCCCCCTCGCCTCGCAGAGCGGGAAGCTGGCGATGAGCCTCGGCTGCGTCGGCAACCGCGTCTACACGGGGATGCCCGATGACGAGGCCTACGTGGCGATCCCGGGCGCGTCGCTCGCGCCGCTCTTGCAGTGGCTCTCGGGCGTGGTGAAGGCCAACGCGGCGCTGCTCGAGTTCCACCAGGCGCGCGTGCGCGCGTGACCGCCCTGGCGCCAGCCGGCCTCGCGCTCGAGGTGAGGGGCGTGCGCAAGTCGTACGGCCTCTTCCAGCGCAAGGAGGCCCTGCGCGGGGTCTCGCTGAAGGTCGTGCGCGGCGAGTGCTACGGGCTGGCGGGGCAGAACGGGGCGGGCAAGACCACGCTGATCCGGCTCTTGCTCGGGCTGACCCAGCCCGACGAGGGCGAGGTGCGCTTGCTCGGGGGCCGCCCTGACGACCCTGAGCAGCGGCGGCGCGTCGGGTTCGTGCCGGAGTCGGCGGAGCTGCCGCCTTCGGCCACGCCTCGCCAGCTGGTGCGCCGCTGGGCGAGGCTGCGCAAGCTGGAGCTGGCCGGCGCCCAGGAGCAGGGCCTCGCCACGCTCGACCGGCTGGGGATGGGCAAGCTGCTCGACCGGGCCGCGGGCAAGCTCTCCAAGGGCGAGCGGCAGCGCACGCTCTTGACGCTGGCGCTGCTCGGCGCGCCCGAGCTGCTCATCCTCGACGAGCCTACCGACGGGCTCGACCCCTTGGGCCGCGCGCTGATGCGTCAGCTGATCCGCGAGGAGTGCGCGGCGGGCCGCACGGTGTTCCTCAACTCGCACCTGCTGGCGGAGACCGAGCGGCTCTGCACGCGGGTGGGCATCCTGCACGGCGGGCGGCTGGTGCGCGAGGAGCGCCCAGGCGCGCCGCTTTGCGGGGAGTCGGCCACCAGCGCCATCTCGCTCGATCGGCCGGCGCCAGATGAGGCGGTGGCCGCGGCCCGAGCGCGCGTGCCCCCAGCGGGCCTGCTGCGCGACGTGACCCCCGAGCCCGGCGGGCAGGTCCTGCTCGTCGATCACGACACCCCGCAGCAGCTCAACGCGGCGCTCGATCAGCTCAAGGCGGGCGGCGCGCTCTTGGTGGAGGTGCGCAGGCTGCGGGCCGATCTCGAGGCCGCGCTCGCCGAGGTGGCCAGCGGTCCGGCGCTCCCGGCCGAGGATCCGCAGCTCGCCGTCGTGGTGGCGTCAGTAACCGATTCGACAACGCCGCCCGCCGGCGAGACGCCCCTGCCCGAGCTGCCCGCGCCGGCCTTCCACCCGCTGCGCACGCTCGACGCCACCCTCCGCGTCTCCATCGAGATCGCCGCCGATCTCGCCGCCCGCAAGGTGGGCTGGATGGCGCTGGGCGCGGCGCTGCTGGTGGTCGGGATCTTCCTCTGGGGGCTCCACTCGCAGCTCGTCGAAGGGGTCGCCGCGCTCGGTCGCGTCTTCGGCAAGGGCGGCGGGCTCATCGAGCAGAAGACGATGATCGCGATGATCGGCGGCAACGCCGCGCGGACGCTCTACTGGGGCGGCCTCTTGGGTGGCATCGGGCTCTCCTCGCTCTTCGCGCCGCCGCTCCTCGACCCCAAGCGCACCGTGCTGCTCTACGCGCAGCCGGTCTCCCGCGCCGACTACGCGCTCGGCCTGTTCTGCGCTGTCTGCGGGCTCGGGCTCGCCTGCTCGATCTTCTTCAGCGCGCTCCTGTTCGCGGGCCTGCGCGTGCTCGGGCTCGGCGTCGACCCGCTCCTCCTGCTCGCGCCGCTGCCGTGGCTCTTCACCTTCGCGTCGCTCTACGCGGTGGTGCTGCTGGTCACCTACTTCGTCCGCCACCCGCTGGTCGCCGCCGCCACGGGCTTCGGCTTCATGGCGATCTGCGGCGCGCTCCACGTCTCGGCGGAGGGCCGCCCGTCGGGCTTCACCGAGACGACGCTCTCGCTCTTGCAGGGGGTGCTCCCCAAGTTGGTGGAGCTCTCCGACCAGGCGTCGCGCATCGGCGCCGGGACCCGGCCGCAGCTCTTTCCCTTCCTCTCCACCCTGCTGCCCACCGCGGCGCTGCTGCTCTGCCTCGTGGTGGTGGCCCGCCGGAGCGAGCGATGAGCAAGTCGGATCGGCGCCGCGACGCCTTCACCTTGGCCGCCGCCGCGCTGCTGCTCGCGCTCGGTGCGGGGTTCTTCTATCTGTGGACCGAGCGCGCCCGCGAGCGGCGAGACCTGGTGCTGCAGGGCGTCCCCGAGTTCCCCAAGCCCGGGCAACAGGTAACGCAGCGGCGCGCGCCGCTCGGCAAGCCTGCGCCCGCGCCGCCGCCCAAGCCCGTCGAGACGCCCGCGCCCGCGCAGCAGCCCTCCAAGGATCGCCTCGCGGCGTTCGCGCTCGCGCCCACCAAGTCGGTGGCGGTGGTGCAGATCAACGCGCTCTTGAACACGCCGCTCTGGGCCCGCTTCAAGGAGTGCGCGCCGGACGCGCTGCGCGAGGTGGAGGCGGTCTCGAAGGAGCTGGGACTCGACTTCGAGCGCGACCTCGACCGGGCGGCGATCGTGCCCGGCGGCGTGGGCATCTCCGGCTTCTTCGAGGGCAAGCCGATCGCCGAGCGGATCGCGGCCAAAGGAGGCGACTACACCACGCGCGACTACCGCGGGCAGACGCTCTACACCTCGGGCCGCGGCTCCTGCGTGGCGCAGCTGGGCACGCTGGTGGTCGCGGGCCGCGACGAGAACTGCGAGGGGCTGGTCGACCGCGCGCTCGACGGCGAGGCCGGGCCCGACGCGTCGCAGGAGCTCTACGGCGACCTCTACGCGCGCACCGACCTCTCCAACCTGCGCGCCAAGCTGGCCGCCGATGGCAGCGGCGAGGCCGACGTCTTCTCGACGCTGGTCAAGCAGCTCGACGGGGTCACGCTGCGGGCCAACGTCTGGGACCAGGTGGCGCTTTCGGTAGACGGCGTCCCGGCCGACAACGGCAACGCGAGCGACCTCTCCAAGATGGCCCGCGCCGCCATCGCGCTCGCCAAGACGCAGATCGGCGAGGACGACGTCGAGCTGCGCACGCTGGCCGACCTCGCGCAGGTGCGCAGCGAAGGGGGCAAGCTCAAGCTCGACCTGGCGATGTCGGTGGACGACCTCTTCACCAAGCTCCACCTGCCGTGCCCGGGACGGGACGGGGCAAAGCCGCCGCCAGCGACCAAGCCATAAGTGTAAGCGCGCTACCGCCCGATCGCCTGCGCGGCGCTGTACTCCTTGATCGAATGTTCTGCCACGGCGAGCTGGCGCGGCGGGGTCCGGCGGCGCGGCGCCTCACGGGCTTCTCAAGCAGACCGGCGAGGGCGACGACCGGCGCCGCAGGCTCGTGCACGGCGGCATCCTCCACGGCGATCAGCTCTGGTCGCGGCGCGGCCAGCCGAGCACGTATTACCAATACTCCTCCGGCATCGGCCTCGCGCTCGACGCGCAGAAGAAGGGCCCGCTGAGAGTCGGCGTGATCGGCCTGGGCGCGGGCACCCTCGCGGCCTACGGCGCGCCCGGCGATACCTTTCGCTTCTACGAGATCAACCCCGAGGTCCCCAGGCTCGCGCGGCAGTGGTTCACCTACCTGGGCGACAGCAAGGCCACCATCGAGCTCGCGCTCGGCGACGCGCGCCCGAGCCTCGAGCGCGAGCCGGCGCAAGGCTTCGCCGTGCTCGTCGTCGACGCCTTCTCCAGCGACGCGATCCCCGTGCACTTGATCACCCGGGAGGCGGTGCAGCTCTACCGGCGCCACCTGCGGCCCGGAGGGACACTCGCGTTCCACGTCACCAACCGGTACCTCGACCTGGCCCCGGTCCTGCTCGAGATCGCCGTGGCCGAGCGGCTGCAGATCGCCAACGTGGTCGACGACGACCAGGGCACCACCGCCACCGACAGGGTGCTGCTCAGCGAAGGCCGCGAGGTGCTCGACGACGAGGACGTGCTCGAGAAGACCCGGTCGATCAAGACGTCGAAGAAGTGGCCCCTCTGGACCGACGACTACTCCAACCTCCTGCAGATCTTTCGCCTCCGGAAGCTACTGGCCGCGGAGCCGGCCCCACAGCTTGCCCATCGCGCCCAGCCAGCGGTCGCGGTCGGTGGCGCGCGCGACCTCGTACTGCGCGACCTCCCGGTGCGGCAGCACGAGGAACTTCTTCGCGCGCAGCGCCGCCACCACCTCGGCGGCGACGTGCTCCGGCTCGAGCACCGCCCCCGCCGCCAGCACCGCCTTGATGCTGGGATCACCCGCGTGGTCGCGCACCATCGCCGTGTTCACGCCCTGCGGACAGAGGCAGCACACTTGAAGTCCCTGCGCGCCGTGGGTGATCTGCAACCACTCCGCGAGCGCCACCACCGCGTGCTTGGTGACCGCGTAGGGCGCCGCCCCCGGCGAGGTGAGCAGGCCCGCGGCCGAGGCGGTGTGCAAGAGCGCGCCCCCACCCCGCGCCAGCATCTGCGGCAGCACCGCGCGCACCGCCCAGACGTGCGAGAGGAAGTTCACCTCCCACGCCCGCTGCCAGACCGCGTCGGGCTGCTCGACGCCGCCGCCCACCGCGATCCCAGCGTTGCTGCAGAAGAGATCGACGCGGCCCTGCTCGCGGGTGGCCCGCTGCACCAGCTGCTGCAGCTGCGCCTCCACGCTGACGTCGCAGACCACGGGGATGAGCTTCGGTCCGAGCGTGGCCGCGAGCGCCTGCGCGTCTGCCTGGGCGCTCTCCAGATCGGCGCAGTAGACCGCCCGCGCCCCCTCGGCGAGGAACCGCGCGCAGAGCGCCGCGCCGATGCCCCGCGCGCCGCCGGTGATGCAGACGACCTTGTCGTGGAGCTCCATGAGAGTGTTACCTCCCCGCCGCGGGGGCCGCGCCGCCGCCGGAGGAGGGGCCTGCGCCCGGCGCGCTCTTGCAGGCGGCGGTGGCAGCGGCGAGCGCGAGGCAGAGCGCGAGGAGTGCGGAGGCAGGGTGCGAGCGGCTCATGTCGGTACCTCTGTGGAAGCGCGTGGTCGTGGCAGGCTGCCCCCCGAGCCCCGCAGCGGGGCCGTCAAGAGCGACGCCGCGCACATCCTCTCCGAACCGGCGCGCGGGCGGAAGGGCAGCCTCGTGCTACACGCGGGCGATGCGCGCCGCCATCTTCGACCTCGACGGGACCCTCGTCGACAACATGTCAGTCCACGCCGACGCCTGGGCTGCCCTCTCCACGGGTCACGGCGTGCAGGTGCCCCGCGACCGCTTCCTGCTGGAGTTCGCGGGCCGCAAGAACGAGGAGATCATCGCCGACCTCTGGCCCGGGCACGACGCGGAGTTCGCGCACCTGCTCGCGAGCGAGAAGGAGGCGCTCTACCGCGAGCTCTACCGGCCGCGCCTCGCGCCGCTAACAGGGCTGTTGCCCTTCCTCGACGCGCTCGCTGCCGCGGGCGTGCCGCTCGCGATTGCATCGGCGGCGCCCGTGCTCAACCGCGCCCTGGTGCTCGACGGGCTCGACCTGCGCCGCCGCTTCGCCAAGATCATCGGCGCCGAGGATGCCAGGCGGGGCAAGCCGTTCCCCGACATCTTCCTCGCGGCCGCGTCCGCGCTGGGCGTGCCCCCGGAAGAGTGCGTGGCCTTCGAGGATGCGCTGCTCGGCGTGGAGGCCGCGGTGGCCGCGGGGATGCCCACGGCGGCGGTGACCACCTCGCAGCCCGAAGCGGCGCTGCGCAGGAGCGGGGCGAAGTGGGTGATGAAGGACTTTGCCGAAGTACCGAAAGAGCTGAGGGCAACTCTGGGAGTGTGAGCGCGTCGTCGTGCGGTCGCGCTACGCCGCCTTCTTCCCCACCAGCGGCAGCGCGGCCACGAAGGTGGTCCCCTCCGGCCCGGTCTGGTAGGTGAGCGAGCCGCCGCCCGACTCGAGGATCTCCTTGCTCAGGTAGAGCCCGAGCCCGGAGCCCTTGCCGTCGTCCTTGGTGGAGAAGTAGGGCTCGAAGAGGTGCGCGCGCGCCTCCTCGGCGATGCCTGGACCGTGGTCGCGGACGCGGATCTCCACCGCGGTGTCGGTCTGGCGCGCGGTGATCTCGAGGCGGCCGTTGCCGCCCATCGCGTCGAGCGCGTTGTCCATCAGATTCAGCAGCACCTGCGAGAGGCCGCCCGGTGAGCCGAGCACCGAGGGGAGCGTGCCCAGGTTGGCCGCGGCCGCGCCGGACTGCAACGCGGGCGGCTCGTCACCGATGTCGAGCGCGATGGTGCAGGTGCCCAGCTTGGCGCGCTCGAAGACCAGCACCGTCTCTCGCAGGGCCGCCGCGGCGTCGAACTCGACGACCTCGGAGGACCGCCGCTTCGCCATCTTCTTGAGCGCGTGGATGATGGTCGAGACGCGGTCGAGTCCCTGCAGCGACTCGAGCACGCACTCCTTCATCAGCCGCGCGCTGTGCGGGCTCGGGGCCTTCTCGCCCTCGTGGCCGGTGAGCACGCTGCCGATCACCTCGAGGTTCGACCGCACGAAGGCGAGCGGGTTGTTGATCTCGTGCGTGATCGACGCCGCCAGCTGGCCGATCAGCGCCATCTTCTCGCGCTGCACGGCGACGGCCTTGGCGCGCGTCATGTCCGCCTCGAGCGCCTTGCGCTCCGAGACGTCGCGGAAGACCGCGCGCATCGGCCCGCCCTCCTCGCCGCTGACCCGCTGCAGCGAGACCTCGACGGGAACCAGCTTGTTGCCGGGCTGCTGCACATTGACCTGCGCGATCGGCGGAGTCGAGGCGCTGGCGCCCGCGCGGACCTTCTCGGCGAAGGCCTCGCGATCGCCGGGCGCCAGCAGATCTGCCATCTGCGTCCCGACCAGCTCCGCCACCGTGCGTCCCAGGATCGGCTGCACGCGGCCGCCGGCGAGGGAGATGACGCCGCCCGTGCTCTCGACCACCGCGTCGGGGAGGTTGTCCATCAACGACTGCCGCGCCCGCTGCTCGCGCCGCAGCAGATCGTCCTGTCGGGCGCGGTCGATCAGCGCCCCGAGCGTGTCGGCGAGGCCCTGCACCAGCCGCAGCTCGCCCTCGCCCAGCATGCCGACCGGCGCGCAGACGAAGATCGCGCCCAGCGTCTCCTTGCCGTTGCGCACCGGGAGCGCGAGGCCCGAGCAGCGATCGCCCTTGTGGAGCGTGCGCTCGAGCGGAAACGGCGCCCGTGAGAGCTGGCTCAGGTGCACCGGCGCGCCCAGCTGCACGGCGCGGCCCACCGAAGAGGTGAGCGCGCCCACCTGGTGCGGCAGCAGCATCGACTGGTGCTCCGCGGGCACCGCCACATGGGTGAGCGCCGAGAGCATCTGCGTCGCGCGGTCGAGCTCGAAGAGGATGACGTAGCCCGAGGCGAGCGTGCCCGCCAGCGAGGCGAGGCCGGGCTCGAGCGCGTCCCGCGGGCTCTCGCGCACGGTGAGGCAGGTGAGCAGGGTCCGGAGGATCTGGATCTCCGCGCGCAGCCGGGTGGTGGCGCTGCGCTCGATGAAGGCGACGAAGCCGGCGCTGGCCGCCGCCGTCGAGAGGAGGATGCGCAGCTCGCCGAGGGCGCCCGCGCTCATCACCGCCTCGACGAGGTGGCCCGTCGCGGTCGCGCGGCTGGTCATCTGGACCAGGAGCCGCTCGAGCTCCATGCCGGCGAACCCGTCGAGCAGCTGGCGGCCCACGGGGTTGGCGCGCTTGAGGGTGCCGCCGGGGCCAAGGAAGAGGACGCCCAGCGGCAGCTCGTCGATCAGCTCATCGAGGCCGGTCTGGGTCACGGAGGCGCCACCAAAGGAAGTGTCGGTGAACATGCCGGCCTGAATTGCAAGCGACCTGCCAGCGCGCGCTCCAACTCTGGCGGGGCCGATCACAAGTGCGTCAAAACCACCCACGCAGTCAGAAGGGTGACGCCCGGAGTCGTCAGGCAGCGCTCCGATCGTCAGCACACTGACAGCAGAAACTTGAGCCCCGATCGGTCGATTTCAGAGGGACAGGCGTAAGCGATCCGATCTGGCGAGGGTCTTGCTCTTGCCTGGGTCCGTCGTCGCGCCAACTGCGGCGTCAAGGGGACCTCCCCTCGGAGTGTGGGCATGGCTGCATCAATGACTCAGCCGGATGGGCGTCACGGCTCGCGGCCGGTCTACGGACCCGGGTCGCCGGTCGCGGCGGTCGAGCGCGAGTGCCTCAAGATCGCCTCATCCGAGTCGACGGTCCTCCTCCACGGCGAGACCGGCACGGGCAAGGAGATCTTCGCCCGCCTCGTCCACTCGGCCAGCCCGCGCGCGAAGGGTCCGTTCGTGCCGGTCAACTGCGCGGCCATCCCCGACTCGCTGGTCGAGAGCGAGCTGTTCGGCTACGTGAAGGGGGCCTTCACCGGCGCCCAGACCTCGCGCAAGGGCCGCGTCGCCCACGCCGAGGGCGGCACGCTCTTCCTCGACGAGGTGGGCGAGCTCCCGGCCGCCACCCAGGTGAAGCTGCTGCGCGTCCTGCAGGACCGCTGCTTCGAGCCGGTGGGCTCGGTCGAGTCGATCAGCGCCGACTTCCGCCTGGTGGTCGCCACCAACCGCGATCTCGCCGTCGAGGTGGAGGCCGGGCGGTTCCGCCGCGACCTGTACTACCGCCTCCTGGTCTGCCCGCTGGTGCTGCCGTCGCTCAAGGACCGGGCCTGCGACGTGATCCCGCTCTTCCTCCACTTCTGGGAGCAGCGCGGCGAGAAGCGGCCGATCGAACCCGAGGCGCTGCGCTGCCTGGAGCAGCACGACTGGCCGGGGAATGTCCGCGAATTGGAGAACCTGGTCGAGCGGATGAGCGTCTGCGCCGACGGTCCGGCGATCAGGGTCGCCGACCTGCCGGCCCACTTGCAGCGCAGGCCCGGCATCGTCGGCCTCAGCGACCCGGCTGCGCAGCGGCGCGCGATGCTCCGGCTCGTCGAGCGGGAGAAGCAGGGAGAGGCGCAAGCGGAGGAGCCAGCCGAGGCCCCCGAGAAGCTCGAGTTCCCGGTGGACCTGCCGCACCTCCTGCGCAGCCTCGAGGAGGCGTACGTCGACGCGGCGCTCGCCCACGCGGGCGGCAGCAAGAAGGTGGCGGCCGACCTGCTCGGCATCCACCGCACCACGCTGGTCGAGAAGCTGCGACGCTGGGGCCGCGAGCCGGGAAAAGGGTAATACACCAATGCTCCGTGTCCCCTCCAGGCTCGCCCAGGCCGCCGCCGCGCTCACGCTCTGTGCCGGTGCGTCCGCGAACGCCGCTGACAGCGCCGCCAGCGTCTCGCTGAAGACCGGCGAAGAGACCGTGCAGGTGAGGCTCGCCGCGTCGAACACCGCGGCCATGCACCGCGTGGCGCTGTCCTCCAGCGCGGCCGTCCTCAAGGTCTCGAACCTCGAGGGGACGCTGGAGATCCTCACCAAGTCGGGCGGGCAGATCATCAGCCACCCACCGGGGATGGACGTCACCCCCTGCGAGCAGCGCGACCGCGCGCTCATCTTCGACTGCTCCACCGCGCTCTTCCAGGCCTCGCTCACCACGGTGAAGGGCGTCGTCTATCTCGACCTGCGGCTCCTGCGCGGGCTGCCCGCCAACGAGGGGCCCGATGGCCCGCCGCGCCTGCCGTTCTCGCCGGTGGAGACCGGCCTCGGCGGCGCCTGCCCCGGAGACAGCGCGGCCTCGCGCGGCGAGTGCGCCTGGCAGTCGGGCGACCTCGACGTGGCGGCGGCCTGGCTGACGATGGCGGCGAACCAGCCGAACCTCCGCCGCTACGTCGCGCTCCGCCTCGGCGACATCGCCCTGCGCCGCGGCGACGCCGACCTCGCCCTCTCCTACTTCCAAGTGGCAGCCGGCGACGGCTTCTGGGGCCGCCTCGCCAGCGTGCGCATCAGCGAGCTGACCGGCAAGGGCCTGCGCAACGAGCACCTCGGCCAGTACGACAGCGTCGGGCTACCCCCTTCGCTGCGCACTGAGATGCAGATCCGGCGCCTGCGGGCCCTGGCGCTGACGCGCCGCTGGGACGAGGCGCTTCCGATGATCGCGCCGCTGGCGGCCACCACCTGCGCGGAGCTGCCCGACAACTTCTGCCACCGGATCGTCTTGGCGGCGCTGCGCCGCAAGGACGCGCCGCGCGAGCTGGCGCTGGAGGCGTACCTCTCGCTGCCGCTGCGCACCCGCGGTCCGCTCGCCTCGGAGCTGGCGCTCGCCGCCGCCGCCGCCGCTGGCGCGCTCGGCGCTCCGGAGTTCGGCGCCACCCTCCTCTCGGCCACCGTGCGCGAGGTCGACGCAGCCGACCTCGAGAGCCACCTGCGGCTCGCCTTCAACCTGTATCTGGCGGCCGGCGACCCGGTGCGCGCGCAGGTGATCGCCGACTACGCGCTCGCGCGCCTGGCGACCGTGAAGAAGTCCTCGGTGGCCTCCCCCTGGCTCGTCGTCCTGCCGGAGCCCACGCCCGAGCCCGCGCTCGTCTCGGGGCCGACCCAGCTCGCGCTGGGCCTCGACCCCGCGCAGACCCTCTCGGCGCAGGCGCTGCTCGCCGTCGCCAACTCGACCCTGCTGCGTGCCCGGCAAGTGCCGGCGAAAGGCCGCAAATGACCGCCGCCGCTCCTGCCCTCGCCTTCCGGAGCCCCCTCGCTGCAGCGCGCGACTGTGAGCCCGAGCCCGTGGCCCGCAGCGCCGCCATGCGGCTGCTCCTCGAGGCCGCCTCCGACGTGGCGCCGACGCACACCACCGTGCTCCTGACCGGCGAGAGCGGGACGGGGAAGGAAGTCCTCGCCCGCTGGCTGCACCGCAACTCGCCGCGCGCGCGGGGGCCGTGGGTGGCGGTGAACTGCGCCGCGCTCCCCGCCGACCTGCTCGAGAGCGAGCTGTTCGGGCACGAGAAGGGGTCGTTTACCGGCGCCGGCGACCGCCGCGTAGGCCGCATCGAGCAGGCCGACCAGGGCACGCTGCTGCTCGACGAAGTCTCCGAGATGCCGCTCCCCCTGCAGGCGAAGCTGCTCCGCGTGCTGCAGGAGCGCGAGGTCGACCGCGTCGGCGGCGCGCGGCCCGTGCCGGTGGACGTGCGGGTGATCGCCACCACCAACCGCGATCTCTCGCAGATGGTGGCCGCAGGGCTGTTCCGCCAGGACCTCTACTACCGGCTCGACGTCTTCCCGCTCGCGCTCCCGCCGCTGCGTGACCGCCGCGAGGACCTCCCGGAGCTCGCCGCCGCCATCCTCGACCGCGTCGCCAGCGCCCACGGCCGCGAGGCGCCGGTGCTCGACGGCTCGGCCCTGCGCGCGCTGCAGTCGGCGCGGCTCCCGGGCAACGTCCGCGAGCTGGGCAACCTGCTCGAGCGGGCCCTGGTCCGGTGCCGCGGCGGCGTCATCTCGGGGGCGGCCCTGGGCGCCCTCGGCAGCCCGACGGTCAGCCTGATGCTGGCGGCAAACTCCTCGGCGGAGCAGCCGATTCGGGCGCTCCGTCAGGAGTCCAGCGCCGGATCGCCAGGGCTTGCGTCAGAATCCTGTCAGTCGGAGGCGGCGTACCCCGCCGGCCTGCCCCTCGACCTCGCCGCGCTGGAGAAGTTGGCCATCGCCGAGGCCCTCCGCCGCACCGGCGGGAACCGCACCAAGGCCTCGCAGCTCCTGGGGATCGGGTTGCGGACGCTCCGCAGCCGCCTCAACGACGGTGGGCCCGAGACCGAGTCGCAGCCGGTCCTCGCCGCGGTGGCACAGATCACGCAGAACCTCACGCCATGAAGCTCTTCGACTCCACGCTGCAGCTGCTCGAGCGCTCCCTCGACACCCGGCTCGAGCGCCACAACGTGCTCGCCAGCAACCTGGCGAACGCGGACACGCCGGGCTTCCTGCCGCGCGACGTCGACTTCGCCTCGGCGATGCGGGCCGCGGCGCAGGAGATCGGCGGTGGCGGCGCTGAAGGGCAGGGTCCGCGCGCGCCCGCTCCCACGCTGGTGGGGGCCGCGGCCGGCGCCGCGGCGGGCATCGACGGCAACAAGGTGGACGCCGACCGCACGCTGGTCTCGCTGGCGGAGAACGGCCTGCAGTACGGCGCGAGCGCGAAGGTGGCGGCGAAGAAGCTCGCCATCCTCCGCTACGTCGCCTCTGACGGGAATTCGTAACACACTTAGATCGAAGGGAGCGCCGCGCATGGACTTCTTCACCGCACTCCAGGTCTCGGCCTCGGGCCTCACCGCCGAGCGGACGCGCGTCGACCTCGCCGCCTCCAACCTCGCCAACGCCGAGTCCACCCGCGGCCCCGACGGGCAGCCCTACAAGCGGCGCGACCCGGTGCTCTCGCCAGTGAGCTTCGACCAGCAGCTCTCGCTCGCCGGCCACGGCGCTGCCGGCGCGCCCGCGGGCGCGGTGGGCGTGCAGGTGACGCAGATCGCCGAGGACCAGTCGGGCGGCAAGCGGGTCTACAGCCCGGGCCACCCGGACGCCGACCAGGACGGCTTCGTCACGCTGCCCAACGTCGACCCGATCCACGAGGTGGTGAACCTCATCTCCGCGCAGCGCGGCTACGACGCCAACGCCACCGCGGTCGAGACCCTGAAGACGATGGCCGGCCGCGCCCTCGACATCACTCGCTAGCGAAAACGAGGCCGCCCATGAGCTCCGTCAACAGGATCGGCAGTGAAGTCCCGCTCGACGTCGTCCGCGAAGCGAAGGGCCCGTCCAGCTCCTTCGCCGACGCGCTCGGCGAGGCACTGCAGGCGGTGGACGGCGCGCAGGTGGGCGCCGACC
>JAYWAO010000109.1:0-2347 GCA_043782365.1 Deltaproteobacteria bacterium
TTTGCGCCGCGCCCACTGCGCCTGGAAGCTCTCGGCCGCACCCCGCGGAAGCTCGCGGCCCACCGTCCAGGCGTTGAAGCGGTTCACCAGGGCAAAGCGCGGGAAGTGGCGCAGCGCGAAGGACGCCAGCCAGCCGGCCAGTCGGTAGAGCCACGGGCGCATGAGCACCGCCTCGCCCACCCTGGCCATCACGCGCTTGCGGAGCGGCGCGAGGCCCAGCCGGGTGAGCTCGCCGCGCCAGGAGAGCAGCTGCCCGTGCAGATCGATCTTCACCGGGCAGACGTCGCTGCACGAGCCGCAGAGCGAGGACGCGAACGGGAGCGCCGCGTGCCGGACGGGGTCGAGGTGCGGCGCGAGCACCGCGCCGATCGGCCCGGGCACGGTGGTGCCGTAGCTGTGGCCGCCGCTGCGCCGGTAGACCGGGCAGGTGTTCATGCAGGCCGCGCAGCGGATGCAGCGCAGCGCCCCGCGGTACTCGGGCCGCGCCAGCACCTTGCTGCGGATGCCGTCGACGATGACGATGTGCAGCTCGCCGCCGGGCCGCGGGCCGTGGAAGTGGGAGGTGTAGGAAGTAATACTCTGGCCGGTAGCCGAGCGGGCGAGGAGGCGGAGGAAGACCGGCAGCTGCTCCGGCCCCGGTATGACCTTCTCCACCCCCATGCAGGCGATGTGGAGTGGCGGCAGCGCCGTCCCCAGGTCGGCGTTGCCCTCGTTGGTGCAGACGACGAATCCACCGGTCTCCGCCAGCGCGAAGTTCACGCCGGTGAGCCCCGCCTGCGCCGCGAGGAACTTGTCGCGCAGGTGACCGCGCGCCGCCTCGGTCAGCTTGGTGGGGTCGCTCAGCCCCTTGGGCGTGCCCAGCTTGTCGTGGAAGAGGTCGCCGATCTCCTCCTTCTTCAAGTGCAGCGCAGGCATCACGATGTGGCTGGGCGGCTCGCCCCGGAACTGCACGATGCGCTCGCCCAGATCAGTGTCGACCACCTCGATGCCCCGCGCTTCGAGGTACGGGTTCAGGTGGCACTCCTCGGTGAGCATCGACTTGCTCTTGACGAGGCGGGTGACGCCGCGCGCCTCGAGCAGGCCGTGGACGATCCGATTGTGCTCCTCGGCGTCGCGCGCCCAGTGCACGGTGGCGCCGGCGGCGGTGGCGTGGGCCTCGAACTGCTCGAGGTAGTGCGCCAGCTTGGAGAGCGTGTGACTCTTGATCTGCTCCGCCGCCGCCCGCAACGCCTCCCAGTCGGGCACCGCGTCGCGCGCGCGGTCGCGCTTCTGCCGGATGAACCAGATCGACTGGTCCTGCCAGGCGGCCCGGGCGCCGTCGCGGAGGAACACCTCGGCCTTGGCCGCGTGATCGACGGGCGCCCGCTGCGCCGCCGCGAGCGCTGCCTGGTGCGCTGCCAGGGCCTGCGGCTGGAGGACAGGCAAAGGGTGCGAGACCGACCCGGTGCGCGCGCTCATGCCGTGGCCTCCGCGAGCAGCTCTGCCAAGTGTAAGACTTTCTGTGGCCTGCCGTCGCGGCGGATCAGGCCATCGAGGTGCATCAGGCAGGAGCTGTCGGTGCCCGTGATGATCGCGGCGCCGGCCTGCTGGTGGTCGTCCAGGCGGTCGCGGCCCATCGCGCAGGAGACGGCGGCCTCGGTGACGGCAAAGGTCCCGCCGAAGCCGCAGCACTCGTCGTTGCGCCGCAGCGTCACCAGCTCGAGGCCTTCGAGGTTGGCGAGCGTGTCGCGCACCTTGTCGAACGGCGCCAGCTTGCGCTCGGTCCCCACGCCCAGCCGCAGCTCGCGCAGGCCGTGGCAGCTCTGGTGCAGCGCGACCTTCTGCGCGAAGCGGCCCTTGGGCGCCTGCTTCAAGACGTCGTGGAGGAACTCGCACAGCTCATAGGTGCGGCCCTGCAGTGCGTGCGCGCCGGCGTCGCCGGGGAGCAGCTTCTCGAACTGGTGCCGCACCATCGCGGTGCAGCTCCCCGAGGGGCAGACGACGTGCTCGAACTCCTTGAAGACGTCCACCATCCGGCTTGCGAGCTGCGCGGCGCCGTCGGGGAAGCCGGAGTTGGCGAGCGGCTGTCCGCAGCAGGTCTGGCCTTTGGGGACGTGGACGGTGCAGCCGAGCCGCTCGAGCAGCTCGACCGTGGCCATCGCGACCCGAGGGTAGAGCTGGTCGACATAGCAGGGAACGAAGAGCGCGACGTCCATGCGGCGAGCATCGCACGCGGGAACGGGAACGTCATCCCCCTGCGGCAGGAGGTCCGAGGAGGAGCAACGAAGAGATGCGCCGCCCATCGCCGCCCTGGCGACGGGAGGTATCCACTTCGGTGCTCTAGCGGCTGTAGAGGTCGATGATGCGG
>JAYWAO010000110.1:0-2338 GCA_043782365.1 Deltaproteobacteria bacterium
GCGTCGTCCCCCGGAAGAGATGTGACCAATCATCAGGGCATGCCCGGCGCTCCTGCTGGTGCGCGAAGCTGAATGGCCCTCCAAGTTCCGGGAGTAGGACTAACCGGACAGCCTGTAGCTAGGGGGCGCCCGACGAGGTGGTCGCCCGCGCCGCGCTCGCGCTGCCGCCGCCCGGGTCGCTCCAGACCAGCGTGGCGTGCCCGCTCCCAGCGATGAGGCCGACCGGCCCGATGCTGCGGGCCCCGGCGGTGGAGGCCCAGTCGTAGAAGTAGCTCTGGCTGGTGGCGCGGGCGTTGCGGGTCCAGCTGAGCCCGCGGTCGCCGGAGGACGACACCCAGAGGTTGCCGCGGCCGGCGTCGCGGTCGTCGGAGAAGGCCGCGTAGAGCTTGTCGCCGTCGAGCGCGAGCGAGAGCGTGCGGTGCTGGAAGCAGGACGACCTGGTGTCGGACACCACCGTGCCGCCGGTGGCGGTGAGCGCGCTGCCCGAGGCGTCGACCCGGTAGACGATCGGGTCTGGGTAGCTGCTCTGCCCGGTGGCGTTGGTGGCCGCCGACGCGCCCACGTAGATGTTGGTCGCCCCGCCCACCGCCAGCGCCGGCCGCTCAGCGGTGATCGCCGCGGCCGAGGCGAGCGTGTACGGAGAGGACCACGCCTGCCCGCGGTCCTTGCTGCGGGCCACCAGCACGCCGGAGGTGCTGGTCGAGACGAGGTTGCCCGCCAGCACGACGGTGTTGCCCGACGCGTCGGTCGGGTCGAACGCCAGCGCAGGGCGGCTCACCGCGAGCGCGGCGGCGGGCGCGCCCCACGAGGTCCCGTGCGTCGTCGAGGCCCGGACCCAGGCCTTGCCGCCAGCGGTGTACGCGAGCAGGAGCGCGCCGTTCGGGCCCGCGGCGACCACGGGCTCGGCCGCGTCGGCCTCGCCGTTGCTGCCGGCGAACGAGGTCCAGTTGGCGGCGTCGTCGCTGTAGAAGGTCTGCACGGTGGTGCCTTGGGTGGTGCCGCCGTCGCCCGCCGGGTAGGTGGCGGCCCCGGTGAAGGCGACCAGGTAGCGGCCCTGCGCGGTGCCCGACGCATCGACCCACTTGGAGTACACGAGCGACGGAGTCCCCTGCGCGGCGGTGAGGGTGGTCACCACGCGGCCGAGGTTGGTCCAGGTGCCCGTGGTGAAGCCGACCGAGGCGACGATGCGCACCCGCGTGTCCCCGTCGGGGTCCTGCACCAGCAGCGCGGCCACGTAGCCCGAGGCGTCTTGGATCAGCGAGGCGCCGACCGAGGCGAGCGAGACGCCGAGCGGAAGGTTCACGGGCGAGGCGCCCTGCGCGCCGGGCGTCACTGGGGCGCAGGTGGAGTTGGGGCCCTGCGGCACGCAGACGGGCGGGGCGCCGCCGTCGGGAGTGCATGAGCCGCTCTTGGGGAAGCAGTAGCCCGGGTCGAGGAGGCCGCCGCCCCCATTGCCGCGGGGCCAGGTCTCGCAGACCGAGTCCGGCGCGCCGAACTGGCCACAGATGACGCTTCCGAGGAAGCCGCCCGCCCCCAGGCAGGAGATGGCGCAGTGTCCGTCGACGCAGGCCGAGAGCGAGGCGCAGTCCTCGGACACCTGGCAGGGCTGGCAGTGCGCGCAGCCGTTGGGGTTTCCGGAGAGGCCGCCGGTGCTGTCGCCGCCGTCGGAGAGGCCACCATCGGAGGCGCCGCCGTCCGAGGAGCCCGCGTCGGGCTTGGTGCCGCCGTCGGGCGGGCCCGCGTCGGTGCCCGCGTCGCGGGGCCCTGCGTCGCTCGGGCCCGCGTCGGGGAGGCCCGGGAAGGAGCAGCGGCCGTCGTCGCCGTTGCAGACCAGCGGGAACTGGCAGCCCGTGCGCAGGCAGCCGAGGGTGCAGCAGCTGTCGCCGCCGCAGATCAGCTGGGGCGGGAGGCAGTCGGTGTCGAAGGAGCAGGCGATGCCGCCGCCGCAGATGGGTCCGCCGTCGGGCAGCGGGCCCGAGTCGGGGCGGCCGCCGTCGGGCGAGCCGGAGTCGGGCTGGCCGCCGTCGGTGAGCGCGCCGCCGTCGGTGAGCGCGCCGCCGTCGTCGGGCGCGAGGATCGAGCCGCCGCAGCCGGCGGCGCAGAGCGCGACCGCCAGCACCAGCGACCGCGCGCGGGTGCAGGCCGCGCTGGAGGTGACCGCGCGAGCGCGACGGACGGCGGAGACGATCTCGGAGCGGGTCGGCATTGGTCCCTCGTCCGGCGAGGCCGGAGGACGCAGAACCCGCAAGCCTTAGCAGCAGCGCCGCCGGATCCCCCTCAGCAGGTTGCCCGACGCCCCTCCGCGCCCCGCGACAGTCTGCCCGCGACAGTCTGCCCG
>JAYWAO010000111.1:0-17688 GCA_043782365.1 Deltaproteobacteria bacterium
CTCGGATTCTCTGCACACCAAGCCGCCGCGCCCCCACGTCCTTGCACGGAAGATCGCGAGGAGCCGCATTTGCCGGGGCTCCTTGCGGGCCAAGAGCGGGTGGAACTGCTGGCAACAGACTGCGGCCCGCAAACTGGGTGGCCTGACCCGATCGGCGGGAACTGCACCCCTCGGACCCGCCGCGGCATATGCTCGCGTCGTGCAAGACCCTTCGACCGCGGTGATCCCGGCGCCGCCCAGGCTCGCGTTCTTCGGCGGCCTCCCCGGCGCCCTCCTGCCGTTCGCGCTCTTCCTCACGGGCGTGGGCTGGCTCGCGCTCTCGGGCGCGCCGGACGAGAAGGGCTTCTGGCCCGTGCTGCTGGCGGCGCTCACGCTCGGGCTCTTGCTCGCTCGCGACAAGGCCCGCTGGTGCGAGACCGCGCTCGCCGGCATGGGCCGCCCGATCGTGATGGTGATGATCCTCGCCTGGATGCTCTCGGGCGTGCTGGGCGCGCTCCTCGCGGCCTCGGGCTTCGTCGGGTCGCTGGCGTGGCTGGCCGACGCCGCGCACCTGACGGGCCCGGCCTACGTGGCCGCCGCCTTCGTCGCCTGCGCGCTGGTGGCGACCTCGACCGGCACCAGCTTCGGCACCATCCTGCTGGCGGGCCCGCTGCTCTATCCCGCGGGCGGCGCGCTCGGGGCTTCGCCGGCGGTGTTGGTCGGCGCCATCCTCGGCGGCGCGACCTTCGGCGACAGCATCTCGCCGCTCTCCGACACCACCATCGCCAGCGCGGGTACGCAGGGCTGCGACGTCGGCGGCGTGGTCCGGTCGCGGCTCAAATATGTACTGCCCACTGGCCTCGTTGCGGTGACCGCTTCGGTGCTGCTCGACCTCGCCGCGCCGCACGCCGCGCTGGCCGCGGGCGCGCACCCTGCCCTCTCCGCCCGCGGCCTGCCGATGCTGCTCATCCCCGCGCTGGTCTTCTTCCTGCTCCTGCGGCGCCGCCACCTCATCGAGAGCCTGCTGCTCGGCATCCTGGCGACCACCGTGCTCGCGCTCGCGCTCGGCCTGCTGGCGCCCAAGCAGCTCGTCTTCCTCGACCCGGCCGCCTTCACCGCCAAGGGGCTGATCGTCGACGGCATGAGCCGCGGCCTCGGCGCCACCGTCTTCACCATCCTCCTCATCGGCCTCGTCGAGACGCTGGTGGCCACCGGCGCGCTCGAACGGCTGGTCGCGTTCTCCACCCGGCCTGGCGCCTCTCCGCGCTCGACGGAGCTTTGGATCGTCGGCGCGGTCTCGGGCGCGGTGCTGCTCACCACCCACAGCATCGTCTCGATGCTCGCGGTGGGGGAGCTGGCCCGGCGCGGCGGAGAGGCGGCGGGGCTGTCGCCCTACCGGCGCGCCAACCTCCTCGACATGACGGTGTGCACCTGGCCGTTCCTCCTCCCCTACTGCGTGCCGACCATCCTCGCGTCGAGCATCAGCGGCGCGGGGGCGGCCTTCGGTCTACCCCGGGTGACGCCGCTGGCGGCAGGTCTCAACAACACCTATGCCTGGGCCCTCTTGGTGGCGGTGGCGCTCGCGGTGGGCACGGGGTTCGGACGACGCGAAGGCACCAGCCGAGGCGCGCGCTGAAACCGCCCGCCCGCTCGCGCCACCTACCTGCGCCGCCTCCCGCGGCGCCGCCTCCGAGGTGACCTGTGCTGACGACCCTCCGCTTCCGCCCCGCCCCGCTGGCCTGCGCAGCCAGCGCCGCCTGCGCCCTCCTCTGCGCCGCCGGCGCCCAGGCCAAGACCGAGGAGCGCGAGGTGCCCGCCTTCACCGCGGTGCACCTCGCCTCGGGCATCAAGGGCACCATCGAGATCGGCCCGCGCAAGGCGCTGCGGCTCGAGGCCTCCGAGGAGACGCTCGCGCGCATCGAGACCGTGGTCGAGGACGGCCAGCTCCGCGTCGGCTTCAAGCGGACCAGCGGCTGGGGAGGCAACTGGAACAGCGGCGACGTCCGCGTCACCGTCACCACGCCCGAGCTCCGCGAGGTGTCCGCTTCGGGCGGCGCCGAGGTGACGGCGGCGCTCGCCTCCAACCCGCGCGGCGACGAGCTGGTCGTCGAGGTGAGCGGCGGCGGCGAGGCCCACCTCACGGGCATCGACACCAAGCGGCTCGAGGCGCAGGCCTCCGGCGGCGCGCGGCTGGAGCTCTCGGGCCGCACCGACGAGCTGCGCCTGGGCCTCTCCGGCGGCGCGGTGCTCAAGGGCAAGAAGCTCACCACCCGCGACCTGCGCATCTCCGGCAGCGGCGGCGCGGTGGCCACCCTGCAGGCGACGGGCGAGGCGCGCGGCTCGCTGTCGGGCGGCAGCCAGCTGCACCTGAAGGGCGGCGCGAAGAGCCGGGTGAAGACCTCGGGTGGCTCGGAAGTGGACGGAGACGAGTAGGGCCCGGCGGGCAGCCTGCCGACAGGCGCCCAGGCCGTCGCGCGGACGCTGCGCGCGGTGCGCCGCCGGCGTGAAGGCGAGACGCTGGCGCTCTCGGTGGCGCGCGGCGCTTCGGTAGTCGAGTTGTCGATTCCGGTGGAGCGCGGCCGCACGACGATCGAGGAGGCGCTGCGCGAGCGCGACGCCGCCTTCGAGCTCTTGGTGCGCGAGGTGACCTTCTTCGACCGCGAGGAGCGCCGCTGGAGCAACAGCGTCCAGGGCCTCTTGGTGCAGGCGGTCGAGATGGCCGGCTTCGCCGGGCTCGGGCCATGCGCCGCGCGATGGGCGGCATGTCCGCCACGCCCGGTGAGTTCAAGGTGCTGATCGGCGACGACCCCGAGGGCTACGAGGCCCGCCTGCTCGCGCGCGACGCCGACCTCGAGCTCGCCTGGCTGCAGATCAAGACGCCCGGCAAGCAGCTCCCCGCGCTCGACCTCTCGGCGCGGCCGCAGCCGCAGGTGGGCGACAGGCTGCTCTCCCTCCAGCGCACGCCGCGCTACCTGGGCCGCGCGCCGGTGGTCTCGGAGAACGCGCTCGGCGGCGCCGCCACGCGCCCGCGGCCGCTGCTGCTGCTCGCGGGGCTCGCGCTCGCGCCCGGCGTGCCGGTCTTCTCCAACGCAGGGGTGTTGGTGGGCGTGACCATCGCGCAGCGGGCCGACGAGGGCGAACGCGCGAGCATCGGCCAGCGCGTGCCCACGCTGGTGCTGCCGGTGGCGGAGCTGGCGGCGGCGACCAGGCGGGCGCAGGAGCCGCAGGCGAGCGAGGGGACGGGAGTGGACGGCGGCGTTCCCACCGCGCCGGCCGCAGCGCCGATGGCCGCGCCGGGGGCCCCGGATGGCGGGCCTGTGGATGGCGGGAGCTGAGCGAGCGCTGTCCCCGATCGCTGGTCACCCGCGCTCGGCGACTAACGGAACATCCCGCGCACGTCATCTGCGCTGGCGAGCCTCCGCCCCACCACGCGGGCCCCGAGCGCGGCATTGGCCACCAAGGCCTCGTTACCAACTGCTATCGACCCGTCCGGCAGCGAGAGGTTGTTCTCGAATCCCACCCGCGCGTGCCCGCCCAGCGCCGCCGCGGCCTGCACGCAGGCCGCCTCCTGCGGGCCAAACGCGCAGAGCGCCCACGGCTCGTCTCCCGTGTGCGCGGCGAGAAACGGGAGCAGCGCGCGCGGGTCGCTCGTCTGCCCGGCGGTGTACCGGCCGAGCACGAAGAGGAGGAACCACTTGCCGTCGGGAATGACTCCGCGCGTGCGCAGGTCTCGATACCGGGCCAATTCGTCGGCCGTATAGAGAATCACCTGCGTCATCACCTGCTCGCTGCGCAGCCAGGCGAAGAACTCCGCGGCCGCGGGCTCCGCGGCTGCATCGGAGCAGAGTTCGCGGATGGCCGCGCTGCAGGCCTCGGGGCGCACCGCCCGGATGACGCGCATCTGCTCGGGCGCGGCATATCGCTTGCCCGATTCGCTGGTCGTTTGAATGACCAGCCGGTCGCCCACGCGGGCGCGGATCGCATCGATGGCCTCGCGGTAGGCATCGGCGTCGAGGAGGTGGCGACCGTCGCGGTCGCGCACGTGCAGGTGGATCATCGCCGCGCCCGCGTCGAGGCAGCGCGCGGCGGTCTCGGCGAGCTCAGCCGCAGAGAGAGGGACCGCCGGGTGGTCGGCCTTCTGCTTGCTGGCGCCGTTGGGGGCGACTGTGAGGATGAGCGGGGTCAAGGCTCGTTCGAGCCTCCGCCGCCCGTTCTGAGCAGCGGCAGCAGGCGCACACGTGCGCGTTCGTGGTCGACCGAGTCCTGCGCTCGTGGGTCCCCGACCGAAGACCAGTGGACGGCATCGATGCCGTGATCTGCCAGGAACGCCACCCAAGAGGGCGGAAGGTTCATGTCGAGCACGACCTTCATGAAGCCTTGAGCGGCAGCTCGACCTCTTGGCTCCGCCAGGCGGCGAACGAGAGTGCCGCCTGCACGTCAGCGCGCTCCAAGTACGGATAGGCGGCGAGGACCTCCTCGGTACTCTGGCCGACCGCGAGCAGGCCAACGATCGTGCCAACAGTGACCCGCATCCCACGAATACAGGGCCGCCCACCCATCACCAGCGGGTCGTGCGTAATCCGGCTGCGAAGCTCCTCGACCATGACCGGAGGATAGCGCGCCGGGGTGCGGTCTGAAAAGGCCCCTCAATCCGTCGCCAGCCCCTTCAGCTCAGCCTGCTCGTGCCGCGCCTGCTCCTCGGTGACCAGCCGCGCGATCTCCCGCTTGAGCGCGTTGAACGGCTCGGTGCTGGGGTCGCGCGGCCGCGGAAGCTCGACGCGCAGCTCGCGCTTCACCGTGCCTGGCCGGTAGGTCATCACCACGATGCGGTCGGCGAGGTAGATCGACTCCTCGATCGAGTGGGTGACGAAGACGATGGTCTTCTTCACCTCGGCCCACAGCCGCAAGAGCTCGTCCTGCAGCGAGCGGCGGGTGAGCGCGTCGAGCGCGCCGAACGGCTCGTCCATCAAGAGGATCGGCGAGTCGATCGCCAGCACGCGGGCGATGGCCACCCGCTGCCGCATGCCGCCCGAGAGGTCCTTGGGGAACCGGCCCGCGAAGTCGGTCAGCTTGAGCATCGAGAGCAGCGCGCCCACCTTGGCGGCGATCTCGGCCTTGCCCTGCTTCTGGATCTGCAGGCCGAAGGCGACGTTCTGCGCGACGGTCATCCAGGGGAAGAGCGCATACTCTTGAAAGACCATCCCGCGGTCGGGCCCCGGGCCCTTCACCTTCGCGCCGTCGACGTCGATGGTGCCCGCGGTCGGCGGGACGAACCCGGCGATGGCGTTGAGCAGCGTGGACTTGCCGCAGCCCGAGGGGCCGAGCAGGCAGACGAACTCCCCGGGGTCGACCGAGAGGTCGATCGACTCGAGGGCGACCACCTCGCCGCCCGGGATCGCGAACCGCACGTCTACGCCCGCGACGCGGATCGAGCCGGCCTTCGCATTGGCGACGCCCGCGCCGGGATTGACGGCGCTCACTGCTCCAGCCCCCGGTGCCAGCGCAGGAGCCAATCGGAGAGCCGGGTCATCAGCGTGTCGATGCCCAGGCCGAGGAAGCCGATCGTCAGCATCCCGGCGATGATCTTGTCCGACCAGAAGTATTCGCGCGCCTCGAGGATCCGGAACCCGAGGCCGTTGTTGACCGCGATCATCTCGGCGACGATCACCACGATGAAAGAGGTGCCGATGCCGATCCGCAGCCCCGCGAAGATGCTCGGCGTGGCGGCCGGGAAGATGACGCGGAGGAAGATGGTCGCGCGGCTCGCCCCCAGGTTGCGCGCGGCCCGCAGATAGATGCCGTCCACCTGGCGCACGCCGGCCACCGTGTTGACCAGCACGGGGAAGAAGGCGCCGAGCACGATGAGGAAGATGGCGGGCGGGTTGCCCAGGCCGAACCAGAGGATCGCCAGCGGGATATAGGCGATCGGCGGTATCGGGCGCAATACCTGCAGCAATGGATTGAAGAGCCGGTACGCCTGCTGGCTGGCCCCCATCAGGAGGCCAATCGGCAGCGCCAACGCCGAGCCGAGGAGGAAGCCGCTGAGCACCCGGCCGAGGCTGCCGGCGGCGTCGCGGAAGAGCTCTCCCGAGACGAGCCACATCGCCCGGCTCTGCGCCGCGGGGTCGAACGGGCTGTCCGGCAGGAGCCACGCCCACCAGCGCGTCGCCACCGAGAGCGGCGACGGGAGGACGTGCACGTTGGCGAGCCCGCTCGACGCCGCCGCCTGCCACGCGGCGACGAGGAGCAGCGGGACGAGCGCCCCCTCGACCTTCTCGCGCAGCGGGACCTTGCGGCCCGCGCTCAACCGCCCTTCCCTTTCGCCGGCGGCGCCGCGAGCACCTTCGCCTTGGCGGCTTCGAGGATGTCGAGCTTGACGAAGTCGGCCGCGACCGGGGGCTTCTGCATCTTCCCGACGCCATACTTCGCCATCGTGTCGATGGTGACCTGGATGTGCGCGACGGTGAGGTCGAAGCCGTAGGGGGAGTTGCCGATCGCGGCATCGAAGTCGGCCTCCGAGACCTGCCCCTTGAAGAGCGTCTCGCGCACGTACTTGGAGGCGAGCGCCTTGTCGTCCATGAACGCCTTGGTGGCGGTGACGAAGCACTCCATGAACTTCGCCGCCAGCGCCGGGCTGCCCGAGTAGAACTTCTCGGTCATCACCAGCGTGCGCACGGGCACGCCCACGGGCGTGTCGTAGGGCTTGAGCATCTCCTTGCCGAAGCCGTCGTTGATCGCCTTCGACGACTGCGGCTCGGTCTGGCAGATGGCGTCCACCTGCTTCTGCATCAGCGCCTGGTTGAGGTCGGGATAGAGCAGATAGACGACGTGGACGTCCTTGCCGGGCTGGTCCGACCAGGTGAGCCCGTGCTTGCCCAGCTCGGCCGAGAGCAGCACCTCCTGGATCGAGCCGCGGGTGACGCCGACCTTGTGGCCCTTCAGGTCGGCGATGGTCTTGAGCGCGAGGTCGGCGCGCGAGAGGATCCGCGCGCCGCCCGAGGCGAAGCCCGCGACGATGAAGATGGGCGCGCCGTTGGCCCGGCCCGCGATCGACGCCTCGCTGGCGGTCGCGCCCACGTCGAGCTCACCGGCGAGCATCGCCTGCAGGATGTCGGGGCCCTTGGCGAACGTCTTCTCGTCCACCTTGATGCCGCACCTGGGTGCGAGCTCCTTGATGTACGAGACCGCGCCGAAGTGGGCGAGCTTCAGGTTGCCGAGCCGGATGGCGGGCTCGTCGGCGCGCGCGGTGGGCGGGAGCGAAGACACCAGCGTGAGAGCGAGGGCGGCGAGTTTGCGGACCATCTGCCGACTCTGCTTGGAGAGGCGCGGGTTGTCCAGACAGGCGCGGCGTCGCCGGCGGGTCCGGCGTGGCTCGATCGACCTGGCAGGCCCCTTTGCTTTACGGGCAGAGGGGTGAATATGGTGGGTCCTCGGCGCTGTCCGCCTCCGGACCGCCCGCGCCCCTCGCTCGGCCCCCTTCGCGCCCTTCCCCGGAGTCAACATGTCCGCCGCGCTCGCGCCCGCCACTCCCCGCTTCGGCACCCTCGGCCGGGTGCTCCACGTCGACCTGACCACGGGCACCTCCTCGGTGGAGACCCTCGAGGAGTCCGTCTACCAGCAGTTCCTCGCCGGCTATGGCCTGGGCGCCTATCTGATGTGGAAGCACTTCCCCGCCAAGACCGACGCGCTCGCGCCCGAGGCCTGCTTCGCCATCGTCTCCGGCCTGCTCACCGGCGTGCGCACGCCGTTCTCGGGGCGCATCCAGATCGTCGGCAAGTCGCCGCTGACGGGCACCTGGGCCGACTCCAACTCGGGCGGCTCGGTGGCGAGCCACCTGCGCCACGCGGGCTTCGACGCGCTGGTCGTGAAGGGCAGGGCCGCGCAGCCCTCCGTGCTGGTGATCGACGACGACAAGGTCGAGGTGGTGCCCGCTGGCGACCTCTGGGGCCAGCAGATCCCGCAGGCGTTCGATGCGCTGAAGGCGAAGTACGGCGGCCCGCGCGACGTCGGCGTCTCTGCGATCGGCCCGGCCGGCGAGGGGATGGCGAGGCTCGCCTCGGTGATGAACGACCGCTACCACGCCTTCGCGCGGCAGGGCTTCGGCGCGGTCTACGGGAGCAAGAACCTCAAGGCGATCGTCGTCTCCGGCTCCAAGGAGGTGCCGATCGCCGACGAGAAGAAGTTCCGCGCGCTCTGTGATTCGGTCACCAAACAGTACAAGAGCGACCTCGGCTTCTTCATGCGGATCATGGTGGGGTTCACCAAGTCGAACCGCAGGATGGGCTGGCTCTACCGCCTCTTCCCCAGGCTCGGCCTGAAGATCGAGGCGCCCCAGGCGGCGATGCGGCAGCTCTGGAGCGACTACGGCACCACCGGCGCGGTGGCCATCTCCATCGAGAACGGCGACGCGCCGATCAAGAACTTCAAGGGCGTCGGGTCGCGCGACTTCCCCCTCTCCAGCAAGGGGTACAAGCTCGACGGCGCCGAGGTCAGCAAGATCATCACCAAGAAGCTCTCTTGTGGAGACTGCCCCGCGCCCTGCAAGGGGATCGTCGGCGTCAAGAAGCGCGGCCTGTCTGATGTCCGCCGGCCCGATTACGAGACGCTGGTGGGCTTCGGCGCCAACCTGCTCAACGACGACCTCGAGCTGGTCACCGCCTGCCACGACGCCTGCAACCGCTACGGCATCGACGCGCTGTCGTCTTCCGCCACGCTCGCCTGGGTGGCCGAGGCGGTCGAGGTGGGCATCCTCTCTGCGAAAGACCTCGACGGCATCGAGATGCGCTGGGGCAACGGCGAGGCGGCGCTGGCGCTCACCGAGAAGATGGGCAAGGGCGAAGGCTGCGGCGTCTGGCTGCGCGACGGCGTGCAGGCGGCGAGCAAGCACGTGGGCAAGGGCAGCGAGGCGTTCGCCATCCACATCCACGGGCAGGAGCCCGCGTACCACGACCCGCGCTTCACCTCGCTGATGGGTGTTACTTATACGACCGACCCCACGCCCGGCCGGCACACCGCGGGGACGGCCTCGCACAACGAGACCTTCGGCGTCGGCTTCGCGCTCCCTTCAGCCGCGCCGCGGGCCGAGGTCAACGTCGCCTGGAAGGGCACCGAGGGAAAAGGCGTGGCCCAGGCCCACTTCTCCAACAGCCACCAGGTGATGAATGGCCTGGGGCTCTGCATGTTCACCTCGCTGACCGGCGGCCTGCCCTGGCTGGAGCTGACCAACGCCCTCACCGGCTGGAGCTTCACCGAGAAGGACCTGCTCGCGTCGGGCGAGCGGATCCAGAACCTGCGCCAGGCCTTCAACGTGCGCGAGGGCCTCAAGCCGGCCGACTTCAAGCTCCCGCCGCGCGCCGCGGGCGAGGGCGACGGGCTGCTCACCGCGGGTCCGCTCAAGGGCATCACGGTGCCGATCGAGAAGCTGCGCCGCGACTACTTCACGGCGATGCACTGGAGCCCCGAGAGCGGCCGCGTCTCGAAGGCCCACGCGCAGCAGCTCGGCATCGACGGACTGCTCGGCCAGTTCGCTGAGTAATACAGAAATGGGCCTCGGCGATCGGCTGCGTGGCGTCTTTGGGTCCAAGGGCCCGGGTCGCCAGATCCGCGTGCACCTGCTGCTCAAGGGGCGCATCGGCGTGGGTTGGTACGACGTCGACGAGACGCTCTCGCTCCCCGAGGGCTCCACGCTCGGCGACTTCATCGACAGCGCCGAACAGGATGGCCTGCAGTTGAGGCGCGCGATCGCGTCGAGCCCGCACCTGCGCCACACGTTGATGCTCAACGGCGAGCGCTGCCCGATCGACGAAGCAGGGAACCTCGCGCGCCCTCTCGCAGACGGAGATCAAGTCTATCTGCTCGCTCCCCTCGCCGGAGGTTGAGCGCCGCTCAAGCTCTTTCCCCCAGCGCCCGATGCATGACGAGAGAGCCCATCCCGCCTCGGGAACGCTCCGCTGGGGTGCCATGGGAAGCCAAGCCGCGCTCGCCACAGCTGCCGACGCACCCGCTTCGCCGCACCCGCCGGCCCCGGCGCACATCGCGCGCAGGATCAAGGCCCTGCCGCAGATCTCGCTGGCCGCGGTCAAGCTCTCCGAGGAGCTCGGCGCGCCGCGCTCGGACGCGAACGACCTGGAGCGGATCCTCAAAGGCGATCCGGCGCTGGCGACCAACGTGCTGCGGCTCGCCAACTCGGCGGCGTTCCGCGGCATCAAGGGGTCGGCCACGCTGCGCGACGCGGTGGTGCGGCTCGGGAGGCGCGGGCTGCAAGGCCTCGCTGCCGGCGCGGCCCTGCGCAGCGCGCTGCCCAAGAGCCTCGACGGCTACGGCCAGAGCGCAAGCGAGTTCCTCCGCCACTCGGTGGGCGTGGCCATTCTCGCGGAGCGGATCTCCCGGATGGTGCAGTTCGTCGACCGCGACGTGGTCTTCACCGCGGCCCTGCTCCACGACGTGGGCAAGCTGGTGGTCTCGACCTACCTCGTCGACAGCGGCGTGGTGCTCGAGCAGGACGACATGAGCGAGCGGTCGGCGCAGAGCGAGCGCAGCGCCATCGGCATCGACCACTGCGAGGTCGGGCTCGAGGTCTCGATGGCGTGGCGGCTCCCGAGCGCGGCGATGATCGTCAACCGGTGGCACCACGACCCGCTCGGCGCGCCCGACCCGGTCTCGCGCAAGCTCGCCTGCGTGGTGCACCTCGCCGACCAGATCGACCGGCTGCTCTTCAAGGATGCGGTCACCATCGACGAGTGCCTGGTGGCGCCCGCGGTGTTCGAGCGGCTGGGGCTCAAGCCTGCGGTGATGGGGGAGCTGGCGGCGTCGGTGATGGAGGAGATCGAGGCGCTGTGCGACGCGCTCGCGGCGTAGGCGGGTACGTCCGGGTGGGACCCGGAGCTGTACATTTCTAGGGTGGATACCCAATGGGCGCGCCGCCCGAACCGGCCGATAGAGTGTTCATGGCCCTCTCCCTTCCCGATCGCGGCGCGCCGTCCGGACCGCACCGCTTCCACTCCCTCCAGCGCTCCCTCGCGCGCTCGCTGCCTCTGGCGGCGCTGCTGCTGCTCGCCCCCTTCGCCGCGCTGGCGCAGAGCGCCGAAGGGCTCTCGGTCGACCCCTCCAAGCGGGGACCGTCCAAGGCCACCGAGCAGACCACCCAGCCCGGCGACGAGGTGCCCCCGCAGGCGGTGACGGTGTCAGGGTTCAAGCCTTCGCCCGCGTTCACGCAGGACCGCGCCTTCAGCGGCACGCGGTTCTGGCTGCTCGACCCGGGCGAGTACGAGACCGAGGTGTGGTTCAGCCAGAAGCGCAAGAAGGACGACACCAAGGCCACGCTGCTGCAGGTGGAGCTGGAGTTCGGCCTCGCACCCCACCTGCAGCTGGACGTCTACCAGAACTTCTCCACCGACGGCGCGCTCAGCGTGGAGGGGCAGCAGATCGAGCTGCGGTATTCGTTCGGGCTTCATTACAACGATATCCCGCTCAATCCGGTGCTCTACCTGGAGTGGCACCCGCGCAAGGACGAGCAGGACCGCGCCGAGCTCCGCCTCCTGCTGGGGGGCGACATCGGGAAGTGGCTCTGGGCGGCGAACCTCTTCTACGAGCTGAACGTGGACCGCTACGGCGCGCCGGGCGCCGAGGGGTCCGACATGGAGGCGGGCCTGACCGCCGCGGCGAGCTACGGGTTCGGCGACTGGTTCCGCCTCGGCGCCGAGGTGAAGACCGGCGGCGACATGCACGGCCTCAACGCCGACGGCAGCGCCTCGTTCAAGCCGATGCTGCTGGCGGGCCCCAACGTGCTCTTCAAGGTGCCGCGCCTCAAGCTCAAGCTGACGGCCACCTGCTTCTTCGGCGTCTTCGACCAGGACCCGCGCGTCTATCCGCTGGTGATCGCCGGCTGGGGATTCTGAAGCACGAAGCAGCCCGGCCCGGCCTCCCCCGAGAGGGCGCCGGGCCGGAGTATGACACCAACCGCCGCGTGGCTAGGCGCGGCGACGGCGGCGCAAGAGCGACATCGCCACGCCCACCAACGCCAGCCACGTCGGCGCCTCGGCGGAGCCGCTGCAGCCCGTGGGGATGCAGATGCCCGCGATGTCGATGGTGCCCGGCGGGCAGCCCCCGCCGCCGCCGCCGCTGGGGGCCGTGCCGCCCGTGACGGTGGCCGCCGCGGTGGCCTTGTGGGTGACGCCGCCCGAGGTGCCGTGGATGGTGAAGAAGTCGCTGCCGTTGGTCGCCGCGGCGGTGACCGAGATGGTCACGTGGGCCTGGTCGCCCGGCGCGAGGCTGGTCTTGTCGAACTTGGCGGTGAAGCCCGCGGGCAGGCCCGTGGCGTCGAGGGTGATGGTCCCCGGCGTCGCGGCCGTCTTCACCGAGGTGAGCGTGTAGGTGGCCGACTGGCCGGCCGCGATGGCCAGGTTGCCCGGGCTGAGCGCGACCGCGAAGTCCACCGAGCCTGGCGCAGCGATGCACTTGCCCTGCGTGTTCGACCACTCCTTCTGCACGGTCCAGGTCTGGTTCTGCGAGATGACGGTGCCCTGCTCGGCGTTGCAGATGTCGCCGATCTCGCCGTTGGAGCCCTGCGGATCGTACCAGGCGAGCGGGGGAGCATTGGTCGTGGCGAGGCCGACCTCGGGGTCGGTGACCGCCTCGATCAGCTCGTGCGACGCCACCGAGGTGGTGTTGTTGAAGCCGCCGCCAGCGGGGCCGCAGCCGAGCTCGCAGCCGTCGCTGGTGACGTTGGGGATGACGCCGTAGTAGAGGTCCTGCCCGGCCGCCTGGAGGGTGTTGTGGTAGGCGCAGAACTGCTTGCACGAGGTGGCGCTGCCGCCGCTGCCGTCGGGCATCGAGATCGACATGCCCGCGGGGAAGTGGAAGATGTAGAGCGTGTTGGCGTCGTTCTTCGGCAGGTGGTTCGCCGCGATCTGCGCCTGCAGCTCCGAGGCGATCTGCGCGTTGGTGATCTTGGTGGAGGTCACCGAGGGCGTGATGGTGACGGGCTTGTCCGAGGTGCCGCGGCCGATGCTCTGGCCCGTGCCGGCCTGCCCGCCGTAGGCGACCACGTTGGTGTCATACTCGGCGAGCATGTCGAAGTGGGCGCTGTCGACGATGGCCGAGTAGAAGTCGCCGATGCGGCTGGTGACGGCCGACGGCACGTTCGGGCCCCAGAAGACCGGCACGATGTGCACGTTCGCGAGGACGTGGCCGCCGTAATAGAAGAGGTGGGCGTTGGCCGGGGCGGCGCTCGCCTGCGCCGAGCGCTGCAGGCCGCTCGAAGTCTCGGTGCGCATCGGCGTGACGCCGCGGGGCAACGCGAACGACGCGGTGGGGAGGAGAGCGAGAGCGAAAGCCACGGCGGACAGCAGGCGCATGCGGTTCCCTCGGGGTTGACGGGGCGCACTCTGGGGGACCTGCGGCCAAAAGCCCTTCGGTCGGGTGTCCGATGAGCGATCACCTACGTAGACCCCCGGAAAAACACCTGCGCTGGAACTTTCTGGCGGCCGATCGGTGCAAGACCCCATGAGAGGTTCCACGGCCATGGTCGGGAACGCCCCGTCGCCCCCGAAGCTTTCGGGCCGGGCCACCTGGGGATTTCCGGGACCCGGCGCACCTGATTGCGTGTTACCAGCGCCCGATGCGCCTCGAGACTTGGTATCTGACGCCCGGCGGGTGGTCCTGCGGCACCGTCGCCCAAGACGGCGACGAGCGCTTCGTCGAGGCGCCGGCAGAGCGCGCAGCCATCGTCCAGGTCGCGCGGCTTGCTGAGGGCGAGGTCGCGCGCGAGCCCACGGTGCTCTTCAGGGACGCGGCCGCGGCGCCGCAGCTGGAGGCGAGGTTCGGCCAGTGGCCGCCGGGCGTCGCACCGGCCAGCGCCCCGAGTCGGGTCGCGCGCGGCGCCGAGGACGTCAACCCGTCACGGGCCGGAGGCCGCGAGGCGATCGCGCTGGCGCTGCGTTGTTGGCTCTTGGCGCCGGCCTTGGCACTGGCCGCTGGGGCGCTCGCCCTCCCGGTCGCCGCCGCGCTCCTTGCCGGAACCCCCCGGCAGCTGATCCCGGGCTCGTCGAGCAGCGGCGCCTTCGGATACCTCTTCGAGATCGGCCAGTCCTTCGCGGCAGGCTTCGAAGGTTTGATCGCCTTGTTGGCAGTAGCCGTCCTCGCGTTCTTTGGAGTCTTCGCCGGCCTCCTGCTGCTCTTCCTGACGAAGCACCGGGCGCAGCCGGGCGCCATCCCCTGGTCGCTCGAGTCGAAGGCGGTGCTGCTCTCTGGCGCGGCCTACCTCGTCTTCGGCTCCGGGATCGCCGGAGGGCTACTGGCCGTCGTCTGGGAGCCGCTCGGGCTGGCAGCGCCCTTCCTGCCCGCGCTGTCGATCCCCTGGTGGATGGCGCGCGACCGCCGGCTGATCGCCGCCTCCCGCGCGACGGCACCGCTGCCCTGACCGCGCGGGGCGGGCCTGCGCGAAGCGGCCCGCCCTGCCAGCGCCGGCTACCGCTCCGACGAGTCCTTCTTCGCCTCGCGGATCCAGCTCATCATCTCGCGCATCCGCTTCCCGACCTCCTCGATCGGGTGCTCCTTCCCCTCCTGCCGGAGCTTGTCGAAGTGCGGCCGCCCGGCCTGGTTCTCCAGGATCCACTCGCGGGCGAACTGGCCCGTCTGGATCTCGCGGAGAATCTTCTTCATCTCCACGCGCGCCGCGTCGCCGATCACCCGCGGGCCGCGGGTATAGTCGCCATATTCGGCGGTATCGCTCACCGAGTGGCGCATCCAGCCCATCCCGCCCTCGTACATCATGTCGACGATCAGCTTCAGCTCGTGCAGGCACTCGAAGTACGCGCTCTCGGGCTGGTAGCCCGCCTCCACCAGCGTGTCGAACCCGGCCTGCACCAGCGCGGTCGCGCCGCCGCAGAGCACCGCCTGCTCGCCGAAGAGGTCGGTCTCGGTCTCCTCCTTGAAGGTGGTCTGCAGGACGCCCGCGCGCGTGCCGCCGAGCGCCCGCGCATAGGAGAGCCCGAGCGCGTGCGCGCCGCCCGTGGCGTCCTGGTGCACGGCGATCAAGGACGGCGTGCCCTGCCCCTTCTCATAGAGACGGCGCACCATGTGGCCCGGGGCCTTGGGGGCGATCAGCAGCACGTCCACGTCGGCGGGCGGCTTCACCTGCCCGTAGTGGATGTTGAACCCGTGCGCGAAGAAGAGCGCCTTGCCCTTGGTGAGCGAGGGGAGGATGTCCTCGGCGTAGATCTTCTTCTGCGCCTCGTCGGGCGCGAGCACCATGATGACGTCGGCCTCCTTGGCGGCCTCCGCCACGCTCATCACGCGCAGGCCGGCCTTCTGCGCCTTCTCCTTCGACTTGCTGGCGGCGTGCAGGCCGACGCGGACGTCGACCCCGGACTCCTTGAGGTTGAGCGCATGCGCATGCCCCTGGCTGCCGTAGCCGACGATCGCCACCTTGCGCGCGCGGATGAGGTCGAGGTTTGCGTCCTTGTCGTAATACATGGTGGCCATCTGATGCTCCTTCGGTTGTGGACTGCGGTGTGGTGTCTTGCAGAAGCGGGATTTCAGCGGGTCTGCCGGAGCCGCGGGGGATGGGAGCTAGCTGCTCCGCGCGCGCACGGCAACTGCCCTGCGGCTCTCTCCTCTATTCCTCCTGGACCGGCGGCGCCGTGACGGCCCCGAACTCGGCCGAGGAGACCAGCGCGGCGTACTTGGCGAAGACGCCCGTCTTATATCTGGCTGGGGGTACCTTGTAGGCCTTGAGCCGCGCGGCGAGCTCCTCGGGGGCCACTTCGAGGTCCAATCTGCGGGTATCGGTGTCGATATTGATGGTATCGCCGTCGTGCACGGCGGCGATCGGCCCGCGCAGCGCTGCCTCGGGCGAGGCGTGCCCGATCATCAGGCCGCGCGTCGCGCCCGAAAAGCGGCCGTCGGTCACCAACGCTACCGATTCGCCGAGGCCCTGGCCGACCAGCGCCGCGGTGACTCCGAGCATCTCGCGCATGCCCGGCCCGCCCTTTGGGCCCTCGTGGCGGATGACCACCACGTCGCCCGCCTTGATCGCGCCCGCCTTCACTGCGGCGAAGGCATCCTCCTCGCGCTCGAAGACGCGCGCCGGGCCCCGGTGCTGGTGGCGCTCGTGGCCCGACATCTTGACCACCGCGCCGCCGGGCGCGAGCGTGCCGCGGAGGATGACGAGGCCCCCGGTGCTCTTGATCGGGTTGGAGAGCGGCCGGATGACCTCCTGGCCGGGCGTCTCGGTGGCGAGGGGCGCGTGGTCGTTCCAGGTCTTCCCGTCGGCGGTGCGCTGCGTGCCGTCGAGCTTTCCGGCAGCGATCAGCCGCTGCACCACCAGGCCGACGCCACCCGCGTGGTTCAGGTCCACCGCGGTGAAGCGGCCGCCCGGCATCAGGTCGCAGAGCAGCGGGGTCGCCGCCGAGATGCGGTCGAAGTCCTCCAGCGAGAGCGGGATCCCGGCCTCGGAGGCGATCGCCATGAAGTGTAATACGGCGTTGGTGGACCCGCCCGACGCAGCCACGCCGGCGATGGCGTTCTCGATCGACCCGCGGGTGACGATCTGGCGCGGCGTCGGCCCGCCCTTCACCAGCAGCTCCACGATCAGCCTGCCCGCGGCCTGCGTGGCAGCGTCCTTGCGCAGATCGGTCGCTGGGATCGAGGCATATCCCGGCGGCCCGAGGCCGACGATCTCGGTGGCCATCGCCATCGTGTTGGCCGTGTACTGCCCGCCGCAGGCGCCTGCTCCAGGGCAGGCTGCGTCCTCGATCTCCTTGAGCGTGGCGAGCGAGATCTTCCCCGCCGCCTGCGCGCCGACCGCTTCGAAGACGTTCTGGATGGTGATGTCCTTGCCCCCGTGGCGTCCCGGCGCGATCGACCCGCCGTAGAGCACCAGCCCGGGCAGATCGAGCCGCAAGAGCGCCATCACCGCGGCCGGCAGCGTCTTGTCGCAGCCCACCAGCGCGACCACGCCGTCGAAGAGGTGGCCACGGCAGACCAGCTCGATCGAATCGGCGATCAGCTCGCGGCTCACCAGCGAGGCCTTCATGCCCTCGGTGCCCATGGTGACGCCGTCGCTGATGGCGATGGTGTCGAACTCCATCGGCGTGCCGCCGGCCGCGCGGATCCCCTTCTTCACCTCCTCGGCCAGGCGCCGGAGGTGGAAGTTGCACGGCATCGTCTCGGTCCAGGTGGAGGCGACGCCGATGATCGGCTTCTTGAGGTCCTCGTCGCTGAAGCCGATGCCCTTGAGCATCGCGCGCGCCGGCGCCCGGTCGGGACCGTCGTTGATGACGTGGCTCTTGTGGCGCGGATCGGTCGGCATGTCGGTCAGGCTCCAGTCGGTGCTGCGTGTGCTGCGCGCACTGCGGCCACCACCGCGGCCCCCGCCTGCTGCGTCGAGGCGCCCTTCACCCCCGCCGCGCAGAGGTCCTGCGTCACCGCGCCCAGCGAAACGGCCGCGCCCACCGCGGCCTCGACCGCCTGCGCCTCCTGCTCGAGCCCCAGCGTCATCCGCAGCAGCATCGCCGCCGAGAGGATGGTCCCGAACGGGTTGGCGAGGCCCTTGCCGGCGATGTCCGGCGCCGAGCCGTGGATCGGCTCGTAGAGACCGCGCGTGCCCTCGCCCAGCGACGCAGAGGGCAGCATGCCGATCGAGCCGGCGATCATCGCCGCCTCGTCCGACAAGATGTCGCCGAAGAGGTTGTCCATCACCAGCACGTC
>JAYWAO010000112.1:0-6517 GCA_043782365.1 Deltaproteobacteria bacterium
CGGCCGCTCACCACCACGCTCGACGGCGGAGGTCCGATCGGCGCGGAGGGCGCCCTGGTGCGCTCGCTCCTGCTGCCGGGCTTCGGCCAGTTCAAGACCGGCCGGCCCGTGAGGGGTGCCATCTTCGGCGGCGCCGCGGCAGCCGGCGTGATCACCACGGTGGCGCTGGCGGTGCGCGCGAACCAGGCGAACAACATCCTGGACGGCGCGCCGGTCTCGGTGCGTGAGGAGGCCCGCGACCAGGCCCAGCGCTACGGCAGGGCGCGCAACGTGGCGCTCGGGCTGACCGCGCTGGTGTGGCTGGGCCAGGCGGCCGAGGCGTACTTCGGCTTCGGCAGCCACGACTAGTTGGTAGCTTTCGCCAACCGAATCACCCGGGAGGTACGGTGGATGCGCTGCGGGCCTTGATCGAGTCGCTGAAGCTGACGGCCTACGACCTGCTCGCCGTGCTCCTCCCGGGCGCGCTCCTGCTGCGCGGGCTCGGGGGGATGTTCCCGGCCGCGCAGCTCGGCCTCTTCGGCGCCGCCGGGGCGAGCGCGCTGGTCCCCGACGCGCTGTCGTTCGCGGCGCTCGCCTTCACCGCCGGCCTGGTGCTGCAGGGGGCCGGCGGGCGGCTGGTGCCGGGCAAGCCGCAGCCCGAGCTGGTGGCGGCGGCGCGCGCGGTGATCAAGACCCGGTACGGCCGCGACCTCCCCGACGGCCTCGTCTTCGACTTCTGCCTCAGCAAGATCGACGCGCGCCGCGCGGTCTACGACAAGTTCGTCGCGCTGCGCGGGATGGCGCGTGCGCTCGCGGTGGCGGCGGGCGTGCTCGGGATCGCCGGCGTCGTCGCGGCCGGCTCCTGGCCGCTGCGCGCGCTGGCCTTCTTCACCGCGCTGCTCTGCGGCGCGTCGCTGCTCGCGCTGCACCGGCACTACGCGCCGCTCGGCGAGCGCGCGCTGGTGGGCCTGTTCATCGCGGGGGAGTCGCAGCCGCCGGGACCCGCCGCGAGCTAGTCGTCAGAGCTTGATCTCCTTGACCGCCTTCGCCGACGCGCACACCGCGACGAAGAACCTGGTGCCATCGGGCGGCGGGCGCGGGTGGGTGCTGCACCCCTGGGTTCGGCGTGCTCGGTCCGCTGTCCGGCAGGCCTCGCGCCGGGCGCAGGCCGCGCGTCAGAGACCCATTCGGCAGGTGAGCCCGGCCATCACCGTCGCGCGCGCGCCGAGGAAGCCGGCCTCGACTCTGATCTGCCACTGCGGGTCGAGCTGCAGCTCGCCGCCGACCAGCAGCGTGTTGGAGCGGCGGGTCTTGAGCTGCAGCGCGAAGTCGGCGCGCGCGTGGGCGGCGTCCTCGGGCTTTCCAGTCGCCGTCACCAGCTGGCCGAGCAGCGTGCTCACCGCCGCGCGCTGGCCGCTCGGGAGCCCGTTGAGCCAGACGCCGTAGTCGGGCGGGAGGAGCGCGGTCACGTTGTCGGGCACGTTGCCCGCGAGCGAGGCGCTGCCGACGACGTCTCCCTGGAACTCCTGGTAGGTGGTGCCGAACCAGAGCGTCAGGTCGCGATCGCCCGTCCAGTGCGGCGTAAAGGTATGACCGGCGCGAGGGGTGAAGGTCATGGTGCGCTGCGGCTGCGTGAGCACGTCGAGGCTGGTCCAGGCGAAGTTGAGATCGAGCGCGACGAAGAAGAGCGTCCCCACGCCGCCCGCCAGCGTGCCGCCAAAGCCCGCGGTGACGCCCTTGGAGTCGGTCTCGATGTCGAGCAGGAGCGGCCGGACGATGACGGACTTCGTCTGCGACCAGGTCTCGCCGAGGAAGCCGTAGAGGTTGAAGAAGGGGAAGAGCCAGGCGTCGGCGCGGGCGATCACGTTCTGCACCCGCGTGTGCACCGCGCCGAACTGGACGAACGCCGCGTCGACGGGCTGCGCGAGCTCGCCGTCCCTGTGGACGCCGACCTGGAGGTGCTTCACCAGGATGTCCTCGCCCTGCAGCAGGCCCGTGACGGCGAGGCCCACCGGCAGTGGGAGCTTCGCGCCGGAGCCGTCGGCGAGGTGCGCGAGCAGCGGCAGCGGGCCACGCGGCGGAAGCGGCGCGGCGGGCGTCAGCGCCCCGGGGGGGATCATCACGGGCGCGCCGTCGCGCAGGGCGGGGCCTGGAGCGGACGGGAGCGTGAGGACGGCGGCGAGGAGCGCGCAGAGGAGGGAGGACACAGGAGGGGCGTTTTGTCATGAGCCACGAGGCGCGTCGAGGGGCTGAAGTGCGGTCGAAGCGCACGGGGACGATCGCGATGCGTGTGCGCTCGGTTCAGCGGGGCGACCGACTCGGCGATCGACCAGCTTCGGATCTCGGAGCGGCCCCCGGCTTCAGCCTGGGGCGGCAGCGTGCCCGGGCCTCCTCCCACCCTCCGTCAAACGCCGGTTGTGCATTTAGAACGCTTGTTCTAATCTTCCGCCATGACCGACTTCGACATCGTGGTGATCGGCTCCGGCGCCGGCGGGCTCTCTGCCGCGGTCGCCCTCGCGCAGCAGGGCAAGAAGGTCCTCGTCCTCGAGCAGCACTACGCTCCGGGCGGCTGGTCCCACTCCTTCACGCTCGAGGGGCACCGCTTCTCGCCGGGCATCCACTACATCGGCGAGCTGGGCCCGGGCGGCCGGATGCGGCGCATCTACGAGGGCCTCGGCGTCAGCGCCGACCTCGTCTTCTGCGAGCTGAACCCCGACGGGTTCGACCACCTCCAGATCGGCCAGGAGCGGTTCGACATCCCCAAGGGCAAGGAGAACCTGGCGAGGCGGCTCTGCGAGCGGTTCCCCGCCGAGGCCAAGGGCATCCGCAAGTACCTCGACACCGTCGACAAGATCGCCCGCGAGCTCGACTCGCTCTTCGCCTTCAAGGGACTGGGAGATCTACTGACGATCCCCTTCCGCGCCCGCACCGTGGCGATGTGGGGCCTGCGCTCGCTCGAGTCGCTGATCAAGTCGCACGTCAACGACCCCCTCCTCCGCGCCATCCTCGCGGCGCAGGCCGGCGACCACGGCCTGCCGCCTTCGCTCGCGCCCGCGCCCGTCCACGCCGGCGTGGTGGCGCACTACTTCGACGGCGGCTGGTATCCCCGCGGCGGCGCCTTCACCCTGCCCCGCGCCTTCATCCGCGCGCTCAAGAAGGCGGGCTCGAAGATCCGCCTGGAGACGGGCGTCGAGAAGATCCTCGTCGAGAACGGCCGCACCATCGGCGTGCGGCTGGCGGGCGGTGAAGAGGTCCGCGCGCCCATCGTCATCTCGAACGCCGACCCGCACATGACCTGGAAGCTGGTGGACCCGCAGCACGTGCCGGCGGCGGTCACCAAGCGGCTGGGGAAGACGCGCTACTCCACCTCGTCGCTCTCGCTCTTCCTGGCCACCGACCTCGACCTGCGCGGCGCTGGGATGGATTCGGGCAACTACTGGAACTACTCGAACACCGACATCGAGAAGATCTACCGCACGGGGATGACCGCCTGGAACCTCGACAAGCTGGAGGCGGACGGCATGTTCCTCACCGCCACCACGCTGAAGGATCCCAGCAAGGAGAAGGGCGCGCACACGCTGGAGGCGTTCTCCTTCGTGCACCACGACGCGTTCAAGGCCTGGGCCGGCACGCAGTTCGGCGACCGGCCGCCCGACTATGGCGTGCTGAAAGAGCGGCTCAAGGCCCGGATGATCGAGCAGCTCGGCCGCATCATCCCCGAGCTGCCGTCTCGTATTACATTTAGCGACCTCGGGACGCCGCTCTCCAACGTGCACTACTGCGCGGCCACCGAGGGCAACCTCTACGGCACCGAGAAGTCGAAGTGGCAGATCGGCCCGTGGGCGTGGCCGCTCAAGACCGGGCTGGGCGGGCTCTGGATGTGCGGCGCGAGCACGCTCTCGCACGGCGTCCTGGGCGCGACGGTGTCCGGCCTCGCGGTGGCGAAGAGCATCCTGCGCTGCAACCTCAACGACCTCCTGGTGAAGAAGGGGCCCGACCTCCTCTGCGTCCCGAGCGAGCACCCCGAACTGTGGCCCGCCCACCTGCGCGGCCGCAGCAAGGCCGACGAGACCGAGGTGCCCGTGAAGTCGGTGAAGGCCGAGGCCGCCTCCGCGCTCGCGCTGCCGCCCGCGCAGCCGCAGCCCGAGCAGCGCGCTTGACCGTGGCCGCTCGCCGCGTCCGCACGCCGGCGCAGGACTCGCTGCGGGCCCTGCGCCGCGCGCAGATCCTGGCGGCGGCCCGGAGCATCGTCGCCAGCGCGGGCCTGGAGGCGCTGACGGTGGGCGCGCTCGAGGAGAAGCTGGGCTTCTCGCGCGGCGTGATCACCTACCACTTCAAGGACAAGGACGAGATCGTCGCCGAGGTGCTCGCCTCGGCCGTCGCCGAGATCGACCAGGGCACGCGGGAGAGCCTGCAGCGGCCGGTCAGCGTGGCGGTGGCCGTCCGGGCGGTGCTGGAGACCAAGGTGCGCGGGTTCCTCTCGCACCGCGAGGCCGGGCTCATCCTCATCAGCTTCTGGAGCCGCGCGCAGGCGAGCGCCAAGGTGAAGCAGGCGAGCGCTGGGATGTACGCGCGGTACCGGGCGCAGAGCGACAGGCTGATCGTGCTCGCGAGGGCCCAGAACGGCCGCTGCCGCGCCAAGCCCGGGGCGTTCGGCGCGGTGATGGTGGGCGTGGTGATCGGGCTGGTGCTGCAGAGCTGGTTCGACGCGACGCTGGACGTGGACGGCGCGCTCGACGAAGCCGCGCGCGCTCTCGTCGCCCACCTCGAGGCGTGAGGCGGTGCGTTGCGCTCGCGCCCCCTGCCGGTCTAAGACGGGGCCTCGCCCGAGGAGGGCGCGCCTCCATGCACCCCTGGCACGACGTCGACATCGGCACCGACACCCCCGAGATCGTCCCGGTCATCATCGAAGTGCCGCGCGGGTCGAAGCTCAAGTACGAGCTCGACAAGCCCTCCGGCCTGCTCAAGGTGGACCGCGTGCTCTTCTCCAGCGTGGTCTACCCGGCGAACTACGGCTTCATCCCGCAGACCTACTGCGAAGACCACGACCCGCTCGACGTGCTGGTGCTGGGCCAGGAGTCGGTGGTCCCGCTCGCCATCATGCAGGCGCGGCCGATCGGCGTGATGAAGATGCTCGACCAGGGCGAGGCCGACGACAAGATCATCGCGGTGCACGCCAACGACCCCGAGGTCTCGCACTACCGGTCGATCAAGGAGCTGCCGCAGCACCGGCTGAAGGAGGTGCAGCGGTTCTTCGAGGACTACAAGGTGCTGGAGAACAAGGCGGTCAAGGTGGAGGGGTTCCTCGACCGGGACGAGGCGCAGCAGGTGGTGCGCGAGGCGCTGATCAGCTACCAGCAGAACCTCTACCAGCTGCTGAAGACGCGGCGGGGGTAGCAGCGAGCCCCACGCTGGCGACGGGCGGGGGGGGCGACGGGCGGGGTGGACGCGCTGCCCGCCAAGCGGCACAACTGCGGGATGCCCACCTCCCGCCGCAACTTCCTCTCGGTCACCGGCGTCGCGCTCGCCTCCGCAGCCGCGGGCCGCGCCGACGAAGCCGCAAAGAGTGTTACTCCAATCGCGCCGCCCGCGCCGATCGCCGGCACGCCGCCCGTCTTCGGCACTGGCCCTGCAGTCGGCCCCGTGGTCACCCCGGCGACCTTCGCCGAGGCGGAGAAGCTCGTCCGTATTACACATACCCCCAAGGACCTGGCGCAGCTGGCGCTCAACTGGCGCGAGTCGGTGGCCGGGGTCACCGAGCGGCGCACGGGTCCGCGGAAGCTCGCGCTCGAGGAGGACCTCGTCCCGGCGATGGTGTGGAACCCGGTGCTGCCCGGGATGAAGGCTCCGGCGAGCGCGGCGAAGTTCGTGCGCAGCGAGGGAAAGCCGTCCGCGTTGCCGAAGAGCGATGCGGAGATCGCGTTTGCGCCCGTGACCGCGCTTTCGCGGTGGATCGAGTCGAAGGCGCTCAGCAGCGAGCGGCTGACCAGGATCTACCTGGCGCGCCTGGAGCGCTTCCAGCCGAAGCTCAACTGCGTCATCACGCTGACGAGCGCGCACGCGCTGGAGCAGGCCCGCGCCGCTGATGCCGAGATCGGGGCGGGCAGGTATCGCGGCCCGCTCCACGGCATTCCCTTCGGCGTCAAAGACCTGCTCGACACCGCCAACCTCAAGACCACCTGGGGCGCGGAGCCGTTCAAGGACCGCGTGCCCAAGCAGGACGCCGCGGTGGTGCGCCGCCTCTACGCGGCCGGCGCGGTGCTGGTGGCGAAGCTGAGCCTGGGCGCGCTCGCGCTCAACGACGTCTGGTTTGGCGGCGAGACCAAGAACCCGTGGCTCGAGGGCGAGGGCTCGGGCGGATCGAGCGCGGGGCCCGCGTCGGCGACGGCGGCAGGCCTGGTGGGCTTCTCGATCGGCAGCGAGACGGGCGGCAGCATCATCGGGCCCTCGATGCGCTGCGGGGTGACGGGCCTGCGGCCCACCTTCGGCCGTGTGCCGCGGACGGGCGCGATGACGCTCTGCTGGTCGCTCGACAAGC
>JAYWAO010000113.1:0-2330 GCA_043782365.1 Deltaproteobacteria bacterium
CCGGGCCCGGGCCGCAGCGCCAGCGCGAACAGGACGCACGCCGCCGCCGCGAACCCCGAGACCCAGGCGGCCGGGTGCGCACGCCACTGCTCGAGCGAGACCACCTTGGCCCTCTCGGGGAGCGAAGGCCGCTGCGTGTCGGCCGCGACCGCGCTCATCACACGGTCGGTGAACCCGGACAGGCCGACCTTGGCGAGCCGCTCCTCGGCCTGCGCGCGCAAGAACTCCCCCTGGCGCCGCAGCGAGGCGAGCCGCGGCCCGCAGATGCCGCAGCCGCGCGCGTGCTCCTCGAGCAGCGCCTGCTTTGGCCCGGGCAGGTCTCCGCCGGCCAGCGCCGCGAGCGCCCGCACCCGCCAGGGCGTGCGGCAGGGGTCTTGGGCTGCGCCAGTCATCGAGACCACCTCCCTCTCCCCCGGCCATCGTCGTCGGACGCGTCCTCGCCGGCGCTCCTGGGCGCGTCCGCCCCCAGGTATTCGCGCAGCTTGCGCTGCATCTTGAGCCGCGCGTGGAACAGGCGGCTCATCACCGTGCCCTTGCGGATGCCCAGCGTCTGCGAGAGCTCCTCGTAGCTGAGCCCCTCCTGCTCGCGCAGGAGGAGGATGGTCCGGTGGTTCTCGGAGAGCTCCGCCAGCGCCTCCTGCAGCTTGTCCGCGAGCTCCCGGTTCTCCGCCCGCCGCGCGGGGCCCGCGAGCGCCGCCGACACGGGGTCCATCCCCGCCTCGATCTCCGCCTCGCGCGCGTCCTCCTCGTCGCCGTGCGCCGTCATCCCCAGACGCTCGCCGCGGCCCTTCTTGCGGGCGGCGTCGAGGCAGAGGTTGGTGGCGATCCGCCAGGTCCAGGTGAAGAAGCTCGAATCGCCCTTGAACGAAGGGAGGTACCGGTGGACCCGAACGAATGTCTCCTGCGCGATGTCCATGGCCTCGTCCGGATCTTTCACCATCGACAGGGCGTGCGAGACGACCCGGCGCTGGTAGCGCTCCACGAGCGTGCGGAAGGCGGCTTGATCGCCCCGCTGGGCCCGCTCCACCAGGGCCCGGTCGGGGTCAGGTGGCGGCCGGGCGGTGGGCGGTTCCATGCGTGGGCTTTCGTCCGCGCTCCTTGCGAGAGAGGACGCGGGGTGTCGCGGGTCTATTCACCACTTGGCGGCCGCACTCCCGGAGCCCCGGCAAATGCCGGGGCTAGAACGACGACCGCCCCTCCGGGGCTGCGTCCGTGAGCGACAACCCCGACGACCTCGACTCCGACCTTCGACTTACAGCCCCCGAACGGGGGCGGCCGCACTTCTAGCCCCGGCATTTGCCGGGGCTCCTGGGCCGGGTCCATCCTCGCCAACCGAAATCAATGGCGACGGACAACCTACGCCTACTTCTTCGCGCCACTCGCCGCGGCCTTGTCCTTGTCTCCCTGCGAGTAGAGCGCGTCGGCGATCCGGTAGGCCGACCCCTCGAGCCGCGTGTGGGCCGCCTTGATCTTCCCCAGGTCCTCGGAGCCCACCACCGCCTGCAGCGCCTGGAGGTCGCTCTTGATCTCCGCCATGTCCTTGGGCGGGAGCAGCGTCGCGTACTCCTCGAGCGCCTTCTCGGTCGTGTAGATCAGGCCCTCGGCGTTGTTCTTGAGGTCGGCCAGCTCCTTCTTCTTCTTGTCGGAGCCCTTGTGCTGGTCGGCCTCGCTGACCATCCGCTGGATCTCCTGCTCGGTGAGCCCCGAGGAGGCGACGATGCGGATGCTCTGCTGCTTGCCGGTGCCGAGGTCCTTCGCCGAGACGTGGACGATGCCGTTGGCGTCGATGTCGAACGCCACCTCGATCTGCGGCACGCCGCGCGGCGCGGGCGGGATGCCGACCAGCTCGAAGCGGGCCAGCGTCTTGTTGTCGCTCGCCATCTCGCGCTCGCCCTGGAGCACGTGGATGTTGACGATCGGCTGGTTGTCCACCGCCGTCGAGAACACCTGCGCCTTGCGGCAGGGAATCGTCGTGTTCTTGTCGATAATCTTGGTAAACACCCCGCCGGCCGTCTCGACGCCCAAGGAGAGCGGGGTGACGTCGAGCAGCAGGACGTCCTTCACCTCGCCCTTGAGCACGCCGCCCTGGATGGCCGCGCCGACCGCGACCACCTCGTCGGGGTTGACCCCCTTGTGCGGCTCCTTGCCGAAGAACGCCTGCACCACCGCCTGCACCTTCGGCATCCGGGTCATGCCGCCGACCAGGATGACGCGGTCGATCTCCTTGGCGGTCACGCCCGAGTCCTTCAGCGCCATCCGGCACGGCTCGACCGTGCGCTGGACGAGATCGTCGACCAGCTTCTCGAGCGCCTCGCGCGTGAGGGTCTCGG
>JAYWAO010000114.1:0-6504 GCA_043782365.1 Deltaproteobacteria bacterium
GACGGCGATGGGGAGCTGCTGGCGGGGTGCGGACATTGGTTGCCTGCCTTCGGTATCGATAACGAAAACTAGTGAGTTATAAAAGAATCGCTAGGAGAGCGGCCGCGGCTGGAACTGGAACGCCGAGGCCGGGACCGGCAGCCCCGCGCCGCGCAGGTGGCCGGCGCGGGTGATCACCGCCGCCCCCTCGAGCAGGTTGAGCGCGATCTGGACGACGGACCGGTGCTCCGGCTCCGCGAGGAACGAGCCCTTGACCCAGAGGTTGAAGGCGCCCATCGCCGGGCCGCACCAGATTTGATAGTCGGCGCGGCGGGTGGCCTCGCCGTCGATGGCCCACTTGCTCGCCTTGCCGAGGTACCAGCGGAAGACCAGCGCCATCCGGTACTTGAGATCCCCCTCGGCGCGCGTGGCCTCGAGGGGATCGCGCTTCTCCCAGAACGACTTCGTCTCGGCCCAGATCTCGTCGAAGGTCGCGTGGAGGATGTCGCGCTCGAGCCTGCCGCGCAGGTCGGCTGGGATGGCGTCGAGCGACGGGTGCTGGTGGTACGCCTCGTAGAGCTTCGCCGCGCGCACGCCGAACATGGTGCCGCGCTTCAATACCTGCACCTTGACGCCCAATTCGAACATATCGGCGGCCGGGGCCATCATCACGTCGGCGACCTCGGCCTCGGCGAGCATCGCCTTGCCGGCTTCAGAGAGCCCCGATTCGACCGCGGCCTGGTTCACCGAGCCCGTCACCACATAGGCCGCGCCGAGTGAGAACGCGGCAGCCAACGAGGCCGGAGTGCCCAGGCCGCCCGCGGCGCCGACGCGGATCGGCCGCTGGTACTCGAACCGCGCAGCCAGCTCGTCGCGCAGCGCCAGGATGGAGGGAAAGAGCGCTACCAGGGATTGGTTGTCGGTGTGCCCGCCGCTATCGGCTTCCACCGTGACGTCCTCGGCCACCGGCACGCGCGCGGCCAGCTCCGCCTCGGCGCGCGTGAGCAGCCCCTGCGCCACCAGCGCGGCCAGCAGGTGCGCGGGCGCGGGCGACATGAACCGCGCGGCCACCTCGCGGCGAGAGATCTTGGTGAAGACGTGGTGCTTGCGCACGATGCGGCCATCGGGCGCGAGGCGCAGGCCGGTGGCGGCGCAGCGCACCACCGCGGGGGTCAGGCCCATGAAGGCCGAGGCGGAGATGATCTTCACGCCCTTCTTCAAGAGCAGGTCGGCGACCCGGTTCTCCAGCGCCGGCTCATTGGGGGAGTGGATGAGGTTCACGCCCCACGGGAGCCGGTCGCCCAGCCGCGCGAGCAGCGCGTCAACCGCCTGCTCCACGCGCGGAAACGAGAGCCCGCCAGCGCCGAAGAAGCCCACCATCCCGGCCTCGGCCATCGCGATGCACAGACGCACCGTCGCGATGCCGTTGGCCATCTCGCCGGCCACGTAAGGGAAGCGCACGCCGTGCACCTCGCAGAACGAGCGGTCGCCCAGCCACTCCGGGTAGAGCGCGGGCAGGGTGGCGAGCAGCGGCAGATCGCCGGCCGCCGGGGAGGCGACCACCTGTCCGCCAGCGGCGAGGCCGAGCCGCGCGCGGGCTGCGTCGCGCACCACGTGCACGGGCTCCCGCACGCGGGCGAGCAGCGGACCCAGCGCCGCAGGCTCGAAGACGGCGGGGCTGTGGCCGGGCCGGTAGTGGCCGACCGGATTCAGCGAAGAGCTCGTCACGTTCGCCTCTCTGCGAGGGGAGCCCAGGAGGCAGCCTTCGAAGCGTGCCTCCTTAAGGGGCGAACGTCATGCGCTCGTCACGACGGGAATGTTCCATGACGCTTTTCCGAGGGATTCTCCGAGACAGGGCGGGACCTCTGGAGACGGTTCGCATGAAGGGCAGCGGCCCGCCGAGTCACACGGGGGTTCGGGGGGGGACCGTCAACACGCCGAGCGGCGCTGCGCTTTTGCCCGCGTTGCCCGGCGGCCGTCTCTGGTAACCTCGACCGATGCCCCTCCTCTCCCTCTCGCGCCACCTCTCCTTTCACGCGCGCGGCGACGCCGCCTTCGTCTGGCAAGGGCTGACCGGCGACGTCGCAGAGATGTCCCGCGACGTGCTCGCGCTGATGCTCGCCTTCTCTCCCGCCGCCGAGGAGAGCGTGGTGGAGAAGGCCCCGCCTGCCGGGCTCACCAAGCAGCAGGTCGAGCAGTTCGTGCCCGTCCTCCGCTCGCGCCGCTTCCTGGTGCTGCAGCCCGCCGGTGGCCAGAGGGCCGACGAGCTCTCGCCGCTCCTCGCCGGCTTTCCCCGCGTCCCGCGCGCGGCCATCTTCAAGCGCGTACCCGCGGCGGCAGGGCAAGGAGACGGCGCGCCGCCCGAGATCACCATCTACGGCCGCGGCACGCCGCTCAAGCTCGACCCCGTGACGGCCGCGCTCTTCGACCGCTGCAACGGCGAGCGGTCGCTCGGCCAGGTGCTGGGCGACGCGGGCCCGCAGGCGATCGAGCCGCTGCTGCGCCTCTGCCGCGCCGATGTCGCCGCGCTGAAGATCCTCGCCAAGAAGGTCTCGGAGGGCGGCGTGCAGCTGAACCCGGCCGCCGACTCCACCATGCCGTACCCCGAGCTCGCCGACGTGCGCGCCTACGCCGCGGGCGGCCCTGCGCCCGGGATCTCGCCGCACGACGTGCGCGACTACCACGCGCAGATCGGTGACGCGCAGAAGCAGTTCGACGAGACCGAGACCACGCTGGCGCACCTCTTCCGCGAGCCGCACCCGGCGCTCAAGGGGCGCACGTTCGGGCAGGCGCTGGCAGTCGGGCTCATCGAGCGCGGCGCCTTCCGCAAGGTGAAGAACCGGCCCGCGCGCATCCTCGAGGTGGGCGGGGGCCTGGGCTTCGTCGGCAGGGCGGTGCGCGAGCAGCTCGCGAAGCAGCCCGAGTGTGCGGGCGGCGTCATCGCGGCCAACCTCGACCTCGCACCGGCGCTGGCCAAGGCCCAGCAGGCGCAGGGCCTCGCGGTGACGCGGGGCGACGCGCTGCTGCTCCCGATGAGGCCCGAGAGCCTCGACCTGATCATCGCCAACGAGATGGCCGGCGACCTGGGCACGGGCCCGGAGTCTCCCGAGGCCGCCGCCACTGCGCAGGGCCCCGAGGGCGCGAGCGGCACCGAGCCCGCGGCCGCGCAGACGGGCCCGCGGATGGTCAACCACGGCGCGCTGCAGCTGATCCGCGAGGCCGCCGCGGCGCTGGCCCCGGGCGGCGTGCTCTACCTCTCCGAGTTCGGCGACCCCAAGGCCGACCCGGTGCGCAGCGACCACCTCGACCACGACGAGTGGTCGCTCCGCTTCGCCGACCTGCAGGCCGAGGCCACCAGGCTGGGCCTCGGCGCGCGCGTGCTGCCGGTCTCCGAGGTGATCAACCTCGACGTCAACCCGCTGGCGCTCTCGACCACCCGGGCCTCCTACGCGGCGCTCAAGACACTCCTCGCCGAGCACGGCATCGACCTCACCAAGCGGGCCTGGCTGCGCACCGAGCTGGAGGCGCTCTGCGCGGGCAAGCTCGACCTCGCGCAGGTGCAGGGGCTGCAGTGGGCGCCGCTCTCCGAGCGCACGCTGGGGCTGGCGACCAAGCAGTTCTGGTGCCTTTTGGCGACGAAGAAGGACAGGGTATTACACTAACTACGGCAGCCGGTACCCCACCGACGCCGAGATCGGCAGCAGCTCCGCCCCCGCCTTCGCCGAGGTCTGGAAGTAGACGAAGTAGGCGAAGTTCCCATTGTCGATCCGCTTGTGCTGCACCTGCTCGGTGCTGCCGCTGCGGACCTGGTTGTGCGAACCGCTGGTCTGCACCATCGCCATCGGCTGGTCGTCGCTGCGATACAGGTAGGCCGCGCCGTCCTGCTGCTCGGCGTTGTCGTAGAAGACGAAGCTGAACGAGGTGATGGTCGCGCCGTCGGGGAGCGCGATCGGCACCATCAAGTAGTCGTCCTCGCCGCCCGTCTGGAAGCGGCCGATGCCGCCCGAGACGCTGGCGGCGGAGGTGACGGTGGTCGGCAGGAGCGGCACCGCGGCGAGCGAGGTCACCGAGACGGTGCCCTTCGGTAATTTTTGACAAACGACGCTGCCGTCCGCGGCCACCAGGCGGATGGCCGACCCGGGCGCGCAGGTGCCGCTGATGCGCTGCTGCTTGGTCTGGAGGATCTCCTGCGTCTTCTCGAGCAGGCCCTCGTGTGCCTCGAGCGCGGCGCCCACCGCGGCAGGGAGGCGCTCCATCGGCAGGCGGCCGGTGGTGATGGTGGCGGCGTCGATCGGCACGAGGTCGGGCGGCCGCGGTTGCGGGCGGGTGGGCTCGCCGTGCGGCGCGTCGGGCGTGGCGGGCGCGCGCAGCACCCAGCCGGCGCCGACGGCGGCGGCGCAGAGGGAGACGACCAGCAGGGCGCGGGGCCAGGTCACCTTAGACGAGCCCCGTGCTCCCGGCGGCCTTCAGCGCGGCGATCGCCTGCGCGTAGTCGGCCCTGCCGAAGACCGCCGTGCCCGCCACCAGCACGCTCGCGCCCGCGCTGCAGACCCGGCCCGCGGTCTCAGGTGTAATACCCCCGTCCACCTCGATCCGCGTCTTCAGCCCCCGCCGCTGCAGCGTGTTGGCGAGGCGGTCGATCTTCGGCAAGCAGGTCTCGATGAAGCCCTGGCCGCCGAAGCCCGGGTTCACCGTCATGACCAGGATCAGGTCGAGCGACTCGAGCACGTACTCGATCTCGCTCTCGTGGGTGTGCGGGTTGAGCGCGACGCCGGGCGCGCAGCCCGCCGCGCGGATCTGCTGCAGCGTGCGGTGCAGATGGGACGAGGCCTCGACGTGCACGGTGATGCCCGCGGCGCCGGCCTTGGCGAAGGCGTCCACGTACTTCTCGGGCTCGACGATCATCAGGTGACAGTCGAGCGGCCTCGTCGCGACCTTCTTCATCGCAGCCACCACCGGCGGGCCCCAGGTGAGGTTCGGGACGAAGCGACCGTCCATCACGTCGACGTGGATCCAGTCGGCGCCCGCGGCCTCCACCGCGCGGATCTCCTCGCCGATGCGGGCGAGGTCGCAGGAGAGCAGCGACGGAGCGATGAGCGGCGTGGCCATGAACGCGGACTATAGGATGAAGTCGCTTGCGGCAAGCGACGCCGGGCCTAGGCCAGGCCTAGGCCCTGCGCAGCCGCGCCGCGAAGAAGAGGTCCGTCCCCGTCTTGTGCGGACCCGTCACCAAGCGCCCCTTCGCGTCGAGCGCAGCGCTCGCTGCGGGCAGCGCCCAGCCTGTGGGCGCGGGCTCTTCGTGAAACTCGGGGTGCTCGGCGAGGAAGCGGGCGAGGTTCTCGTCGACCTCCTCCGGCGTGTACGTGCAGAGCGCATACACTAAAAGCCCGCCCGGCTTCACGTACCCCGCCAGCGATACCAGCAGCCGGCCCTGCAGCGCCGCCAGCCGGTCCACGTCCTCGGGCGTGCGCCGCAGCTTCACCTCGGGGTGGCGCCGCAGCGTGCCCAGGCCCGAGCAGGGCGCGTCGACGAGCACCAGGTCGAACGACGCGAGCGCCTCGCCCGGGAGCGGCAGCGACGCATCGGCAGCGCGGGCCTCGATGTTCTGGTGGCCCATGCGCAGCGCGGCCTCGGCGATCACCTGCGCCTTGCGCGCGTGCAGATCGACCGCCACCACGCTTCCCTGCGGACCCACCAATTCGGCGAGGTGGCAGGTCTTGCCGCCGGGCGCCGCGCAAGCGTCGAGCACGCGCGCGCCCTTGCCAGGCGCGGCATAGAGCGACACCAGCTGCGCCGCCTCGTCCTGGGCCTGGAAGGTGCCCTCGGCGTGGCCGTCGAGGTCGAGCGCGGGCGGCGTGCCCGCGGCGAGCACCAGCGCATCAAAGCTGTAGAGGCCCGGCGTGGTCGCAAGGCCCTGCCCGGCGAAGAGCGCCTGCGCCTCGGCCACCGTGCCCCGGTCGCGGTTTACCCGCACGCAGCCCGGCGCCTGGATCTGGTTCGCCGCGCAGAGCTTCCCGGCCTCCTCGACGCCGAAGGCCTTGATGAACTTCTCCACCAGCCAGCGCGGGTGCGCGGTGACGGCGGCGAGGTGCCCGACCGGATCGGTGTCCCGAGGCGGCGGCGGCGGCGCCAGGCGAGTCGTCGAGAGCTGGCGCAAGACGGCATTCACGAAGCCCGTCGCCCGGCCCGACTTGAGGTCCTTGCAGAGCTCGACGGCCTCGTTCACCGCCGCGCGCGCGGGCACGGTGGGGTGGTGCAGGAGCTCGAACGCGGCCAGCCGGAGCACGGTCCGCACTGGCACGTCCAGGTCGCGGACGGGCCGGTCGCTGTGCGCCTCGATCGCCCGGTCAAGCTGCGGCTCCCAGCGCAAGGTCCCGTAGACCAGCGCGGTCGCGAGCGCCGCCTCGCGCGGCTCGAGCACGCCGGCAGAGCGCAGGCCCGCATCGAGCGCAAGGTTGGCGAAGGCTCCTTGCTGCTCGACGCGCAGGAGCACGTCGGCGGCGATCCGGCGAGCGGGTGACGGCA
>JAYWAO010000115.1:0-17638 GCA_043782365.1 Deltaproteobacteria bacterium
TCTGCGCTCACCGAGGTGCAGGTGCACCGCTGGCTGCCGTTCCCGGGCGGGCCCGTGCGCCTGAAGACCGAGGTGACGGGCGACGGCGACGAGAGGACCGTGACGCTGCTCGCGTGGCGCGAGGCCGCGCAGGCTGCGCTCTCGCGCTTCGAGCCCGTGGCGAGCGGGAAGGTGCACCTGGGCCCTGCGGGCAAGCCGCCCGCACCCTTCGCGCCGCTCACCGATCTGGTCACCGAAGAAGACGTGTATGCGTCGGGCGCGCTCTTCCACGGGCCGGCCTTCCACTATCTGACCGCGCTGCGGATCGGCGCCGCGGGCTCCTCGGCCACGCTGCGCGCCGAGGAGGGCACGGTCCCGCGGGGCACGCTGCACCAGGGCCTGCTCGACGCGGCCACGCACGGGCTGCCGCACGACGGGCTCGCGCGCTGGTCGAGCCAGATCTCGGCTGATAGTGTCGGATATCCATATCGGCTGAAGTATCTACACCTCTATTCCCCACTGCCCGATGCGGGCGAGCTGCAGGTCGAGGCGCGCTTCGCTGGATTCGACGGCGAGCCGCGCTTCCCGGTGCTCGACGTGCAGGTGATCGCGGGCGGCGCGGTGCTGGCCGACTTCCGCCTCGTCGAGGTGCTGCTCCCGCGTGGCCCGCTCGGCGCTGCTCCCCGCCAGGAGCGGCGCCGGTTCCTCCAGCACCGGCAGTTCGTCCCGGGCGTCGCGCTCTCGCGCTTCGACGGGACCACCACCACGCTCGATACCCTGAGCTTGCGCCAGAGCGACTGGCTGCCGGGAAACGTCGCCGCCATCTACGACGTCGCTCCGGAGCGCCGCGCAGACCTCGTCTCCGCGGTCGCGCAGAAGGAGCACGTCGCGCGGCGCGCCTTCGTGCACCCCTCCTCGGTGACGCTGGAGCCCGGCGGCGCGCGCGCGGCGATCCGCCCGCTGCGGCTCCATCCGCTGCAGGTGTCACGCGCGGGCGATGAGGTCCGCGTCGCCGACGCCGCACCGCCGGCGCAGGACCTGTCGCTGGTCCGCGCGCACTGGCGCGAGCACTTCGACGTCGGCGAGTGGCCCGTCGAAGATCTCTACTACGGGCTGGTGGACCGCTTCGTCGGCGACGTGGTGCTCGCCGACCCCGCCGCTTTCGCGCGCGTCCAAGGCCGCTCCTGCCTCTACCTCGCCAACCACCAGGTGGGCGTCGAGTCGCTGCTCTTCAGCCTGCTGGTCTCGGCGCTCTCCAAGACGCCCACGGTGACGCTCGCCAAGGCCGAGCACCGCACCTCCTGGCTGGGCACGCTGATCGCGCACAACTTCTCCTACCCGGGCGTCACCGACCCGCGCGTGATTACATTTTTCGACCGCGACGACAAGGAGTCGCTCCTGCGCATCGTCGGCGAGCTGGGCCGGGAGATGCGCGAGCGCAACAAGAGCGTGATGGTGCACGTCGAGGGGACCCGCTCGCTCGCCTGCAGGCAGCCCGTCTTGAAGATGAGCAGCGCCTTCATCGACCTCGCGCTGGCGGTGGGCGCGCCGATCATCCCCGTCCGCCTCGCGGGCGGCCTGCCGGTGGAGCCGCTGGAGACACGGCTCGAGTTCCCGGTAGGATTCGGTAGACAAGACTACTGGCTCGGCCGTCCGATCCTGCCCGAGGAGCTGAAGGGGTTGCCGCTCAAGGAGCGCAAGGAGGCGGTGCTCGCGGCGATGAACGCGCTCGGCCCGCCGCCCGGCACCGAGACGCCGCTGGGAGGGGACCCGCAGTTTGGTGCTGCCGTCGAGGCCTGGCGCGCGCGCACGGGGGCGAGCCTTGAAGACGCCGTGCTCTTGATGACGCTGGCGGGGGCGAAGAGTCCGGGGGCCGAGGTGCGCAGGCTGCAGGAGGGGGCGCGGGAAGGTGCGCTGCGCGTGGGCACGGACGCACGCGCGCAGTGGCTGGGGCGGCTGGCGAAGCGCCTCTTCGGGCCTCGGGGGCCGCGGGTGGAGGGGCTGGAGTAGCGAGTCAATCGCCGCGGATGCGCAGCGGGTGCCCAGTATGGCGTCTCTGAGGAGGAGCCGACGCAGCGATGCGACAGGCATCGTTCGAGGCGGGTCGAGACAGGGCCTCGACCCGCCGGTCTGGCGACGGCGGTCAAACCGTTCGGCGCTCTAGGCCTGCTTCTTCACAGCCACGCCAGGATCAGCGCCGAGCCGCTGCTCCGCCCCGATCCCCTGCTCGGCGGCGATCGCCAGCGCGGCCTTCTTGCCGATGTCGTCCTCACGCGGCACCAGCCCCGTCACCGCCGAGACCAGCCTCTCCATCATCGGGAAGAACTGGAGCCGCGTCAGCGGCTCGTTCAGCCAACCGACGGTAATACAGTAATACTTCGCGTAGGGCGCGGTGTGGTGCACCTGGTGGTGGTCGCGCGGCAGGATCAGGTGCCAGCGCTGCAGGCGGTCCTTCCACGCGGGCGGGTCGTCGAGGTGCGCCCACTGGTGGAACTGGTTGGTGAAGAGCACCCAGAGGATCAGCGAGAAGATGAACGTCGCCAGGAAGAAGTTGCCCACCAGGCCGGGCCCCTGTGAGAGCAGCGCCGCCAGCACGCCCGGGACGATCGAGACGAAGCAGTTGTTGCCGTTGGTCTCGATGAAGTCGTGCCGGGTGATCTCCTTCTGATCCACGTGGTGCTCGCGGAAGGGCCGGATCAGCGCCTTCCCCACCACGGGCCACTCGGGCGTGCCCCAGGTGTCGGCGGCCCAATGGACGAACCCGGAGACGAAGTCGGCGGCCACGTACCCCAGCATGATCGCCGTGGCCGCCAGCCAGGGGCTCTCCTCCGCGCCCGGGGCCAGCTTCCACACCAGGAACCCCATGATGCCCGTGTAGACGGCGATCGAGGCGATCTCGAAGCGCCGCTGCGCCTTGGTATAGCCCTCCTTGAGGGAGGTGAGATCGCGCTGTTCAATGCCGGGAGGGTTGGACACGGTGGGACCTTTCTGCGGGGGCGTCGAGCATGGCACAAGGTGGGTGCCCTGTGCGCGGGGAGCGGGTGCGACGGATCCCCGCACCTGCGCGCAAGGGGCTCCTCGCGGAGCGAGGCTGGTGCGCCTGGGCCGCTACCGTCAGGCCCCGCCTGCGACGGGGATCACCTGCTGCGCGGCGATGGCCCCCTCGCGGTCGTCGAAGACCACCTCGCGCTCGGGCCAGAGCAGCGCCCCGAGCCCGCCGTTGAACTCCCCTTGCGCGCCCCGGATCCGCTCCTCGAACCGCTTGCCGACGCTGTAGTCCACGCAGAAGACGCTCCCCGACCAGGCGTAGGCAGGGATGTCCTTCCAGCGATCTACCTTGCCCGGGATCGGCTCGCCGCGGCGGCGCCAGTAGTGGCCCACCACGGTGTGCCGGTCGACGGGCTCCTCCCACCAGGAGTGCCGCCGCACGAACCGCCACTTGCCGCCCGAGAAGAACGGCGCCTCGTCCTCGGGGATGGGCACCTCGCCGCCTGAGGTGACGAGCTTCACCGGGTTGCCCGACTGCAGCTCGCTGTCCTGGTGGGCCACGTTGTGGAGGTAGCGCGTGGGCATCTTCTCCTGGTCCTTGAGCCCGGCGAACTCGGCGCGCTCCCGGTCGGCGAGCGGCGTCACGTGGGCGAGCCTGCGCTTGGAGGCCGCCTCGGCGCCGTCGCTCAGCCGCGCGAGGTCGCCGGACGCGGGCAGGCCGTCGAGCGCCCCCTTGCGCCAGGCCGCGTGCACCACGCGCAGGTCCTCGCGCTCGAGGGCCAGCGGGAGGGTCTGCAGGAAGTCGTGCACGAGCTGCTTCTCGGCCCCCGTCGCGCTGTGAGAGGGGAACGGGAAGGTGGGAAAGCCCTCCACCTGCGCGTGGTCGCGGTGGCCGAGGTACCAGCCGTTGCCCTCCTTCTCGTGCTCGAGGAGGACGTTGAGCTCGTGGTTGCCGAGGACGGCCACCGCCCGGCCGCGGTCGACGAGGTCGGCCACCCGCTGCACGACGGCGACCGAGTCGGGGCCGCGGTCGATGAGGTCGCCGACGAAGACGAGGGTGCGGTCCCTGCCGCGGGGAGCGGCCTCGAGGCGCGCGAGGAGGCTGTCGAGCGCTGCGATCTCACCGTGGATGTCGCCGATGATGGCGAGTGGGCCTTCGGGGATGGGCTGCAGCAGCTTGGGCATGGGGGACCTGCCCCGGAGTCTACTCGGGACCCGCGGCCGGTCGAGCGGGCCGGGGCGGCTCTCGGACGGAGCACACCTTCCCGCGCCCCGAACCCGCTCCCGGCCCTTTTTGCGGGGCCGCAGCAGCTCACTCCTGCGGCATCGCCAGCTCGACGGCGGTGAACCGGACCGGCAGCTGCCGTACCAGTTGTCGCCGCTCCCCTCCGCTCCGCCCTGTCGCCGCGACGAAGGGCAGCTCGATCACCGGCCCCTGCCGCCCGCTCCCGTCGACGCTCCGCTCGGCGAATCGCTCCAGGTCTTGCAGCGCACCCTCGAGCCCCGCGCCGGCCTCGACCTCGATGAGGATCGGCGCCTTGAGCACCGCGATGTGCCCCTCGAAGAGCGGGACGCGGACCTCCACCTGGACGACGAAGTCGGGGCTCTGGTTGCGCCCGGCGCTGCGCTTGGGCTCGAGGCAGAGCGTCACGGTGGCGTCGAGCTCCGCGCGCTGGAGGCGCGCCTTGAGCCAGGCCGCCATCTCGTCCTCGCCGCGCCCCTTCACCGCGCATCCTCGAGGGTCCGCAGCAAACCCAGCCGGAGCAGCTCGGCGACCGACTCTGGAAGCGAGCCCGCGTCGCCGGACCGGATGGCCGCGTAGGCCGCGCGGGCCCCGGTGGAGCAGTCGCGCAGGCGCAGCGAGCGCAGCCGCTCCACCTCGCGCTCCAGGTCGCCTGTCTGCGACCGCGCGGCAGCGAGGGTCAGGCCCTCCACCGGCTGCGGCGAGGGCGCGCCGCCGAGCCTCCGCGCGCGCAGCGTCGCCGCCTCGGTGCGCCGCGCGAGGTCCCGCTGCTCCAGGGCGGCGTGCTCGTGTCGCTCGCGGAGCAACAGGTGGGCTGCGTCCCAGTCGACCAGCTCTTCGTCACAGGCTGGCGGCGCTGCCTCACCCAGACGGACGAGCGCGCTCGCCATGGGCTCGAGTCGGGCGCACCGCTCTCGCACCGCTTCGAGCAGGCGGGAGGAGCCCAGCACGTCGGCGTCCTCTGGAGGTAGCAGCCGGGCCGGGAGCCCCGCAGTGGAGAGCCAGGCAGCCAGCCCCTCGCGCCGCTCGCGCAGCATGGCCGAGAGCCGCTCCGCTTCCCTGCTGGCGAAGCGCGACGCCTGCGGGAGGTTGACCTCGGCGGGGATCGCCGCAGCCCTTCCACCCCACCGCCCGATGGCCGCGCCGAGCTCGCGCGCCCGCTCGAGGACGGCGTCGCGCTCGGCGAGCGCCCGGGTGACGCTGGTCCGCAGCAGGTCGAGCGCGGCCTGCGGCGTCGTGGCGGCCAGCTCGTCCGGAGGCCCCATTCCCGCGGCGCGGAGCTGGTCCAGCAGCCCGGAGACGGCGGTGGCGAAGCGGAGGACCTCACCTTCGACACGCGCGTAGAGGTGCTCCTCGTCGCTGGCCGAGGCCCCCAAAGCCCCGCTGGCGCTGCTGGCCCCGCTGACAAGCACCTCCGCGACCGCTCGCCCCAGCAGGCCGGGCAGGCCGAGGAGGAGCTCCCGGACGCGGCTGCGCCGACGGTCGACCTCGCGGAGCAGCTCGGGGCCCACCTCGAGGCGCAGGCTCCACCGTGCGGTCCGCTCGTCGGCCTCGCGCAGGAGCAGCGCCGGGCGCGCGGTCCACTCGGCCACCAGCCGTGCCTTGGCGGCGCCCTCGTGGATCCACCGCTCCAGCGTGTCGGCGTCGCGCAGTCCGCGCGCGGAGAGCTCGGCCCGCAGCGCGTGCGCGACGGGCTCCGGCAACGCAGCCCAGGTGCGCTCGATCGCCACCACGGCGGCTTCATCGAGCAGCAGGTCGGGCGCCACGGTGAGGTCGAGGGCCGCCTCCAGCCGCAGGCGCAGCCGCTCCCGGCGGCTCGCCTCGGCGTGCCTGCGCAGCAGCTCGGCATACTCGATGAGCGAGCGCCCCTGGGGCGGCGGGCAGGGGCCTTCGAGATCCTCCAGCAGCGCGGGGATCCGCCGCAGCAGCGCCTCGTGGGTCTTCAAGGCGTCGTCTTCTGGCAGGAAGGCCGCCATCGCCTGGGCGACTGTCTGGCCCCGCTCGGCGAGCGCCGCCGAGAAGAGCTGCAGGCTCCTCGCGAGCGAGGCGAGCCCGTTCACCGCGTGCCGCAGGAGCGAGACCTCGCGCGCCAGCGACTCGCGTGTCTCGACGTGGTTTCCGAGCCGCCGCCGCCCGAGGCGCAAGAGCTCCGCGCACGCCTCTGCCCCGACCGCCGCCAGCTCGCGCTCGACCTCCTGGGCGCGGGCGCCGAGCTCGCGGGCGGCGGCGCCGGCGGCCTCCCACTCGGAGAGCTCCGCCTGCTCCTTCTCGACGCCGCTGAGCAGGCGGTGGGCGAAGACTCCGCTGATCCAGAGCGCGAGCTGGCGCGCCCACGAGATCGCGGCACCCTGGCCCGGCGCCTCCGCGCGCAGCTCCGCGCCGAGCAGCCGCAGCTGCTCGATCGGCCCGCCGTTGGCGCGGACCTGGTCGGTGATGACGCCGAGGCGCAGGCCGCGAAGCGAATCGCGGCTCCGGCCGGTGCACTCCTCCAGGTCGGCGAGGATGGCGCCGGCACGGCGCACGGTGCGCTCGAGCCCCTGCAGCGCCTCGAGCTGTCCCTGCTCCTCGGAGATGTCGGGGAGCGCGCCCGCGTGGAAGGCGAAGAGCGCCTCGAGGCGCCGCGGGTCCTCGGGAAAGAGCCACAGCGCGAGCCTTTGCCGCGAGCCCGGCTCCCCTCCGAACGCCCCGAGCAGCTGCACCAGCTCCTCGGCGCCCGCGAGCTTGCGCTCGGTCCACCGGGGCGCCTCCGCGCCGAGCGGCAAGAGCTCGTCGACCACCACCGCCGCGCCCGAGAGCCGCCCGCCGGGGTTGACCGTCCGTGCCACCCGGCGCAGGGGGCCCTTGGTGTCGCAGAGCCTGGCGAGCCGCGTGAGCAGGCGCCGGTCCGAGGGAGCTGGTGGAGAGAGCGGCAAGAGGAGCCCGAGCAGCGCCGGGCTGTCGGCCTTGAGCCTGCCGAGCGCGCCGCGGAACTGCTCGTCGCGGAGGAAGCGGGAGGCGGCCGTCCAGATCGCTCTCGGACGCGGCTTCACCTCGCGCAAGAGGAGGGAGATGCGGCCGAGGTGCCAGGCGATCTTGCGCGCGAGCTGGCGGTCACGGCCGAGCTCGGCTTGGAGCGTCTCGATCGAGGGAACTGCCGTGAGCACCGCCAGGGGCACCGCCAGCAGCGAGAGGCACTTGAGGAAGGTGGCGTGGAACGGCCCGACCTCGAGGAGGCAGAGCCGCCCGGCCGCTTCGGCGAGCTCGACTGCCGCGGGCCGCGACGCGCAGCCCGAGAGGAGCACGGCGCGCACGGGATCCCGTCCCGCGTCCAGGCCGCCGCTGTCGATCCAGGCGGCGAGCGCGTCGGCGCTGGCGAAGACGGCGAAGTCGCGCTCCGTGGAGACGAGCAGCGGCCGCTCCTGCCTCGCGAGCTCGCGAAAGCGCCGCTCCAGCTCCGCCTCCGACGGGGCGCGGCCCGCTTCGAACGGCAGGTACGGGTCGGTGAAGGGCGAAGGGAACCGGTCCTCGGTGAGGGTCGCGAGCGGAACCCGCAGCCGGCGCCGCAGCGGACCCATCTCCCCGAGCGAGGTGAAGATGAGCGCGGCCTGCGGGGCGAACCGTTCGATCGGCTCGCGCTGCCTGCCCGACTCGATGGCGCGCGCCTCGGCGGCCCGGAGCGCGGCGCAGAAGTCGTCGAGCGTGAGGAAGGCGTGGTCGTCCTCGTCCGCCACCCCCGAGAGCACCGCCACCAGCTCGCTCGCGACCGGCAGCAGGTCGGTGCTGGTCGCAACGCGCCGGGCCAGCTCCGCCCGGATCCGATCGGCGAGCCCGCTGCGGTCGGCGAGGGAGCAGACGATGCCGCGCTCCGTGGCCTCGCTCGGGACCGGCACGAGGTCGAGCAGCGCGCGGGTCTCGGCGTGCGAGGCCCCCGACCGGAGGACCGCGGGGACGCCGAAGACGCCGGGGAGCGCGTCGAGCGCGTCGCCGAGGTCGTCGAGGCCGCCCTCGAACGCGCCGGCCCGGAGCGGCTCGATGATGCTACGGACGGCCTGCAGCACGCCCCGCGCCCGGCCCCGGCTCGCCCACCAGACGAAGTTCGCCTCGCCGCGGCTCAAGCCCAGGCTCGCCTGGATGGACGCGACGTCGAGCGCCGGCACCGGCAAGTAGGCGAGCCGCCCGCGGTCGGCGTCACCGACCGAGTGGTACGACTCGGGCGCGTAGGAGAGCAGCAAGCGGAAGTCAGGGCCGCACGCGTCGATGAGCGCGCGCAGCGGCTGGCCGTCGTCGGCGGCGATGCGCTTGCGGAGGAGCTCGTGCGCCTGCTCGACTTCGTCGAGGAGCAGGACCACCCGCCGGGCGCCGCGCTCGACCTGCGCGCGGACCGCGCGGGCGATCTCAGGGTGGCCGCGGCGCGTGAGCTCGTCCGAGTAGCGGTCCAGCGCCGGGCCGCTGGTGAAGAGCTCCGCGGCCCAGGCGAGCACCCGCGCGGCGAAGGTCTGCGGCAGGATGGAGTCGCCCGCAGGCACCAGGCGGTCGACGAACGGCGCGGCCTCGTCCCAGAGGGCGACCGCGCCGAGGCTCGGGGCCTCGCGCAGGAGCGTGAAGGCGAGCGTGCTCTTCCCCGAGCCGTAGACGCCGACGATGGCGCCGGCGTAGGGCCCGGTGGCGCCGGCCGCGACCGCGCGCGCCTGCTCGAGCGCGTGCTCGTGGAGCGGGGTGAAGCAGCGCCACTCGGTGTCGAGGCGGGCGGCGAGGCTTTTCTTGGTGGGCATGCTGGTGCGCGTGCTGGTGCGCTCTTCGGTGTCGGCGGTCGGCACGATCGGCTCCCTTGGCATTTGGGGAGGGACGATAGCGGGGGGGTCTGACATCGGGGAGCTGCAGCCCCCCGCGCCCGGGTGCAGCTCCCGCCGATCGGGTCAGGCGACCTGTAGCCGGGCCGTCGTCTGTTGCCATCCGCCGATGAAGAGCAGGGGCCCGCTCTACGGGGGCACTTCGCCGCGGCCGGGAGGGTCGCCGCGGCCGAGACCGCCAAGTCGGTTGTGCTCCTGAATTGGGGGCAGGGCCGCAGGCCCGCGTCCCAGATCACGGGTCGAACGGTGGGTGCCCGTCCGATCCGAATGTGCACCGGATCTGCACCCCCGCGCCCGGCCGCGATTGCGGACCCGCGCGATCAATCGTACACCGCCGCCCGTGATGCCCAAGCCTCTCTTCCAGCTCGACCTCTTCGGCGGCCCGCCCGTGCTGGTGGTGCCCCAGCCGCCGGAGCCCGCGCCTGCGCCGCCGCCGCCAGAGCGTGTGCCACCTGGCGCCGATTGCTAGGCGCGACGAGCAGCGATTACCCAGCGGCCCCGCTCCGCAGGCAAGAGCAATCGCCGTTCGGCTCGTGCCTCCAAGCGACGCCGTTGCCTGAGCAACGCAGAGAAGATCTTGGCGTACTGGACTGGCACGTAGCCGATCTTCTGGTCGCCCCTGAAGAGCACCTGGGTCGCGTGAGAGTCGAACTTGTTCTCGGGCTCTACTCGGAGTTCGAGCGAATCGCCAGCAGCGAGCTCCTCTACTCCGGCGCAGTGCCGTTCACCGGCGAGCCGGAAGCGCAGGACATCGGTCAGGTCGTCGTCGTCGGCCCTGTACTCTGCCAACTCGAGGCGGTCGGTCGTTTGCACCCCACCGCTCAGCGCCAACACTTCGAACTGGTCGTCCGGCTGCTGGACGCCCCACGACTCCATCAACTGGCGGTAGTCAGGGCGACGAGGCGACGGGATGCGCTCAGCGAAGGTCCAGAAAAGGTGCCGCGACCGATACGGCTGCTCCGCGTGACGCAACTCCGGGAACTCACCGCCTGGGCTGAAGCCCGCCTTCGTTGCGCCTGACAGGTCGGCCGCATAGGCGAAGGCGAAGCCCTCTCGCGCGTCCCGCCAGAGTTCCCCGATGACATGACGCTGCCCTTCGCGGACCTGACCTGGGTCGCTCCAGAGGACGAACAGGCGGTCGATCCTTCGCGTCACAGCAACTCCTTCAACCATGCGAGCCGGTGCTTGAGGATCTCGACCGCCAGGGCCCTGCGGGGCGCTGGAAGCCACTCTTCACCGATCTCTTCAATGTATCCAACGAGTCCCTCTGAAAGCAACCTCTCGAACCGATCGACAACTTGACGCGCTGCCTGGCATTCAGGCCACTTCGCAAGATCGGTGAGAACCTGGCGCGGCACCCGGCGGTGGAGGTCGTTCCGGGTCGCGTCGCGCTCCGGCTGCGCGGCTGATTCCTTGGGCTTTCGCTTGGTCGCGGAGCCTCGCGCAAGCCGGGCTATTCCTCAATACCCCGAGCAGGCGCTCAGGCCCCGGCTCCACGCCAGGTCGAGCCGCAGCGGCGCAAGCTCGGCGCTGGCGGTGTCCTCCGCCTCCTCCGCCGTGCGGTGCGGGGCGGGAGCCGGCCGGAGCGGCGGAGAGTGCAGCGAGGTGGCACCGTCGTCGTCGTCCAAGGCGACAGGCTGTGAGCGGTGCAGGGTCGCCGCGTCGTCCGGTGCCGGGTCGCTGGTGCCAGTTGTCACGGTGAAGACCTCCTGTTGCCTGGAACGACCCGCGCCGCCAATCTTCCGGCCACACCCACTTGCTCGTCAGTGATGGGGCGCACGTCTTCGGGCAACCACGACGGCCACTCCTCGAGGCCCGCGCCTGCCCCTGCGGCGCTCTGAGGCGCGCTGAGGCGCTCTGATGTGTTGTACGATCGCCGCATGGACCAGCTCGCAGCCCCCTCGCCCGGCGACCTCTTCGCCTCGATAACCCGCTACGGCCCCGTCGAGCTGGTCACCCTGCCGCCGGCCTATGCCGGTGCAGCGGTGCTCGAGTACCTGCGCATCTGGGGACACGAGGGCCGGGTCGAGGTGACCACCGCTGATCGCTGGCGGGTGAGCGTCCGGGCGCGCCCCTGCTGCCGCGCGCGGCCTCTCTTCGCGGGGCGGTGCTCGCTGCGCAGCGGCTTTCTCGAGCACGACTTCCCCCTCCACGTCGTCGAGGTGCCGAGGGGAAAGTCCTCCTGGCTCGCCTCGGCGGTCGAGAAGCTCAAGCCGGCGCAGCTCGACGAGAGCGGCTTCCCCCTGCCGTGGGTGCCCGTGCGCCACGCGCCCAAGGTGGTGGTCGGGGCCCCGAGCGGTGCTGGCGGCGCGGAGGGAGAGGACGACGTGGTCAGCCTCCCCGACGGCGAGCCCCTCGCGCCGCTGCCCTTACCCGCGGCAGGCCCGGTGCCGCGCGGCGGCGTGCCCGACGAGGAGATCGTCGCGCTCGCGGAGCGGCTGCGCGCCGCCGCGGGCTGTCCGCCGTTCGAGCTGGTCATCGGCCGCGCCGAGGAGGACCAGCACGGCTTCACCGCTGGCCGGGTCTGGTTCGGAGAGCTGTTCGTGCCGCGGCGGATCGCGCTGGTGGTCTGCCCCAACGCCGATCTCGCCGAGGTGGCCGCCACGCTGCTGCACGAGCTCGCCCACCCTTTGTCCCGGTCGGGCGGGCACGGGGCGGCCTTCAAGCAGACCCTGCTCGAGCTCGCCGGCGCGACCCATGGCGCGGTCTTTTTCGAAGCCGCCCGCGCGGCGCTCGGCGGACGGCAGGCCGTGCTCGACCTCTGGATCGCCACCGGCGTGCGGGCGTCGCTGCGCGGCGACGAGCCGCCCCGGGCGCGGGTGGCTGACGACGCTACGGCGGCGCGGGTCGTCAGCCGCATCCGCAAGCTCAGGGCCCTGGCCGCGGACCAGATCGGCACCCCGGAGGCGGTCGCGGCGACGGCGGCGGCGAACGATCTCTCCACCGTCTACGGCTTCGGCGACTGCGAGGTCCGCGTCGAGAGGGGTCTCGACGACCAGCTCGTCGACCGCTTCCTGCGGGTGGAGAAGGGCAAGGTCTGGAAGCGGAGCCTGGCCTTCGCGCTGTGTGATTTCTGCGACGTCTTCGGCCTGAGCTTCGCACCCCAGGGGCGGATGCACCTCTTCGGCCGCTACGCAGATTTGGTGTTCGTCGAGCACCTCTACGGCGTCTGCGAAGCGTCGATCGAGCGCAAGGCCGACGCGCACGTCAAGGAGTGGAAGGCGCGGCTGGGAGCGCGGCCGAGCGCCGCGGAGTCGCGCAGGGAACGGACGAGCTTTTGTGACACTGCCGTGGTCGGCCTGGAGGCGGGGATGAAGGAGCTCCGCGCCGCCGAACACAGGACCTCTGCCGGGCCGGGAGCCGGGGTCCCGCAGGCGGACGACCGGCAGCAGCGCGCGGAGCGGATGGCGCTCGCCGAGTCCGAGAAGCGGGGGCAGAAGTGGGGCAGCGGCTTCGGGCGGGAGATCGACTTCAACGTCGCGGGCTTCGAGGCCGGCCGCGCCATCCAGCTCCACCGCGCCATCGACGAGGTAGAGCGCGCGCCGCTCGCGCTTGCGCGGGGGCGGTCACCACGCTGACGGAGCCGGAAGTCGCGCGGAGGGGGCGGAGATCGCAACCATCAAGTCCCTCTGCGCACTACGCGGTGGTTGCCGAGTGCCGTCGTCCACGCTTGGCAGCCGGCCGCGGTGCACGGGCGGCGTTGGGATCAGCGAGCTGAGCGCTCGCTCACAGCTGCGTGGGGTCCCGCCGTGAGTGCCAGAACCTCAGGACGTGGACCTCCGAGCCGGCGATCGTGAAGACGAGACGATATGGCTGGACCATCACCTCCCGGTAACCCTGCGCTCTCCTTTCAGGGACCACCCGACCGGACTTCGGATGGCGCGCTACCTGCGCGAGCGCCGCTTTGAGCCGCCTCGCCAAGGGGTCCCAGGCGTCAGGCGCCACCTGGTCGAAGTGCTGCCTCGCGGCGAGCAGGTCGCCCACGGCGAGCCGGGTCCAGCGGACCTTGGCCACGCTACTTCCGGCGCCGCGGTCCGAGGATCGCGGCAACGTCGGCGGAGGCGGCGAACTCACCGCGCTTCGCCTGCTCCGCGCCCTCATCCACCGCCCGGCCGAACTCGATCTCCTCCCTCATCTTCTCGAACTGCCCGAGGTCGAGCATCACCACCACCCCGCGGCCACGACGCGTGATGAGGACCGGGCGCCCCGTCTGCAGCGCCTGTTCCACGACCTCGGAGCAATGCTTCTTCAGATCGGCCAAAGGGCGGACATCGGTGCTGAACACGGGCTGGCTCATGGGGCCTCCAACGGGTCCCGATAGAGGTACCCGTAGACGGGCCCTCGAGCAACCACTGGGCCTGCGCGCCCCGCGCAGCGGTATTGCCTTGCCGATGCCTCCAACCTTCACCGTCCGCCAAGGCCAGTACCTCGCCTTCATCCAGGGCTTCATCACCCGGCGCGGCTACGCGCCTTCGTTCGACGAGCTCGGAGCGCACTTCGGCACCACGCCGCCGACCGTTAACTCGATGATCAAGATGCTCGAGCGCAAGGGCCTGCTGAGCCGGGTCGCAGGAGCCGCGCGCTCGCTGCGAGTCCTCGTTCCCGCAGACCAGCTCCCCGGCAGCGAGTACGGCGCGCGCGCGCCGTTGGCCGGGAGGCGCGGCAGTGAAAGGCCGAGCACACATGCGGCAGGACAGGGCGAGCTGGCCGCGGCAGCTGCGATCGCCGTGCTCGAGGTGCTGCTGCCGCTGCTGCTGGCGCGGACGGCGATCTCCAGGCATTCCACGGCGTCTCCCAGAGTAGCTCTGCCTCACAAGCTGCGGATAAGATTGAGGACAGCGGCCAGCCGAACGTGGACGCAGTCGCACCAAACGCACCGGTTCGCATCCCATTTGGTGCGCCGGTGGTGCGGGTCCGAGAGTCGGAGTTGGGCCCTCATGAGCGCCTGCTGACCGTCAGGGAAGTCAGCCAGCAACTCCAGGTCTGCACGGCGATCGTCTACCGGCTCTGCGAGCGAGGTGAGTTGCCTTCTGTGCGCATCGGCGGCGCCATTCGCTTCCGTTCTCTGGACGTAGCCCACTACCTCAGCGGTGTCCGTGCTCAACCGGATGTGGACGGGAACGCTGCTTGAACGTCGTCTGGCCGAGTGCGCAGCGGACCGCGCTCCATCAAGTGGGCGCGCTCATCTCCACACCAACACCTGTTCGATCGGCTTCTTCACCAGCGCGTGCCGCGGCACGGTCGCGCCCTCGGCTGGATAGCCCACCGGAATGACGAGCTCGGCTCGCTCGCTCGCCGGCCGCCCGAGCACCTCGGCGAGGAACCCCATCGGGCTCGGCGTGTGGGTGAGCGTCGCCAGGCCCGCGAGCGTCAGGCTGGCGAGCAGCATCCCGGCGGCGATGCCCACCGACTCGCGGACATAATAGTGTTTCACTTTGTCAGCGTCGGCGCCCGCCCGCACCCCGAACTGCTGGGCGAAGACGACGATCAGGTACGGCGCGTCGGTGAGGTGGGTCTTGACCGCGTCAGTGCCGAGCGGCGCGAGCGCCGCCAACCATTCGGCGGGCCCGGTCTGGTAGAAGGCCCGCTCCTCCTCTTCGGCGGCGGCGCGGATGGCCGCCTTCACCAGCGGGTCGCGGACGACGACGAAGGTCCACGGCTGCTGGTTGGCGCCCGAGGGCGCGCTCGCCGCGGCGCGGACGGCGTTGACGATCAGCTCCTCCGGGACCGGCTCGCTGCTGAAGTAGCGGACGCTGCGGCGGCGCTGCATTGCCCCCAGGAAGTCGCGCGACCGCTCGAGCTGCACCCCGGGCGCGAGGCGCTCGAACTCCAAGGGCGTGGGCTGGTACTCCTCCTGCGCGGGGTCGTGGCTCATGCGCCATCCTAGACCGCTCGCGCTGGCCGGTGAAACAGGTCACCGACCTCCGCCGGTCCTGAAGGTTCCGACGTCGCGCAGCTACCTTCCGCTGCGCCTCGCGGCTCGTGCGGTTGCGCGCGGAACCGCCATCGTACAAAGTCTCCGTCATTCACCATCTGAAGCAAGAGGTCGTCATGCCGGAGGTCGCCTACCGCTCCATCGTGAAGCTCGAGCGGGTGAAGGGCTCGGTCCGCCACGCAGTGTTGCCGGCCGAGGAGAAGCCGGTGGTGTTCGGCACCCACGGAGCAGTCGCCCAGCACTACGGCGCGGCGCCCGGCACCTACGAGCCGCACGCTACCACTATCGATTACGTGGTGGCCGCCGCCGCGGGTTGACTCGTCGGAACCTTCGGGGGCGCGCTGGAGGCGCGCCAGATCCCCGCCTCGGGGGGACGCTTGAACGCCGAGGCCGTCGGCGAAGTGGAGCTCGACGGGAAGGTCCTGGTGATCCGCCGCATCCACGTGCGGCTGCTCTTGCAGCTCGAGCCGGCGCACCTGGAGGTGGCCGAGCGCATACACGGCTTCTATGCCGGTCATTGCCCGATCTATCGCTCGCTCCACCCGCAGATCCAGATCACCACCCAATTGGTGCCGGAGCTGATCCCCGCGGCGCCCGGATCGGCCGCGTGATCCCCGCACCGGCGCGACCGCCCTTGCCCGACGGCCTCGTCGCGTTCGTCAAGCGCGACTGCCCGACCTGTACGCTGGTGGCCCCGGTGCTCCAGCAGCTGCGGACCTCGCTTCCCATCGCGGTCTATACCCAAGACGACCTCGCGTTTCCGCCGGGGCTCGCCCCGGTGGACGACACCGACCTCTCTGCCAGCTGGCACCACGCCATCGAAACGGTGCCCACGCTGCTGCGGGTGGAGCGCGGGCTCGAGGTGGCGCGCACCGAGGGCTGGAGCCGCGAACGGTGGGAAGCGTTCACCGGCCTCGCCGGGCTCGGGCCGTCGTTGCCCGCCCACCGCCCTGGCTGCGGCTCGCTCTCCGCCAATCCGGCCCACGCCGAGGCGCTGGCGGTGCGCTTCCAGGGCGGGGCGCTGCGCAGCCGCCGCGTCGCGCTGGCCCCGCTCGAGGACGAGATGGAGGCGCTGTTCGAGCGCGGCTACACCGATGGGCTCCCGGTGGTCCCGCCCACCGAGGCGCGCGTCCTGCGGATGCTCGCAGGCACCGCTCGGCGGCCGGACGAGGTGGTGGCGATGGTGCCGCCCGACCTGGTCCCGGCCACCGTGGAGAAGATCGCGATCAACGCGGTGCTCGCGGGCTGCAAGCCCGAGCACCTGCCGGTGGTGCTCACCGCGGTCGAGGCCGCCTGCACCGACGTATTCAACATGCACGGCCTGCTCGCGACCACCATGCCGGTGGGTCCCGTCATCGTCGTCAATGGCCCGATACGGCGCGCCTTGGGAATGAACGCCGGCATCAATGTGCTCGGGCAGGGAAACCGGGCGGCGCTGTCGATCGGCCGAGCCCTCCAGTTGGTGGTGCGCAACCTCGGCGGCGGGCGGCCGGGCGAGATCGACCGGGCGACCCACGGCAGCCCGGGCAAGCTCTCGTTCTGCTTTCCCGAGGACGAGGAGGGTTCGCCCTGGGAGCCGCTCTCGGTGGAGCGCGGCTTTGCGCCAGGGAGCAGCACGGTCACCTTGTTCGCTGGCGAAGGCACGCGCTGCGTGGTCGATCAGCAAAGCCGCACGCCCGAGTCGCTCGCCTCCAGCCTCGCGCTCAACCTCGCGGCGCTGCACCACCCCAAGCTGGCGATGGCGTTCGACGCCATCCTGATGATCGGCCCCGAGCACGCCCGCGTCTTCCGCGAAGCCGGCTGGAGCAAGGCCCGCCTGCTCGACGAGCTCTTTGCACGGCTCGAGCGCCCCGGCGCCGAGCTGGTGCGGGGCGCGGGCGGCGTCGCCGAAGGCATGCCGGCCCACTTCGCCGACATGCGCCTCCCCAAGTTCCGCCCCGGCGGTCTGCTCATCGTGCACGCGGGTGGCCGGGCCGGCTTGTTCTCCGAGATCATCGGCGGCTGGGTGAACGGCGAAATCGGCAGCCAACCCATCACCAAGGAGATCGGCTCATGACCACCATCCTCGACCCCACCAGCGAGCGTACGCTCGCGGTCCGGCAGCCCGTGGCGAGGCCCGCCTCCCTGCAGGGCAAGGTGGTGGGCCTGCTCGACATCTCCAAGCCGCGCGGCGACGTCTTCCTCGATCGGCTCGAGGAGCGGCTGCTCGCGAGCGGCGCGCAGGTGCGGCGCTACTCCAAGCCCACCTTCAGCAAGCCCGCGCCGCTCGCGCTGCGCCAGGAGATCGCCGCCGAGTGCGCGGTGGTGATCGAAGCGCTCGCCGATTGAGGGAGCTGCACGTCGTGCAGTGTGCACGACACCAGTGAGCTGGAAGCGGGCGGCCTGCCGGCCGTGTTCGTCGCCTCGCGCGAGTTTGCCCACGCAGCGGAGGCGCAGGCGGCGGCGTTGGGCTTTGCCGCACGCAGGGTCTTGGTGCCGCACCCGATCCAGGACCGGACCGACGAGGAGATGCGGGCCTATGCGGACGCTGCCTTCGCCGAGGTGCTGGGAGCGGTCACGGGTTGATCCGAGCGGCGGCCGGGCGAGCCGCACTCAGCGCGGGCGCTCGCCGCCTTCGAGGCGGCTATGCGTCACAACCTGAAGCAAGAGCCGGATGCGGGAAAC
>JAYWAO010000116.1:0-17579 GCA_043782365.1 Deltaproteobacteria bacterium
CCCCTGGGGCCCACCGCGCTGATCGCCGTCGCGCCCGGATAGGCCGCCGGGTAGGAGACGTGCCGCACGCCCTCGTTGCCGGCGGCGCAGACCACCAGGCAGCCCTTGCGGCGCGCGTAGGCCACCGCGCGGGCCATCTCCTCGGAGCGGGCGCCGCCGCCGAGGGAGAGGTTGAGCACCTGCGCCCCGTGATCGGCTGCGTAGCGGATGGCGGCGGCGATGCCCGCTGAGGTGCCGCCGCCATTTGCGTCGAGCACCTTGAGCGGGAGGATGCGCGCGCGCGGCGCCATGCCGGCCACGCCGCGCCCGTTGTCGGTGGCCTGCGCGATGGTGCCGGCGACGTGCGTGCCGTGGCCGTGGTCGTCGACCGCGTTGTCGGGCTTCCCTCCCGGGACGAAGTTGTGGCCCTTCAGCAGGCGCGACTCGTCGAGGTCGTCGAGCGGCGCGACGCCCGTGTCGAGCACGGCCACGGTGACGCCCTGCCCTCGCGCGGCCTCCCAGGCCTGCGGCGCGCCGGCTTCCCTGAGGTGCCACTGCTTCTGGTAGCCCGGATCGTTGGGGCTCCAGGCGAGCGCGTGCAGCTTCACCACGGGCTCGGCGAAGACCACGTCGGGCCGCGCCCGCAGGGTCTTCAGCGCGGCGACGGTGTGGGCCTCGTCGCCGGTCTCCAGCAGGAACACCGACTCGGCGAAGCGGTCGCGCGGCAGGAAGAGGTCCTCGGCGTCCTCCTCGAACACCTGCTCGTCGAGCACCTTGCCGAGCGTGGAGAGGAGCGCCCGGTGCGCTGGGACCGCGCCGCGAAGCTCGACCGAGATCTGCCCCGGGACGGCCTCGCTACCGGGGTCTTGATAGACTGGCGCCGGCTTGCTGGCGCAGGCCGCCAGGAGACCCGCCGCGAGGGCGAGCGGGAGCGCGGTGCGGACCCCTGCGAGTGGCTGCGACGTCATGGTAGACCCCCAGAGCCTCGGGCTCCCGCACAGTGTAACGTCAAACCGGGCGCGGGATTTCATGTCACCCCAGACGCGCGTGTCGCCGGGAGGATCTAGAGCACCGAACAGGTCACCTCCCGTCGCCAGGGCGTCGATGGGCGGCGTATCTCTTCGTTGCTCCTCCTCGGAAACCGCAACGGGTTGACTCGTCGTCGCGCCTCGAACTGCTTGCCCCTCACCGCCCGGGCTCGGTCCGGTAACCTGATCGGTGCTCTAGGAGAGACGAGGCCGCCAACTGCGACTCAGCGAGCGGGGCGTGAAGGTGGTCGACCGCTCGGGCGGGTCCTCGCGCCTCTACGGCAGGATCTGCTCCGCGATGCGCGCCAGGTCGTCGAGGCTGCGCACGGGCTCCACCCGGTGGCAGTGGCGCGCGTAGAGCGGCATCTCGCTGTCGCCGAAGCCCCAGGCGCCGCGATCCTCGGGGCAGAGCCAGAGGAGCCGCTTGCAGCGCCGCTTGAGCTCGCCCAGCACCCAGGCGTTGGGCGCGTTGTAGTTGCTGCGGCCGTCGCCGAGGATGATCACGGTGGTGCGCCGGTTGACGCTGCCGAGGTGGCTCTGCTGGAAGAGCTTGAAGGCGTGGCCGTAGTTGGAGTTGGCGGCGAGGTTGATGACCTTGCCGGCCGTCGCGAGGTCGACCGCCTCGGCCACGTCCACCTGCTTGAACAAGTGTGTGACTTCACCCAGGTCGCTGACGAAGACGAACGAGCGCACCCGCGCGTAGTGGGCCTGCAGCGTGTAGACGAACTGCAGCATCAGGCGGGAGACGTTGCGCACCGAATCGCTCACATCGCAGAGCACGACGATCTCCGGCCGCTCGGGCCGCTTGGTGCGGAAGACCAGCTGCGCGGGGACCCCGCCGTTGGAGAGGTTCTTGCGCAGCGTCCGGCGCACCGAGAGCAGGCCGCGGCGGCGGACCTTCCGGCGGCGCGAGAGGCGCGACTTCAGCTTCTCGGCGAGGCGCTTGACCACCTCGCGCATGCGGTCGATCTCTTGCGGCGTCAGCGACGAGAGCGCCCGCGAGGAGAGCGTGCCGAGCCCGCGCTGGTCGGGATCGCGCGCCCGCTGCTCGCGCTCGGCGACGCGCCGGGCCGCCTCCTCCAGCTCGCGGAGGGTGTGGCTCACCTGCTTGCCCACCAGCTCCAGCGCCTCGGGCGAGAGGCCGCGCGCGGAGAGGGACTGCACCAGCTGGTCGAGCTCCCGCTCGGCCCCGCTCGCGCCGGCCGCCTGTAACACTCTTCGCGCGTAGAACCCGCGCTGCAGCGGGCTCTGCAGGCCGCGGAAGTCGATCGAGAGCGCCGCCTGCCGGAGGAGCCGCGCCAGCTCGGCGGAGCGGCCGTGCACCATCGCCTCGGCGAGCGGCGACATCGGCAGCTGCGCGATCGCCCGCGCGACTTCTTCCAGCTCCAGCTCGTTGAGCTTCTCGCCGTCGAGCTGCTCGAGGAGCGAGCGCTGCAGGCCGTCGAGGAGATCCTTGGCGCCGGTGAAGTAGAGCTCGAAGAGCCGATCAAATGTCACCGCATCGGTGCCCCGCTTCACCAGCGTGGCTCGCAGCGCCGAGCGGAGCAGCGGCTTCTCCTCGAGCGGGATCAGCTCGAGCGCCCGCGCGGCGTCGACCAGCTCGGCGGGCGAGACCCGCAGCCCGTTCTGGCGCAGCAGCGCGGCGAAGTCGTGGAGGCGCGCGTGCACGGGCCAGAGTGTAACCGAGGAGCGCTCGCGAACGGCGCGGGACGAGTCCCCGAGGCCGGTCACCGCCCCGCCGCCGGGGCCCCAGCGCAGCGCGTGTCCCTGACGCGAGGGTCGTGTGACGGCGTTCGCAGAAGCCCAACGGATTGGAACTGCTGAGAGACTGTCGCCACGACAAATCGGCGGCGAGGACTGAAAGGGAGCGCGGCGTCGGCCGTAGGTGGTCCTCAGAAGGACTCACTCGGGCGCCAGGAAGGCCGGAGCAAGGGAGCTGGGCCATGGCAGCAATTGCTGGGGTTTCGATGCAGGTCCGCCGACTCACCGCGATGAGCGCGCTGGTCGCGGGCGCTTTCGCGCTTCAGCTCGCCTTCGCCGACCACTATGTGGTGGCGCCGGTGATGCAGGCGGTGGGCTGCGTCCAGGCGCGCACTCCCGACACCGCTGGAGTCCCTACTCGGCCCCACTTCGAGGAGGAGATCATCGTGGTGGCTCCGGCCCGGCATCGCAACGGGAGCCACGCCTCGGCTGTGCGGCCGGTGCCTGGGCCCTGCGAGACGGCATCCGATGCGCAGGTGGCGCTGTAGGACCCCCGGCGGGGACCTCGCCCAATCCGGCTCACTCGCTGCTCAGCGAGGGGCCGCCAGTCGGGCCTTCTCGAACTCGTCGCCCTTGGTCCACCCCGGCAGCGCCTTCGCGTCGCCGAGGCGGCGGCCGATCAGGTACTGCAGCTGGGCGTCCTCGACCGCGCCGGAGAGGTCCCAGGAGTCGGGCGAGGGCGGGTAGGCGTCCGACGGCTGGTGGTAGTCGTGCCGCTCATATCCCTCCTGCTGCTCCTTGCCCCACCCCTCGGGCCGGCCCGTGTAGCTGGGCCCGCCCGTGACGCGCGAGCCCGGCACGCCCACGCGCGCCAGCTCGAAGTCGTCGGAGCGGTAGAAGGCGCCGCGGTCGGGGAAGGGGTCGCCGTGGACGGTGCGCCCCTGCGCCGTGGCCAGCGCGACGACGACGGCGTCGACGTCTTTCGACTTGCCGAGGCCGAGTAGACCGACGTCGCGGGTGCGGCCTTTGACGTTGATCGAGTCGAGGTTGACGTCGACGGCGATCCGCCCCGCCTTGATCGACGGGTGGGCGGCGTACCACTTCGAGCCGAGCAGCCCCTGCTCCTCGGCGGTGACGAAGGAGATGAGCACCGACCGCTTCGGCGGGGCGGCGGCCATCGCCCGCGCGATCGCCAGCACCGCAGCGCAGCCCGAGGCGTTGTCGCGGGCACCGGCGAAGACGTTGCGCTCGCCCGGCCGCGGCGGATCGCGCACGCCGAGGTGGTCGTGGTGCGCGGTGTAGAGCACCGCCTCGTCGGCCAGCTTGGGGTCGGCGCCGCGGAAGATGCCCACCACGTTGGCGCTCTCCAGCCGCTCGTGCTTGACGACGAGGTCGAGCGAAGTGGTCACCCGCAGCGCGACCCCCGGCGCGCCCTTGCCCTTGGGGTCCTTGGCGGCGGCCTCGTCGGCGGCGAGGTCGCGGCCCGCCAGCTTGAAGAGCCGGTCGGCGCCGTCGTGGGAGACCCAGGCCTGGAAGCCGAGCCGCGCGTCCTTGTCCTCCTCGGGCGGCAGCGCGAACGCCTCCGCGCGGTTCGACGAGGCCACCACCTGCCAGGGATACCCGGCCGACCCGGTGGTGTGGATGAGCAGCGCACCCACCGCGCCGTGCCGCGCGGCCTCCAGGTACTTGTAGTCCCACCGGCCATACCAGAGCCGCACGCCCTCGCCGGCCCAGGGCGGGTTGAAGTTGAGCAGCACCACCACCTTGCCCTTGACGTCGACGCCGGCGTAGTCGTCCCAGCCGCGCTCGGGCGCGGTGATGCCGTAGCCGACGAAGACCAGCTCGGCGCCGTCGAGTTGGACGCGGTCGGCGGCGCCGATCGAGTGGAGGGCCAGCTCGGCCTTCTCGCCCGGGCCGGTCGGCAGCACCACCTGGGAGGCCCCCTTCTTGAAGACCACCTCGGCCGGGACCGCGGCGGTGAACTTCACCAAGGGCACGGGCTGGAACCAGGAGGGCTTCCCGTCGGGCCCGGTGGTGCCGGGCTGGTAGCCCATCCCCTCGAGCTGGGCGGCGAGGTAGCGGATGGCGAGCTCGTCGCCGCGCGCGCCCGGGAAGCGGCCCTCGAGCAGGTCGTCGGAGAGGAAGCGGAGGTGGCCGGAGATCTCGGCGGCGGTGATCCGCGCGACCGCGGTCTTCTCGGCGGCGCTGAGCCCGGCCGCGGGGGCGGCGCGAGAGGCGGCGGCGGGGAGCACGGCCAGGGCGGCCGCGGCGATGATGGCGGTGAAGGAAGGGCGCATGGCGCGAGTCATCCTCTCTTGCAACCTGGGGGGCCGGGGAAGGAGCCATCCGACCTGGCGCAGCACCACAGCACAGAACGCCCCGGGTAGCGACGTGCCAGGCGCTCACGCTTCCGGCCTGCTTTGGACTAGAGTGCGGCTCCAAAACGTCGGGAGGGCCTATGTCTTCGTCTTCGGCGCTGAAGGGCGCCACTTTTGCAGCCCTGCTCCTCGTCTCCTCATGCGCCGGCCCAGGCACCCAGGGAAAGGGAGCGTCCGGTCCGGCGGCGCCCGGTGACAAGCCCGGCGACGCCAAGGCGGTGGCTGCGACCGACCCGGGCAAGAAGCTGGTCTGCACCTTCGAGGCCGACGTTGGGTCGCACATTCCGCAGAAGGTCTGCCGCAAGCAGGAGGACATCGATGCGGCGCGGGACCGTGCGACGGAGTGGATGGAGCAAAGCAGGGGCCAGGGCAGCCCGGCCCTGCCCGGAAAGTAGTCTTCACGGGGCTTCGCTGCCCCGGGCGCCGCCGTCCGGAGCGCGGCGCGCTACCGCTTGATGGCGATCAGCGCCACCACGTAAGCGGTGTTCTTGCCCAGGGCTGCGCTGCTCCCCAGCGCGACCCCGACGCCGAGCACCTGGCCCTTGCCGTTGACGGCGCCGGGCTCGTCCGCGAAGGTGAGCGGGTCGGCCTTGGGTCCGCCGACGATGTCGATGTTCTTGAAGCCTTTGTAGAGCGGCGCGACCAGCACGTTCGACTTCGCGTTGTCGAGCTGCCCGCCCCCCGCGGCCAGCGCCTCGGCGTACTGCTGCGCCACCTGCTCCAAGGCCGGGTCGCTGGCGCTCTTGGTGGCAGGGACGGTGGCCCGCCTGGCGAGGAGCGCGGCGCGGACTTGCGCCCGCAGCGCCACCGGGTCGACGGGCGGCAGCACCTTGATGAAGAGCTCGGTGACCAGCGCGAGCGGGCTGCCGTCCGCCGCGGCCCCGGTGGCGACGCCGACTCCAGCGTGGGTGGTGTCGGGGGAGAGCGCGTTGCAGCGGAGCACCGGGTTGTTCGCGTACTGCACCAGCGCCTCGGAGACGCTGCGGGCCGCCGCCGGGTTGTTGAAGAGCGCCAGCGGCGTCGCGATCTCCGCCTTGCGCAGCAGCTCGGCGGGCGCGATCGTCAGGTGGGAGCCGCGCGCGATCTGCTCGCGCTCGCCTTCGGAGAGGGAGCGGGCCAGCCTGCCCAGCTCGTCGTGCCAGAGCAGCGCCGGCAGGCCCAGGGCCGTCCGCTCGCTGTTGACCTGCTCGAAGAGCGTCTTCTCCTTCGCAGGCAGGTCGGCGGTGGCCGGGTCCGGCACCGGCACCGGCACCGAGCCCGTCAGCGGCACGCCGCAGGAGATGGGGAAGGTGGCGACGATGGTGGCCACCCCCTTCTGCTCGCCGCGGATCTCCACCTGGATGCGGCCGGGCTTCGGCCCGCACTTGAGGTCGGTCTTGAACTCCTTGCCGGGTGTGGCCGGCGGGGTCAGCAGCTTGCCCTCGCTATCGCAGACCAGCACCCGCGGGCTCTCCAGCGCGCCGGAGAAGCGGCCGCTCAGCGTCGCCTGGCCGCCCACCGGCAGCGAGCGGGCCAGCGGGTCGACCTCGACCACCTGGTCCTGCATCAGCAGCACCAGCTTGGTGGTGGGCTTGTTGGTCTCGCCGGGCCGCAGGGAACCCCCGCCGGTGAAGCGCATGGTGGCGAGGCCGATGCGCGGCACCGCGGCCTTCTTCGCGAAGTCGACCACGGGGTCCACCAGCCGGGTGAAGATGTCGCCGTCGTCATCGGTCTCGACCGAGTCGGAGACGATGCGAACTTGGGGGGTGGGCAGGCCGAAGTAGTTGGCGACGAAGCCGTAGACGCTCTCGGGCGGGTTGGGCTGCGGCCAACCCAGCCAGGCTTCCGCCGCGGCGCAGAGGCGGCCGTCGGTAGCCACGGCAGGCGCGGCGCCCTGTTTGTGCAGCTCGGCGAGCCGGGCGAGGAGGAGCGGCAGCGAGCCGCCCACCGGACAGGCGCGGAGCGGGTCGGCGCCGAAGACGGTGGCTGCGGGCCGCTGCGGGGTGAAGGCGCCCTGGGCGATCACGCCCGGGGACGGACGGTTCGCCTGCATACCGGCGCAGGCACAGGCGAGCAGCGCGGACGCAGCGGCGACTGGACGCATCGAGTTCAAGAGAGGCCTCCTGGGGAGATTCGTGAAGGGCCGGCAGCTACTCGGGCAGCTTCAAGCGGATGGTGAAGGTGAAGTCGACCTCGATCGGCTTGCCCTGGACCATCGCCGGCGAGTACCGGCGCCGCAGGAGCGCGTCAACGACCGCCTTGTCCATGAAGGGCAGGCTGTGCAGCACCCGGCACTGCTTGACGATGCCCTCCGTCGTGACCACGCACTTCACCACCACCGTGCCCTGGATCTCATGCTCGGTGGCCTGGTCGGTGTACTCGGGGTCCGGGCCGGAGAGCTTGACCGGCCGGGTCATCCTGTCGTCGAACTCGACCGGCCCCTTGACGGGCTCGGGAGGGGGCGGGGGTCCGCCGAGCACCCCGCCGACGACGCCGCCAGCGACACCGCCCTCGACGCCGCCCTCGACTCCCTCGTCGGGAGACGACTCTTCCGCAGCAGGCGGCTCCGGCTCGGGAGGCGGCTCCGGCGGAATCTCCCTGGGCTGCACCATCGGTGGCTTCGCCACCGGCTTGGGCGTGGGCTTGGGCTTCTTCGCCGCCGACTTCGCGGGGGGTGGAGGTGGAGGAGGTGGAGGGGGCGCGCGGAACGTGACGGAGATCGGCTCGGCCGGGCCCGGGGCGGCCTCGTGGGCGCCGAGGTAGCCGAGCAAGACGACACCGACGAAGCAACCGTGCAGCAGCAAGCTGACGGTCAGCGAGGCTGCCGGCTTCGCGGACCGGGCTTTATGGGCAGTGATGTTCTCGAACATCGAGCTCTCTCGGAGGGGAGCCGGACCCGAGTCTCCAGGTCCGGCCCCCGGCCGCAATCTACGGATCAGATCAGAACTGCTGGGAGAGCCGCATGTACACGAACCGACCCGAGAAGTCGTACTGCGTGTCCGCGTAGGTCAGGAACGAGTTGTAGATCGCCGGCGGGTTGGAGTTGAGGAGGTTCCGCACGCCGGCCGAGAGCGTCGTGACGCCGAGCGGGTTCTTCAGCTTGTAGCCCAGGTTCAGGTCGAAGGTGACCTGCCCGGCGATGTCGTGCGGCACATACGCCGTGCCCACCGTGTTGGTGGCCGTGATGCTCTTCGGATCGATGTTCTGGTCCGTGCAGCCGGTCGAGCTGGTGTTGGCCCCGTTGGAGTCAGCGCACTCCTTGGAGCCGCCGATGTACCGGGCCCTGACGTTGGCCGTGAAGCCCTGGAGTCCGTACTGGACGCCGACGTTGGCCTTCCAGCGGGGCGAGAGACCCAGGTCGTAGTTGCCTGCGCCATCGATGACCTTCGCCTTGTTGGGGTCCGCCGCGGTGCCCGCCGAGCCAGGCGCGAGCGTCTGGGTCAGGTTGAGCAGGTAGGTGGCGTCGACAGCAAACGCGAAGCGGCCGACGTCGGTCGGCAGGCCGTACTTGAGCGCGAAGTCGAGGCCGTTGGTGAAGGCTTGGCCGACGTTCTGCTCGATGTCGAGCACGTTGGTGATCTGGCCCGTCAGCGGGCTGCGGGTGATCTTGGAGCAGTAGGACGCGTTGGGCGTGGCGGAGGACCCGTTGGCTGCAGGGTAGCAGCCCGCCACGATCACCGTGGTGCCGATGTTGCCCAGGGTCTTGTCGAGGGTCACGGTCCAGAAGTCAGCCGTGAAGGACAGGCCCTTGAGCATGGCGAGCTGCGGCTCGAGGATGATGCCGAGCGTGCCGATCTTCGCCGTCTCCGGCGAGAGGCCGTTGTTGCCGCCGGTGGTCGACTGGAGCTGGCCCGAGTCGTCGCCGTTGTTGGCGGCGATGACACCGCCGGGGCCCGCCCTGCACTGCGCCAGCAGGCCGGTGTTCTTCGGGTCGATCTTCCCGCAGGGGTCGGACGCCGAGGGGAAGTTCGGTCCCGTGCCGCCGTAGAGGTCGCCGATGCCCGGAGCGCGGAAGCCCGTCGAGTACGTGCCGCGGACCGTGACGTCGCGGAGCGGGCGGTACATGCCAGCGAACTTGTAGGTCGAGCCCGAGCCGAAGGTGTTGTAGTTGTAGGCGCGGAGGGCGGCCGAGAGCTCGAGGTTGTCGATGCCCTGCATCTTGCTCGCGATCGGCGCCGAGAGCTCGACGTAGCCCTCGTTGACGTTGAAGCGGCCCTTGGTGGGCTGCCCGTTGTAGTCGGTGGAGAGGCCCGACTGGCCGACCGGGTCGGGGATGAACCCGCCGTACTCAGCGCGGAACTCGTAGCCGGCGGCGATGCCGACCGACTTCTCCGACATCAGCTTGAACAGCTCGTGGCTGACGTTGGCCTGCGCCGAGGCGATCTGGGTCCAGCCGCGGGCGGTGCCGTCGATGGCGCCGAGCGCGGTGATCATGTCCTTGGTGATGGTGCCCGGTCCACCGAACAGGTTCACCGGCGTGCAGTTGTTGCCCACCGGTCCGCTGGCCGCGGTGCCGCACTGCCAGACGCCGTTGGCGTCCTGGTAGCTGGAGCCGATGCCGTAGCCGAGCGACTGGGTGTTGTAGGCGCCGGTGTTGGTGGTGTAGCCCGAGGTGCGGCCATAGTTGAACGAGAAGTCGAAGAAGAGCCCGTGCAGCGGGCCGAAGGCGTCGGGCAGCGTTCCGTCGACGCCGACCACGGTGCGGACGGTGTTGAGGTCATAGCCGCTGCCGCGGCCGCCCGACTCGATGAGGCGGCGGCGAGCGTCGGTGATGGGGATGCCGAACGGGTTGTACTGGTTGTCGGCTGCCACCGTCAGGCCGAAGTTGGTGGTGAAGAGCGGCTCGGGCGCGATCTTGGTGCTCGACTGCCGGTTGACCAGCGAGCCCTGGAAGTAGGCGCGGATGGTGTCGGCCAGCTTGTAGTCACCGTTGGAGAAGAGCTGGAACCGCTGCGACGGGGTGATCAGGTAGTTGACCGCCTGGTAGTTGAAGGCGTCGGTGGCGCCGACGTACGGGCGGAAGCCGTCGACCGCGGTCGGGTCGCTGGCGCCAGCGAAGAAGTAGTTCTTCGTGCCGGCGCCGAACTTCGCCAGCAGGTCCTGGCAGACCTTGGTGGAGCACTTCGAGGGGTCGAGGCGGAAGCGGCCCTGCGGCGTGGCCGAGGAGCCGCCCTTGCCCACCGCGGTGGCCGAGATCGTGGGGTCGGCGCTGGCCGCCTTGGCGTAGTCGTAGGTGAGCGCCTGGGCCGCCCAGTCTCGGGCGGAGGCGAACATCGAGCTCTGGTCGAAGTAGCCGGCGCTGAACATGAAGCTGCCCTTGTCGCTGGCGACGCCGCCCGAGATGGCGAGGTCGCTCTGCTGGCCGTCGCCCTTGATGGACTGGCCCGTGTAGCCGCTCACCTCGACGCCGTTGACGCGGCGGCGGGTGATGATGTTGACGACGCCGCCGATGGCGTCGGTGCCGTACACCGCGGAGGCGCCGTCCTTGAGGATCTCGATGCGCTCGATCGCCGAGGAGGGGATCGAGTTCAGGTCGACCGAGCCACCGGCGCCGGAGCCGCCGTTGACGTAGCGCTTGCCATCGACGAGCACCAGGGTGCGGGCCGCGCCGAGGTTGCGCAGCGAGATGGTGGTCTGGCCGTCGCCGCCGTTGTTGACGTTGGTGTTGGTGGAGGAGGTGTTCTCCGGCATCTGCTGGAGGAAGTCGCCCAGCGAGGCCACCCCTGAGGCGCTGATCTGCTCACGGGAGACGACCGCGACCGGCGCCGGGGTGCTCAGGTCCTTGCGGCGGACGCGAGAGCCGGTGATGACGATCTCTTCTTCGGCTTGCTTCTTCGCTGGACCCTCCTCGACCGGAGATGGAGCGGCGAGGTTGAGCGGAGCGGGCGCCTCCTGGGCGTTCGCTGTTCCAGCGAGGAGGGCCACTGCGAGGGAGAGACGCGTGAACTTGGCCACAGTAGGTCGGCTTTGCATTTCTTGGATCCTCCGGACGGCGGGGTGGCGAGAAGCGGGTGGGGAAAGGGGCTGGGACATGGAAAGAGAGGCCCTCGTTTCTCGTCCGACAGGTGCGCTCAACGAGGCCGCCCGCATGAAGCTAGGGAAAAGCTCATCAGTAGTCAAACCGGTTACATCGGCTACGGTCTGCGGACACCACGCCGATGGCCCGCGCCCGGTGTCGGCCCTGTCCTCTCGCACTAGCTCTTCACGAACGTCGCCACCGTCTCGAAGTGCGCCGTCTGCGGGAAGAGGTCGATCGGCTGCGCTTCGACGAGCGTGTACCCGGCGGCCGCCAGCGTGCGCGCGTCGCGGCCCAGCGTCGGCGCGTCGCAGCTCACGTAGACGATGCGGGGCGCGTTCAAGTCGGCGGCGGCGCGGACGGCCGCGGGCGCGCCCGTGCGCGGCGGGTCGAGCAACACCGCGTCGAAGCGGCCGCGCTCGGTGGCGCGCAGGCTGGCGGCGAGCTGCGCGGCGTCGCCCGCGTGGAGCTGCAGCTTGCCCGGCAGCGGGCGTTCACCGAGGCGCGCTTCGCTCGCCGAGCGGCGCAGGAGGTCGAGCGAGGGAGCGACCCACTCGACGCCGACCACCTCCTTGGCTCCGGCGCAGAGCAGCGGGAGAGTGAGGGTGCCCGCGCCGCAGAAGAGCTCCAGCACCCTGCCCTGCGCCGCCGACCCGAGCGCGTCGAGCGCGGCCAGCTGCAAGAGGTGCAGCGCGCCGCGGTTGGCCTGCGCGAACAGGTCGGGCCGCACGCGCAAGCGGAACTTCCCGTGGCCGTCGCGCAGCTGCGTCTCGGGATCGGTCAGCACGGGCTCGCCGACCAGCGCCTTCGGCGTGGCAAACCGGCCCTCGGCCGAAGGCCCCACGGTGGCGCCCTTGATCGACGGGATCCGCCGCACCAGCTGCTCCAGCTTGTGCCGCAGCCGCTTGTGCGGCGTCTCGGCCGAGCGCAGATCGAGCGCGCCCTTCACGTTGCCCGTCGGGCCGCTCGTCTCCAGGCCCAGGTCCAGCACGTCGGGCAGGCCGCCGAGGCCCGCGATCTCGTCCTGCAGCCGCGTCCACAGCTCTTGCAGGCCGGGCTCGAACAGCAGGCAGCTCGCCACCGGCTCGATCGGCGCGACCCCTTCGTCGGTGTGCTGTCCCGCGAATCCAAAGCTGCCATCGGGCCCGCGGTGCAGGCGCGCGCGCCGCCGGTAGCGCAGCGGCGAAGGCGAGGGGAGGATCGGCCTCAGCACGAACGAGCCGGGCGTGAGTCCGCCGATGCGCTCGAGCGCGTCCTGCGCGAGCAGCTGCTTCTGCGCCAGCTGCGCGGGGTAGCTCAGTTGTTGGATCGGGCAGCCGCCGCACCTCTCGACGATGGGGCACGGCGGCGCCACCCGCTGCGCCCCGCGCTCGAGGACGGCCTTGACCACGCCGCGAAGGAACCCCTTGCCGCCCGTGCGCAGCTCCGCCGAGACGAGATCCCCGGGCGCGGCGCCGCGCAGGAACACCACCTGCCCCTCGTGACGGGCGAGCATCTCTCCGCCGTGGACCAAGCCCTCGGCCCGCAGCTGCACTTCGACTGTCATGTGGAGACCAAGGGAGCGCTACGCCCCCGTGAGATCGGCAGCGAGCCGGGCCATCATCCGTCCGATCAGCTCGCGCGAGGCGTCATCGACCGCGGTGAACTCGACGCCCATGCCCGGCTCTGCGACGCCGGGACCGTTGGGGCGCGCCCAGGCGATGCGGCCCTTGAGCTTGCACTCGGGCTGGCCGGGGAGCTGGAGTAACACATCAACGCCCACCCCTTCCTTGGCAGCCTTTACCGCGGCGTCGGGCGCGTTGACGAAGACGCCGCCCACCGAGAGGTTCGTGCCCCAGCCGCTGAAGCTGCGCCGGTCGGGGTCGGACGCCGACGACGTCACCGAGACGAGCATCTCGTGCTGCAGGCGCGGGCTGCGCCGCCCGTCCTCGCCGGGCCTGCTCTCGAACTTCTTCTGGGGCTGCTTCTCGTCGCTCATGGGTTCGAGCTCCTGGGGGCTGCCTCGGAGGCCTGCTGCGGTGGCACCGGGAGCCCCGCCGGGTCGGTGGGCGGATCGTTGTCGGCGTCGTAGAGCGAAGGCCAGCGCTCGGAGGCGGCGCGGAACTCGGCGCCCATCGAGAGCTGCTCGGCCACCGACGCGACCATCTGCGTGGCGATCTGCACCGAGTGGCGGGCCTCGTCGTCGTCGTATTCAGGGGCCTCGCCGGTGTCGGCCTCCAGGCCGTCCTCCACCAGCGTGCGCAGGTACTGCGTGAAGTCTTCGGGGAGCGCCATCTGCGCGGCGAGGTGCGCGAAGCGGTCGAGCAGGCGGTAGAGCGAGTCCGGGGACCAGAGCGTCGGGTTCTTCGCCTGCCGCAGCGAGCGCGGCATGCCAGGACGCCACTCAGGGTCCCAGCCCGGCTGGCTGTCCTTGGCCCACTGCGAGTCGATCAGCGCGCGGGCCGCGTGCAGCGCGGCCGCGGAGGCGCGGTTGACGGCGTCGTCATACGCGGGCGGGGTCAGGCCGAGCAGCGCGCGCGCCGCTCCTAGAGAGGCGAGCGAGCGCCGCAAGCGGCTCTCGGCATCGGCGCGGCGGTCCGGTGAAGTCATCTCCCCTCCAGCTTCGCACAACTAGCGGGGGCTGGTGAAGCGCGCCGCATTGCCGCATTGCCGGTGCGACCCGGTCACACCAACATCGTCTTCAGGCCCGCCGCTACCGTGTAGTCGGCCTCGGTGGCCTTCCGCACCTGCTCCAGGGTCACGCCCGGCGCGAGCTCGCGCAGCTCGAGTCCCGTCTTGGTCACCTCGAAGAGGCACAGCTCGGTGATCACGGTGTCGACGCAGCCCTTGCCGGTCAGCGGCAGCTTGCACTCCTTGAGGACCTTCGACGAGCCGTCCTTGGCGGTGTGCTCCATCGCGACGATCACGCGCTGCGCGCCGGTCACCAGGTCCATCGCGCCGCCCATGCCTTTGACCATCTTGCCGGGGATCATCCAGTTGGCGAGGTCGCCGCTCTGCGACACCTCCATCGCACCGAGGATGGCGACGTCGATGTGCCCGCCGCGGATCATCGCGAACGAGTCGCTCGAGGAGAAGAACGCCGAGCCCTTCAGCTCGGTGACGGTCTCCTTGCCGGCGTTGATCAGGTCGGGGTCGAGCTGCGCCTCGGTCGGGTACGGGCCGATGCCGAGCATCCCGTTCTCCGACTGGAGGATGACGTCGACGCCGGGCGGGATGAAGTTGGCCACCAGCGTGGGCACGCCGATGCCGAGGTTCACGTAGAAGCCATCGCGGAGCTCTTGCGCGGCGCGGGCGGCGATCTGTTCACGGGTCAGAGGCATCGACAACCTTTCGATAACCAGGTGTGCGCTGGGGGCACCACCGCGGAGGAAGGAGCTCGCTGCAGCTAGGAGGCGCGGACCGTGCGCTTCTCGATCCACTTCTGGTAGCCGCCGCCCTGGAAGATGCGCTTCACGTAGACGCTCGGCACGTGGACCAGATCTGGATCGAGCTCGCCGGGCTGCACGAGGTGCTCGACCTCGGCGATGGTCACCTTGGCGGCGGTGCACATCATCGGGCCGAAGTTGCGCGCGGTCTTGCGGAAGACCAGGTTGCCCCAGGTGTCGCCCTTCCACGCCCGCACGATGGCGAAGTCGGCGTGGAGCGGCTTCTCGAAGATCATCTCGCGGCCGTTGATGACCCGCGACTCCTTGCCAAGGGCGATCTTGGTGCCCGCACCGGTGGGCGTGAAGAAGCCGCCCAGGCCCGCGCCGGCGCAGCGGATCCGCTCGGCCAGGGTGCCCTGCGGGTTGAGCTCCACCTCCAGCTCGCCCGAGAGGTACTGCCGCTCGAACTCCTTGTTCTCGCCGACGTAGCTGGCGATCATCTTGCGCGCCTGCCTCGACTGCAGGAGCACGCCGAGGCCCTTGTCGGTGGTGCCGCAGTTGTTGGAGATCAGCGTGAGCCCCTTCACGCCCTTGCGGTGGATGGCGGCGATCAGGTTCTCGGGGTTGCCGCAGAGGCCGAAGCCTCCCGACATGATGACGGCCCCCTCGAAGATGTCCTTCACCGCCTCGTCGGCGCTGCTGACGACCTTGTTCACGGCGCCTCCACAATGAGAGCGATGCCCTCGCCGCCGCCGATGCAGAGCGAGACGCAGCCCAGCTTCACCTTGTGATCCTTCATCGCCGACAAGAGCGTCACCAAGAGCCGGCAGCCCGAGGCGCCGATCGGGTGGCCGAGCACCACCGCGCCACCGCGGACGTTGACCTTCGCGGGGTCGAGTCCGAGCAGCTGGTTGTTGGCCATGGTGACGACCGCGAACGCCTCGTTGATCTCCCAGAGGTCGATGTCCGAGGCCTTGAGCTGCGCGGCCTTCAGCGCGTCGTTGATCGCGTCGGCCGGGGCGATGGTGAACTCCACCGGGTCGCGCGCCGCGTGGCCCTGCGCGACCAGCTTGCAGAGCACCGTGCGGCCCTCCTTGCTGGCGCGCTCCGCCGACATCAGCACCACCGCGGCGGCGCCGTCGTTGATCGAGGAGGCGTTGGCGGCGGTGACGGTGCCGTCCTTCTTGAAGACGGGCTTGAGGCCCGCGACCTTCTCGGGCCTGGCGTTCTTCGGGCCCTCGTCTTCGGTTACCAAGACGGGTTCGCCCTTCTTCTGCGGCACCGGCACGCCGACGATCTCGTTCTTGAAGAGCCCCTCGGCCTGCGCCCGCTGCGCGCGGCGGGTGGACTCGATGGAGAACTCGTCCTGGGCGGCGCGCGAGAGCTTGAAGTCGGTGGCGCACTTCTCGCCGCACATGCCCATGTGCATGTCGTTGTACGGGTCCCAGAGCCCGTCGTGGATCATCAGATCCTTGAACTCGGTGTTGCCCATCCGGGCGCCGCCGCGCAGCGCGTGGCTGAAGTAGGGGGCGTTCGACATCGACTCCATGCCGCCCGCCACCACGACCTCGGCCTCGCCGAGCGCGATCATCCGCGCGCCCTCGATGACCGCTTCGAGCCCCGAGCCGCAGACCTTGTTGATGGTCACGCACGGGGTGGTCTTGGGGAGCCCGGCGAAGAGCGCCGCCTGCCGCGCGGGGGCTTGCCCGACCCCGCCCTGGAGCACCTCGCCCATGAAGACGTGCTGGACCTGGTCGGCCGCGACGCCGGCCCGCTCGAGCGCGGCCTTGATGACGACGGCGCCCAGCTTCGGAGCGCTGAGCGACGCGAGCGCGCCCTGGAAAGCGCCGATCGGCGTGCGAGCGGCGCCGACGACGACCACCTCATGAACGGTGCGCGACATTTGGCCTCCTTCTATGAACGCCGAGGGTGCGGCGGGCGGGATTTCACACTTGAGAACCCAGGTCAAGCCGCCGTCACGCCACAGGATGGTGGGGACGGTCGTCTCTGGGTGTGACCTTCCACCCTCCACACGCAGCGGCGCTGGCGGCGAGGCGCACCTGCCGGGCCGGCGCCGCGCGCCGCAGGAGGAGACATCGCGAGCGCGCTGTACTAGCGTCCTGGCGCATGTATTACGCAGGGGACCTCTCTAGCGACGAGTTCGACGCGCTGCTCGACCACCGCGGCGGCCCGGCCATGGTCGTGCACGGCGGGGCCGGCACGCGCATCGAGGACGACCCCGCCCCGTACCTCGCAGGGTGCCGCGCGGCGGCCGAGGCCGGACTCAGGGTGTTGCTCGCAGGCGGCTCCCCCCTCGACGCCGCGCAGGCCGCGGCCGTGTTGCTGGAGGACGACCCCAACTTCAACGCCGGCACTGGCGCGGCGCTGTCGTCGGACGGCGAGGTCGAGCTCGACGCCTCGTGCATGGACGGCACCTCGCTGCGGGCCGGCGCGGTGGCCTGCGTGAAGACGGTGAAGAACCCCGTGCTGGCCGCGCGCCGCGTCTGCGACGAGACCCCCCACGTGCTGATGGTGGGGCCGGGCGCGGAGGCGTTCGCCCGCTCGTGCGGCCTCCCGGTCTACCCGAACCAGCTGCTGGTCACCCCTCGGCAGCGCGCGCGCTGGGAAGAGCTGCACGCGCTGGCGCAGGCCCTGGGCGCGGACGTGGTCCGCAAGAAGCTGGGCACCATCGGGGCTTGCGCGGTGGACGGCCAGGGCCGGGTCGCAGCCTGCACCTCGACGGGCGGCACCGTCTACAAGCGGCCCGGCCGCGTGGGCGACACGCCGATCATCGGCGCGGGGACGTTCGCCGACGATCACGAAGCGGCCGCGTCGTCGACGGGCCTGGGCGAGGCGATCCTCAAGGTGCAGCTAGCGCGCTCGGCCTGCCTCCTGGTGAAGAGCGGCCGCTCCCCGCGCGAGGCCGCCGCCGAAGCGGTCGGCCTGCTGCGCGAGCGGGCGCAGGGAGAGGGCGGCGTCATCCTCGCCGGCCCCGACGGCCGCCTCGGCTGGGCCTACAACACGCCGCGGATGGCCCGGGCGATCGCGCGCGCCGGCCTGCCGCGCGCCCTGGCCGCGGTGTAATACTTTTGACGGGCGCGGCACTCGACAGGATTCGGAGCCTTCGGTGAGC
>JAYWAO010000117.1:0-6471 GCA_043782365.1 Deltaproteobacteria bacterium
ATCTCCTGCGCGACGTTGTTGTAGACGGGGTTGAGATAGCCCCACGCGAACAGGCCGCACGAGATGGCGAGGCCGATCAGGGTGGCCCAGGAGAAGTCCTTGGGCTCGCCAGGACCGACCGGCAGGCTGAAGAGCGTGGTCGTCAGCGGCTGCGTGCCCGAGAACAGGCTGAAGCTCGCCAGCAGCACGTGCTCGAGGAAGATGCCGAAGAGCAGCGCGAACACCACGAAGCTCGCGACCACCAGGCGGTTGTTCGTCATCGGATCAGATCCTCGGACCAAGTCCTGTAACAAGCTCGAAGCGCGGAGCAGAGAGCCCCGCGCCCCCGGAAGACCTCTTTGGTCTCCCTGGAAACTTCAAGTTGGCAGGCCAGCCAGGACTCGAACCTGGAACATGCGGTTTTGGAGACCGCCGCTCTACCATTGGAGCTACTGGCCTCTATCCCTGCTGCCCGAAGACCTGGCTACTTCGTTTCCTTGTGCGGCGTGTGCTTGCGGCAACGCGGGCAGAACTTGGGCAGCTCCAGCTTGTCGGGCATGGTCCGCTTGTTCTTCGTCGTGGTGTAGTTCCGCTCGCGGCACTCGGTGCACTCGAGCGTGATGATGGTCCGGTTCATCTGGCTTCCCTTTCCTTCTGACTGCCTGCCCGACGAGGGCTGCTGCTGCGAATTTTGGAGCACACCACCAGGATTGAACTGGTGACCTCGTCCTTACCAAGGACGTGCTCTGCCAACTGAGCTAGGTGTGCAATCTCGTGTTTCCGTGCGGGACGACTCGGTGTTGGAGCGGGAAACGGGATTCGAACCCGTGACATTCAGCTTGGAAGGCTGACGCTCTACCAGCTGAGCTATTCCCGCGTTCTCTAGGCTTTGGGTCCGGTGTGGTGGAGAGGGAAGGATTCGAACCTTCGTAGGCGTGAGCCGGCGGATTTACAGTCCGCTCCCTTTGGCCGCTCGGGCACCTCTCCTCGTTGTCCGAACCTTTTGGCCTCTTCCTCCTTCGTTCCTTTGGAACTGGCGGCGGGAATCGAACCCGCGACCTTCTGCTTACAAGGCAGGTGCTCTGCCAACTGAGCTACGCCAGCCTAAGATCCCGTAAACTCTTGCTTCTTTCGCCTCTTGGAGCCCGTCGGAATCGAAGGTCGGGAGGTTCTAGAGGAACTTGTGCGGGATGTCAAGCGGTGGCACGGAAAAGCTGCTGCTTCACTCGGGGGAGGGGCGTTCTCGCACAGATGGCCGCGAGACGCAAGGGGCGGGCCGTGGGGCGTCGGGCCGTCGGACCTCGCAGTCGTCGCGGGCCTCGTCACCAAGAGCGTGGGGATGGTGACCTTCCAGAGCGTCAACGGGCGCTTGCTCTGTCCCGAGCTTGGGAAGGCGGCGCACGGCTTGACCGACAAGGAGGCGATCCGCGCGCTGGTGGCGAGCGCCAGTAGGCGCACGGGGTCCGCTGCCTGCCGACCCAACCTTGCGCGTTCTTCCCTCTGCTGCCACACTTCGCAGGTGAGTCCGACGGTCTTCGCCAGCGGGTGGACCTCGACCTCGAGCGGATGGCCCACCCGGAGCGCTTCCCGCTGGTGAGCCGACCGCGCAAGCCCCGCCGGGCGGTGGGCTGAGGTTGATTGGGTGCAACGGTTGGTGCCATGCACAACCGCGGCAGCTGCGCCCGCCGCCCCAGCCCTCAGCCCCGCTGCCGCGCCACTTCGTAGAGCGCGATCGCCCCGGCCGCGCTGACGTTCAGGCTCCCCACCTTCCCCGCCATCACGATCTTCGCCACGTGGTCGCAGGTCTTCCGCACCAGCTCACGCACGCCCGCCCCCTCGCTCCCCATGACGATGGCGATCGGCGAGGTCAGGTCGATGGTGGCGAGCTCCTCTTCACCCTCTGCTGCGAGGGCGACCGTCCACACTCCGGCCTGCTTCAGCTCCTCCACCGCGCGGGCCACGTTGGTGACGCGGGCGATCGGGCAGTGCTCGAGGGCGCCGGCCGAGGCCTTGACGGCTGCCGGGGTGATGCCCACCGCGCGGTCCCTCGGGATGACCACTCCGTGGACGCCCAGCGCGTGGGCGGACCGGACGATGGCGCCCAGGTTCTGCGGATCGGTGACGCCATCCAAGATGAGGAGGAAGGCGGGCCGGCCCTCTGCTTGGGCGGCCTCGAGGAGGTCTGCCACCTCTACGTAGCCGAACTCGGCCAGCTCGCAGCCGACGCCCTGGTGGACCCCGCCCTGGGAGCGGCGCTGCAGGTCTCCGGGGGCGACCTCCTCGACCCGGACCCCGGCCTCCTTGGCGGCGATGGCGACCTTGTCGCCGCCCGTGCTGCGGCCCTTCGGACCGCGCTCGACCAGCACGCGCTGCACCTCTTTGCCGTGGGCCCGCAGGGCCTCCAGCACCGGGTTGATTCCATAGATGAAGCGGGCCATTCGTTGCCTTGGGTGCGGCACGTGAGGGGGCCGCAAGCGGCGCGCACCCTACTCGATCGGCTGGTCGCCCGGCTATTCGATCGAGACCGGGAACGAGAAGGTCCTCTGCTGCCGCTCGCAGAGGTCGGCGTGGCAGATGTAGAAGGTGAAGCTGGCCTTCAGCTCGTCGGCGCCAGCGGCCTTGGCCGTAAAGGGCAGGTCGAGCTCGATGCCCTGCGCGGCGGTGGGCTTGCCGTCGGCGCGGCCGAGCTTCGCCTTGGGCAGGTCGAGCGCAGGGCCGCCCGTGAGCAGCACGGTGATGGGCGCGTCGGGCGAAACGTGGGCGCCGGCCTTGGGCGTGACGGTGAGGTGGGCCGCGCCGCCCGCGCCCTTCTTCACCTTGATGGTGCCCTGGGTGGAGTCGAGCGTGTAGAAGTCGGCGCCAGCGGGCACCCCGGCGCGGTCGCCAGCGAAGCAGGGGGCTGCGAGCAGCGCGACAACAGAGAGGGCGGCAAGAGAGCGCATGGACTCCTCGGATGCTGCAGACGGCCGGATGGTTGCACCCCAAAGGACGCGGCGCAACCGAATGTGCGCGAGGCTGCATTCTCCGTGCGGGCCTGCAGGCTTCTTGAAGGTGCGACCCAGGCGACGCCATCCAGGGCGGGGCGGTCGCCTTGGCCGCTGGCCCGGAGGAGCGCAACGTGCGAGCCAGTCAGCGCAAGCTAGTGAATCCCCATTCGATCGTCTGGTTGGCCGCTACGCTGGCGGCGTTCCTGGTGGTCGCGCTCGCGCCGATCGCCCGCGCCGAGGCGCCTGGCACGGTGGGCACCGCGAAGTTCCTCGCGCGCGGCCCGGCCGGCCTCAAGATCGAGGGCAAGACCGACGCGCTCACCTGCGCGCCGCAGGGAGACCTGGTCGTCTGCGCGCTCCCGGTCGGCAGGTTCTCCACGGGCATCGACCTGCGCGACCACCACCTCTACAAGGCGCTCGATTCGGCCGCCTTCCCCGACGCGAAGCTCGAGGTGGTCCGCGCCGGGCTCGCCGTGCTCGCTGCCGGCGCCGAGGCGAGCGCCGACGGCAAGGGCAGGCTCACCTTCCATGGCCAGACCAAGTCCGTGGCGTTCAAGTACACAGCGAAGCGGGCGGACGGGTTCGACGTGACGGCGGCGCTGGCGCTCGACCTGCGCGACTTCGCCGTCGAGCCCCCGTCCTATCTGGGGATCACCGTCCGGCCCGAGGTCGAGGTGACGGTCTCCTTCCACCTCGCAGCGGTGCCTTGAACCTGCGCTCCCGACGAATTGAAGGCCGGGACCGATCCCACGTGCCTCTAGAGCGCCGAACGGTTTGACTCCCGTCAAGCCGATCGGCGCTCTAGCGGAGCGCGCCGCCCCTCGCGGTCACTTCGGCCGCAGCGATGATCGGCTGCGCGAGGTCCTTCCCGGTGGCCGCCTCGAGCCGCTGCAGGCCGGGGCTCTCGTGGACGTCGAAGACGCGCGGGCCGTCCTCGCCTTCGAGCAGGTCCACCGCGGCGTAGCGCAGGCCGAGCACCTCGGCGGCGCGAACGGCGAGCGCGTCGAGCGCAGGCGAATTTGCCACCGCGGAGAGCCGCGCGCCGCGGGCGAGGGCCACCAGCAGCTTTCCCGGCCTGGGCCTGCGCTCGACCCAGCAGAGCACCTCGCCCAAAGCCACCAGCGCGCGCAGGTCCCGCTCGCGTTTGCTCCGCACGTACCGCTGCACCATCAGCTGGTGGCCCCGCGAGAGAACCGCCTCCAGCGCGGCCTCCATCGACTGCGCGGTCTCGCAGAGCATCACGCCGGGCCTGCCGCCGGGCGAGACGAGCTTGATCAGCACGGGCGGACCGCCGACCGCCGCGACCAGCTCGCGCAGGCCCTCCGCGCCCTGGGCCATCACCGTGCGCGGCACGGGGACGCCCGCGCCGGAGAGCAGCTGCAGCGTGCGCAGCTTGTTGCGCGCCAAGGCGATCGCCGCCGCAGGGTTGAGCGCCGGCACTCCCAAGAGCGAGAGGTGCTCGAGCACCGCGAGCGCGTGCCCAGGGCCACTGCCGATGCGCGGGATGACCACGTCGGTGGCCGGGAGCGGCTTGCCCTGGTAGCGGGCGGCCGGCGCGCCGAGGCCCAGCTGGAGCTGCACGGCGAGCGGGTCGATCACGCGGACCCGCGCCCCGCGCTGCCGGGCCGCTTCGGCGAGGCGGCGGGTGGTGAAGAGGCCGGCGCGCCGCGAGAGGAGCGTGAGGTGCACGGCGGGATCGGTACCACGGCCCCGATGCTGCTACACTCTTGTTGAATGCCGTTCACCGTCCTCACCTGGTACGGCGCGAGGCGCGCCCGCAAGCCGCTGCACGAGCTGGTCCGGTTCGAGCTGACCGACCGGCCCACGCTGCTGGCGCTGGTGGGCGACAAGTTCACCCAGGAGAGCCACATCCGCCCGTTCCGGCCGCTGGCGGAGCGGTTCGGGGAGCGGCTCCACGTCATCCTCTGCGCCGAGTGGGAGGAGGAGGATCGCGCCCGCGACGGCGCCGCGCTCTTCAAGGCGCTGGGGGTGGCGCCGGACCTGGTGCCGAGGCTCCTCTGCGACGACGGCGAGCTCCGCTGCGGCGTCTTCCTCAAGCAGCGGCTGCCGGTGGCGCTGGTGGACCTCTACTTCGTCGAGCGGGGCGCGCCCACCAGCACCGGGATGGACGACGGGCGCGAGCCTTACTTCCTCGCGCGCGAGGAGGTGGTCGCCCGCGAGGTGGAGCGGCTGATGGCGCGCGCGGTGCCCCCGCAGGCGCTGGCGGCGGCGCAGCAGGCGCGGGCCGAGGCCGAGGCGGGCTTGTCGCTGCTCGCGGGCCGGCCGGTGAGCGGAGCCTTCGCGCCGCCGCAGCCCAAGGCCGCGCCCTCGCCGCTCCAGCAGCTCCAGCAGCGCCCGCAGCCCGGCGCGCACGAGTTCGGCAGCGGCACGCTCTGCAAGCAGTGCGGCGATGGGCGGCTCTCGGTGCGCGCGTGTCCGGGCAGGCCGAAGGACGACGGGCCTGCTCGCGACCGGTTCGAGCTGATCGAGCTGGAGTGATGGGGCCTGCTCGACGCCGCGGTGGACGCTGCGGCGCGCTGAGCCGGTTTCGCGCGGCGGCCCATCTACGAGACGTGCGTGGCGGGCTACTGCGGCGACTTCGGTAGCCCCTTCGTGCACGCGAGCCCCCGCTTCTCCGCGTGCTTGAGCAGATCGTCGCGGTTGACGAGGTGGACCTCGTTGCGCAGCGAGCCCTTCAGGCAGGCGCAGACGGCGCCGTCGAGCGGGCCGACGTCGGCCTTCTTCCCGACCAGGTGCTCGAGCTGCGAGGCGAGCTGGCTGCAGGCGCCGCGCTCGTCCATCGCCTCGGCCGCGAGCTGCTTGACGGCCCGCGACAGCAGCGCCGCCGCGTCGGCCGGATCGGTCTTCTCCGGGTAGATGCGGCTGACCACCTCGCCCAGGTACTTGTAAGTGTAAGCGGCGCGCGCCGCCTCGGGGAGCCGCGCCTCCATCGCCACCAGCAGGCCGGGCTCGTTGTAGCCCGCCAGCTCCGTCACGGCGCGCACCTCGGGCAGCTTCCCCTTGAACCGCGTCACCACCGATTGGTACGCCGTCAAGAACCGCCGGTAGCGCAGCTCCGGGTCGGGCCCGTGGTCCTTGGCCGCGAGCAGCACCCGCAGGCAGGGCGCGCAGGTGGACTTCTCGTGCATGGCGAAGACGTAGTCCCACTCCTCGGGTGTTACCTTTTTGTCGTCGGCGAAGAAGAGCGAGACGGGCCACGAATCGCCGGGCCCCACCGACTCGGGCGGGTAGAGCTTGCGGAAGATCGCGCCCACCGCGGCGGTGTCGCTCTTCGCGCGGTAGAAGCTCGCCACCGCCGAGACGTGGACGTTCTTCTGCCCGTACGACGTGCCGACCGGCGCCTTCTCCATCGCCGCCGCCAGCCGGGCGATCCCCGCGGGCGTGTCCCAATCCTTCGAGCGCACCGCCTCGATCACGTCGAAGACCAGCGCCCGGCTCGCCACCCAGTCGCGCGCCAGGCGGAAGCGGCCGAGCAGCGTCTTGT
>JAYWAO010000118.1:0-6462 GCA_043782365.1 Deltaproteobacteria bacterium
CCGGGGGAGCGCGCGCGCAGCAGCAGGAAGAGCAGCGGCGCCTGCGCGAGGTTCAGGTACTTCACCGCCGACTGGTTGTAGACCACCGGCACCGCGAGACCCGCGGCGGCCCAGAGCAGGAGGAAGAGCTCATCGGCGCGGTCGGCGGTGGCGAGCGCGCGCAGCCGCGCCCAGAGCGGGCGAGCGCGGTCGGCCACCTTCGGCGAGAGCGCGCCGGACAGGTCCGCGACCAGCCCCGCGGGCAGCCGCACCCAGGCGAGCGCCAGCAGCAGAAGGCCCGCCAGCGGGAGCGCCGGACCCGGCCGGACGACGCTCGCCGCAAAGCAGAGCGCGCCCGCCACCTCGGCGAGCCGCCGGACCCCGCGCGAGGGCAGGAGCAGCACGCAGAGCGGGCCCACCGCGGTCACCAGCACCAGCGCGCTTGCGGCGTGGAGCACCCGCTTCAAGAGCAGCACTCCGTGGGTGCCGCTCCCGCCGGCCACCACCAAGGGCGAGAGCGTCTGCGCGGCGCCGAGCTGCACCGCCGACAGCCAGGTCCAGAAGGCGAAGGCGCCCAGCAGCGCCCCCAGCGGCAGGAGCGCGCGCAGGTTCCTCCGCCAGAGCGAGAGCCCGGCGCCGAGGAGCAGCACCGGGAGGCCGTTGAAGCGCGGGGTCCACGCCACCGCGAACAGCAGCGTCGCGCCGAGCAGCCGCAGCGGGTGCGGCCGCGCCTCGTCGTCGAAGAGCAGCACCAACGCAGGGAGCACCAGGCCGAGCATCGCCACGTCGGGCATCAGGCTTCCGGCTGAGACGAGGAAGCAGGGGGAGAGCGCGCAGAAGAGCGCGGGGAGCCACGCGGGCCGCGCGCCGAAGCGCGTCGATAATCGATTTACCGAGTAGATCGCCAGCAGCGTCAGCGGCAGCAGCCCCAGGTGGAGGCTGCGCTCCCGCTCGCCGAAGAGCCACGCCAGCCCCGCCAGCACGTACTGGAAGCCGGGCGGGTTCGAGTGGACCGCGCCGCTCGCGAACGGCCGCAGCGGATGCGCCCGCACCTCGCGGGCGAACCGCACGAAGTTGGCGTCGTCGATGTGGAAGGGCTTGTCGGCGAGCCAGAGCGCGCAGGCGATCGCCACCGCGTAGGGCAGCCAGACCAGCAGCCGCTCCAGCCAGGCAGCCGGGGCGGGGGCAGGGGCGGGTAAGGGCGACGCGGCCTCGCTCAGAGCTCCCTCTCGTAGACCCGGTAGGTCTTGTACTTCCTCGCGCCCATCCGCTCGATGCCGCGGTTGATCTGGTCGTTGTCCTCGAGAGTCCAGCCCAGCTCGCCGCCCACATACCCGCGCCTCAGGCCCCGCAGCGCCACCTCCTCATAGAGCACCGCCGCCAGCGCGCCGTACTTGCGCGACGCCCGGTACTGCTCGCGGACACCCAGGAGCACCAGCCGCGCCGCCTTGGGCCGCGCGAACTTCAGCCGCCAGAGCAGCTTCAAGAGGTTCCACGGCCGGCGCACCAGCTCGCCGTCGAAGTCCTTCACCAGCTCGTTGACGTCGGGGATGGCGAAGCACATCGCCGCCGGGACGCCGTCCACCTCGGCCACCAGCGCGATCTCGGTGTCGATGAACATCCTGTACTCGGTGGCGATCAGCTGCAGCTCCTGGTCGGTGAACGGCGTGAAGCACCAGTTCTTCGCCCAGGCCTCGTTATAGATGTCGCGGATGATGCCGACCTCGCGCTGCATCTGCGAGAGGTCCATCGTGCGGATCTTCACGTTGGGGAGCGCGCGGGTCTTCTCGGCCATCTTGTGGACGAGGGGGTCCACGGGCGTGCCGGCGGTGAACCACCACGCGTAGAAGTCCTTGCGCTTTTGATAACCGACCTTCTCGAGCAGCGGGCCGACGTAGGGCCGGTTGTGCGGCATGCCGATGCGGTTGGGCGTGTCGAAGCCGTCCACCAGCACGCCGACCTCGCCCTTCGAGTCGAGCGTGAACGGCCCGCGCAGCCGCACCCGGCCCTTGGCGCGGGCCCAGCCCTCGGCGGCGTCGAAGAGGACCCTGGCCACCGCCGGGTCGTCCTTGCAGTCGAAGAAGCCGAAGAACGCGGTGCCCGCTTCGCCTGGCCACTGCTTGTCGAAGTCGCGGTCGGTGGCGGCGGCGATGCGGCCCACGGGCTTCCCGTCCTGCACCGCGTACCAGCACTGCGCTTCACCGTGGGCGAGGAAGGGCGACTTCTTCGGGTCGAGCAGGCGGCGCGCGTCGTCGAGCAGCGGCGGGACCCAGTTGGGGTCGCTCTTCATGCCCAGCGTCCAGGGGAGGTGCAGGAAGGTCTCGAGGTCCTTCTTGGACTTTGCGGAGGTGGCGACAGGCCGAAGCTCGATGGTCATGGGGTTGGCATCCTAGCTGTTCTCCGCACGACCGCCGATCGGTTTGGATTGGTCACATCTTTCGGAGGCACAACGACGAACCCGGTCGAGCACAGACGGGCCTTCTCAGAATTAGGGTGCGAGATGATCTGGGAGCCGGGCCTGCGGCCCTGGCGTGTACAGGGGCTCTGCCCCCGTACCACCCCCGGCGCGGGCTACGGTGACCAGGGATTCGCTGCGTCGACAGCTGTAGGCAATGCACGCGTCCACGGATCAGCCCCGGCAAATGCCGGGTCTGGAAGTCCCAACGCCCTCCGGGCTGCTCCCCCGCCTCGCCATCGACGGCGCGCGTAAGGACGGACGGCGCACAGCCCTGGAGGGGCGGTTGCAGTCCCAGACCCGGCATTTGCCGGGGCTGGCGGTCGGGGTCAGCGAAGACACTGCCGAGGCCCCCGCGAGAATGTGACCAACCATGAGGTGTGACGAGCCGGGGGCGTCAGCCTGCGGCCCCGATCATTGCGGCCAGCCCCCGCCTTTGCTACAGCCCACGCCTCTCATGGACCTCAAAGACACCGTCCACCTCCCGAAGACCGCCTTCCCCATGCGGGCCTCGCTCGCCGAGAACGAGCCGAAGCAGCTCGCTGCCTGGGAGGCGCAGTCGCTCTACCGCGCCATCCTCGAGAAGAACGCCGCTGGCACGCGCTACGTGATGCACGACGGGCCGCCGTACGCCAACGGCGACATCCACCTGGGCCACGTGCTCAACAAGGTCCTCAAGGACCTCGTCGTCAAGTACCAGTCGATGGCCGGGAAGCTGGCCGACTTCGTCCCGGGCTGGGACTGCCACGGCCTGCCGATCGAGCTGATGGTGGACAAGCAGCTCGGTAACAAGAAGCGGGAGATGACCGCGGGCGCCTTCCGCAAGGCCTGCCGCGCCTACGCCGAGCAGCAGGTGGAGCGGCAGCGGGCGGGCTTCAAGCGGCTGGGCATCTTCGCCCGCTGGGACGAGCCGTACCTGACCATGTCGTACGCCTATGAAGCCCAGACCGTGCGCGAGCTGGCGCGCATCGCCCGGCGCGGCGCCCTCTACCGGCGCAAGCGGCCGGTGCACTGGTGCCCGAAGGACTCGACCGCGCTCGCCGAAGCGGAGGTCGAGTACGAGGACAAGACCAGCCCCTCGATCTACGTCGGCTTCGAGATTACCGATTTCGGTAACCTGCTCACCGCGCTCCCGTCGCTCGCGGGCAAGCGGGTGCAGCTCGCCATCTGGACCACCACGCCCTGGACCATCCCGGCGAACCTGGCGATCACCGCGGGTCCGGAGATCGTCTACGTCGCGTACCAACTTGCGGACCGGGTGGTGATCGTCGCCCGCGACCTGCTCGCCTCGTTCCTCGCGGAGTGCGCCCCTGGTGAGCTGACCGACGCCGCCGCCGTCGCTGCGTCCTCGGAGCTGGTCGCCGAGGCGCACGCCGCCGCCCGCACGCCCGCGCTCAAGGACCACACCCGCGTGCTCGGGCACGTCACGGGCGAAGATCTCAAGGGCATCGTCTACCGCCACCCGCTGATCGCGCGCACGAGCCCGGTGCTGCTCGGCGAGCACGCCACCACCGAGGTCGGCACGGGCATGGTCCACACCGCGCCCGGGCACGGCGAGGACGACTATCGAATCGGCCTCGCCAACGGCCTGCCGATCTTCGCGCCCGTCGACGGCTGGGGAAAGTACACCGCCGAGGTGGCCAGCGAAGGCCCGGTCGCCGCGCTGGTCGGGGTGAAGGTCTTCGACGCCAACCCGAAGATCGTCGAGCTGCTCGCGCAGGCTGGCGCGCTGCTCAACCACACCGGGACGTCCGCCGAGATCCGGCACAGCTACCCGCACTGCTGGCGCTGCAAGCAGCCCGTCATCTTCCGCGCCACCGACCAGTGGTGGGTGGGCCTCGACTTCGAGCTCGAGCTGCGGCCCGGCGTGAAGACGTCGATCCGCAAGGCCGCGCTGGAGGCGATCGACGCGCTCGCCGAAGCAGGCGGCTTCGTCCCCGCCTGGGGCAAGGAGCGCATCCGCGGCATGGTGGCGAACCGCCCCGACTGGTGCATCTCGCGCCAGCGGCAGTGGGGCGTGCCGATCCCGGTGGGCTACTGCAGCGGCTGCCGCGAGCCGCACGTCTCGGCCGACACGATGGACCACGTCGCCAGCCTCTTCGACACCGAGGGCGCCGACGCCTGGTTCGACCGGCCGATGAGCGAGCTGTTTCCGGCGGGCACCGCGTGCGCCAAGTGCGGCGGGACCGCGTTCGACAAGGAGACCGACATCCTCGACGTCTGGTTCGACTCGGGCTCCTCGTTCGCGGCGGTGCTGCAGAGCGGCCACTGGAAGAATCTCAGGTCGCCGGCCGACCTCTACCTCGAGGGCTCGGACCAGCACCGCGGCTGGTTCAACTCCAGCCTCACCATCGGCATCGCGGGCCACGGCGCGCCGCCGTACAAGGGCGTGCTCACCCACGGCTTCCTCGTCGACGGCGAGGGCCGCAAGATGAGCAAGTCGCAGGGCAACGTCCTGGCGCCCGACCAGCTCATCAAGAAGTACGGCGCCGAGGTGCTGCGGCTCTGGGTGGCGGCGAGCGACTACCGCGACGACGTGCGCGTCTCGCAGAACATCTTCGAGATGCTCTCGGAGGGCTACCGGAAGATCCGCAACACGCTGCGGTACTGCCTCTCGCAGTTGTCTGACTTCAACCCGGCCACCGACGCGCAGCCGGAAGGCCGGCTGCCGGAGCTCGACCGCTGGGCGCTCTCGCGCTTCGAGCGATACGCCGAAGAGGTCCTCTCTTCGTACGAGAAGTTCGAGTTCCACCGCGTCTACCACGCGACCGTCGACCTCTGCGCCATCGACCTCTCGGCGCTCTACTTCGACGCGCTGAAGGACCGCACCTACTGCTCCGGCGCCAACTGGCCCGGCCGGCGCGCGGCGCAGACGGTGCTCCACCGCATCGCCGACCAGCTCTGCCGGCTGCTGGCGCCGATGGCGAGCTTCACCGCCGAGGAGGCGTGGCAGCAGCTCCCGGCGATCTCGCCCGACGGCAAGCCCCGCGAGGCCTCGGTCTTCCTCGCGGGCTTCCCGCTGCGGCAGCCGCACCTCGTCAACGAGTCGCTGGAGAAGGAGTTCGAGGTCCTCAAGAAGCTGCGCGACGTGGTCAACGGCGCGCTCGAGCAGCGGCGCGCCGCCAAGGAGCTGGGCAAGGCCACCGAGGCCGACGTCGTCCTGACGCTCTCGCACGAGCTGGCCGCCGGGACCGAGGGCGCGGTCGCGAAGAAGTACCTCGCGCTCGCCGGCACCTCGCTCGCCGACCTCTTCCTCTGCGCCACGGTGACGCTCGCAGAGGGCGGCGCCGGGCCCACGGGCGTCGCCGCCGTGGTGACGCGCAGCCCGCACCCGCCGTGCGAGCGGTGCTTCCGCGCGCTCGCCGAGGTGCACAAGCGCGAGTCGTTCGAGGGCGCGCCGGCGCTCTGCAGCCGCTGCCACGACGCGGTCGCCGAGCTGCTGCGCTCCAAGGACGAGCAATGAGGAAGTGGCTGCTGGTGGCGCTGGTCGCGGGCTGCGTGTTCGCGGGCGACCAGCTCACCAAGTTCCTCGCCGTCGTCCACCTCACCTCGGCGATGCGGGTGGCCGGCGCGCAGACCACAGGCGAGGAGCTGCGGGCGTTCGTGCAGCAGAAGGACCTGCTCGAGCGCGGGATGGCGAACCCGCCCTCGGTCGTCATCGGCAGCGTCTGGCAGCACCGCTACACGCAGAACCGCGGGGCCGCCTGGGGCGTGCTCTCGGGCGCGCGGGCGGGCTTCCGGGTGCCGTTCTTCCACCTCGTCACCATCGCCGCGGTGGTCTTCCTCGCGCTCTACCTCCGCAAGCTCGAGGAGCGGCAGCGCTACCTCACCGTGGCCGCCTCCCTGCTGCTGGGCGGCGCGCTCGGCAACGGGCTCGACCGGGCGCTGCGCGGCTACGTGATCGACTTCATCGACTGGCACTGGTTCGACCCGAACTGGCTGCAGCCCGGACGCCACTGGCCCACCTTCAACGTCGCCGACTGCGGCGTCTCCATCGGCCTCGCGCTGCTCTTCCTCGAGATGTTCTT
>JAYWAO010000119.1:0-17529 GCA_043782365.1 Deltaproteobacteria bacterium
CGGGGCGGCGGCGGGCCTCGCGCCGGTGCTGCTCGGCTCCTCGGCGAACTTCCTCATCCTCGCCAAGACCGCCATCTCCACCGTTCCCTCTTCCATCCTCACCGGCGACCTCGGCCTGAGCCCGGCCGCGGCCAGCTACATCACCGGCTTTGGCCTCACCGCGGCCACCGGGTACGCGACCTCGCCGCAGGTGACCGGGAAGATCTACGCGGCCGACTACGCCGCGCCGACGCCCACCTTGATGACCACAGCGGTGAGCGACATGGAGACCGCCTACACCGACGCGGCCGGGCGCCCCACCCCCGACTTCCTCGAGTTGGCCACGGGCGCCATCGGCGGGCTCACCCTCGCCCCGGGCCTCTACAAGTGGACGAGCACGGTGACCATCGACACCGACGTCACGTTCGCGGGCAGCCCGACCGCGGTCTGGATCCTCCAGGTCTCGGGGGACCTGACGATGGCCGCCGCCAAAAACGTCTTTCTCAGCGGCGGCGCCAAGGCGAAAAATATCTTCTGGCAGATCGCCGGCGAGGCGGACATCGGCACCACCGCGCACTTCGAGGGGGTCATCCTCTCGCAGACGGCGATCAATCTGAAGACCGGCGCGACGATGAACGGCCGGCTCCTGGCGCAGAGCGCGGTCTCGCTCGACTCGAGCACGGTGACCCAGCCGGCGCCGTAGGCGGGTGTCGCGGCCAGCTACGGCGAGACGAACGCGCCGTTCTGGCCGCTGCAGGCCGATTGGATCGACGCGACCGTCCCGAATGGAACCAGGCGGTGGTTCACGCGCCGCCACTCGACACGTCGAGCAATGCGCGGATGGCGCCGAGCAGCTGCGGCGTGGAGAATGGCTTCTGCAGCAGCGCGACCCGCTCATCGGGCGAGGCAGCATCGCGGTAGCCGGTGATGTGGAGCGCCCGGAGGCCCGGGCGCAGCGCGCGCAGCTCCGCGGAGAGCGCGAAGCCGTCGGTGTCGGGCAACATCACGTCGGCGAGCAGGAGCTGCAGCTCGCCTTGGTGTGCCCTCGCGGCCTCGTGCGCCCCAGCCCCGTGGCCTGCGTCGAGCACCTGGTAGCCGGCCCGCTCGAGGATGCGCCGGAGCAGCAGCCGAAGCCGCTCATCGTCCTCGACCACCAGGATGGTCTCGCCGCGGGCCACCCCTCGGGCCGGCGCTGGCTTGCGCACCTCCCGCGCCGACTCGTCCTGCGCGGGCAGGTAGACGGTGAAGGTCGAGCCCACTCCCTCCGTGGTCTCCACCGAGAGCACCCCGCCGGCGGCGCGGATGATGCCGTAGACGGTGGCGAGGCCGAGACCGGTGCCCTTGCCCATCGCCTTGGTGGTGAAGAAGGGCTCGAACAGGCGGGCCAGGACCTCGGGCGTCATGCCGGTGCCCGTGTCGCGCACGCTGAGGCGCACGTGGCGGCCAGCGGCGAGCTCTCCGCCCGGGAGGCTCCTCGGCTCCGCCAGCGCCAGATTCGTGGTCTGCACCGAGATGGTGCCGCCGGCGGGCATCGCGTCGCGCGCGTTGATCGCGAAGTTGAGGAGGACCTGCGTCAGCTCGTCGGGGTCCGCCGAGACGCACCAGAGGTCCTGCTGCAGGTCGATCGCCACGGCCACCTGCGCCCCGAGGAGCCGCTTGAGCAGCTTGAGCACGTCGGCGACCACCGGGTTCCAGCTCACCGTCTGGGTCTCAAGATTTTTCTTGCGCCCGAACATCAAGAGCTGCGTGGTCAGCGCGGCGCCGCGGGTGGCGGCGTTGTAGATGCCCTCCACCTCGTCCGCGGCGGGGTGGTCGCTGGGGACTCCGTCCCGCAAGAAGTCGGTGTGGGCCAGCACCACCGCGAGCACGTTGTTGAAGTCGTGGGCGATCCCGCTCGCCAGGCGGCCGATCGCGTCCAGCTTCTGCGCCTGCCGCAGCCGCAGCTCGAGGCCCCGCTGCTGCTCCTCGGCGCGCGCCCGCTCGCTGACGTCGCGCACCGAGAGGGTCTCCAGCCGCTGGTCGCCCAGCTCGAAGCGCGTCGAGGTCACCTCGGCGAAGAAGAGGGCGCCCGCCCGGGTGAGGTGCCGCTGCGGGGTGACGTCCGGCTGGGCGATCAGCGCCTCGGGCGAGAGGCCCGCCAGCTCACTGCTGGAGTAGCCGTAGAGCGCGACCGCCCCCGGGTTCGCGTCGATGAACTTGCCGGTGGCGAGGTCGCGCACCAGGAGCGCGTCGGGAGTGGCCTCGAAGAGGGTGCGGTAGCGCAGCTCGCTCTCCAGCAGCTCCTGCATCAGCTCGCGCTGTCGCCGCCGCATCTTCGACTTCTCGACGGCGTTCTGCAGCCGCAAGCTCAGCGAGTCGTAGTCGTCGATCGGCTTGCGGACGTAGTCGAAGGCCCCGATCTGCACCGCCTCGAGCGCGGACTCGAGCGAGGCGTAGCCGCTCATCAGGATCACCTCGAGGTCGGGGTGCCGCCGGCGCAGCTCGCGCGCCAGGTCCAGGCCCGAGGTGCCGATCAGGTTCTTGTCGATCAGCGCCGCGCAGTAGGGCCGGGCGTTGGCTGCTTGCAGCGCTTCTGCCGCCGAGGCGACCGCCAGCAGCGCGCGGCCAGGCTGGGCGAGCAGCTTCTCGAGCACCTCGCGGATGACGGGCTCGTCATCGACGATCAGGACCCAGTCGCTGGGCGCGGCGGGCTGGGCGGTCTCGTTCAAGGGGTCACCCGGTAGACGCCGACGGTGCTCGAGCCGGTGCCAGCCGCAAGGTACACGAAAGTGGAGCCCGAGAACGTCAGCGCGCGTGAGTCGAAGATGCGCGTCACGCCCGCCCCCAGGCCCTTGCCGCCCAGGCCGTCGCAGGGGAGCGACAAGTTGTTGCAGTTGCCGCTGCCGGTGAACTCGGCGCGGCTCGACGCCCCGGGATTCGCCGTCCGGTAGAGCTCCACGCCGTCGGTGGCGTTGTCGTAGCCGACATAGAGATACCCGCCCGCTGCAGCGAGCAGCGTGATGGCGGTGTTCTTCGGGTTCTGCATCTGGGTCAGGTTGCCATCCGGAAACGGCGCCGTCGAGGAGCTGTTTGCCGCGGCCAGGCTCCAGTCGCCCGGGTTGCACTGCGTGTTGGCGGCGCCGCCGACCGTGCTCCCGGTCGGGTTGCACGACCAGAGCTGCGGCCCGGCGGTGGTGTTGCGCGCGGCGAAGAGCCGGCCGCCGAAGGAGACCATCGCCGGCACCGCCTTCTCCGCGGGGCTGAAGTCGGTCGTGGCGGTGGTGGTCAGTGACGTCTTGGCCGCGTAGGGGGCCGCCGAGGGCGTGACCACCACCCAGTCGGCGCAGGCGCCGGGTCCGGTGCAGGCGCCGGGCAGGCTCTTGGTCGAGCGGAGCCAGCCGCCGTTGTTGGCGAGGTAGAGCGCGTCGCTGGGGGCGGCGCCGAAGGACGTGACCACGTCGAGCAGCACCGTGGACGGGGCGTTGTCACGGAGCGGGTTCGACTTGGCGCCGCCATCCACGCCGAGGTACGGCATGAAGCGCGCCTGCAGGTTGACCGCGTCGATGGCGCTGGCGTTGGCGTTGAGGCCCGGCGCCGCGGAGGGCAGGTTGCGGACCTCGATGAGCACCGGCGCGGTGTAGGAGCCGGTCGTGGTGCCGTGGTCGGCGAGGCCGAGGTAGAAGCGGCTGCTCGCGAACGACGCAGCGGTGGCGGCGGAGGTGGAGCCGTTCACCAGCGAGACTAGGTTCAGGTAGAGGAGGTCGAGGCGGCCGCCCACCTGGGGGACGGCGGGGTTGGTCAGGTAGAGCAAGCGCGCTCCACCGGCGGCGCGCGCGCCCGCGACCGCCAGCCACTCCGTGCTCCCGACGGTGCCAGAGAAGAAGAGCCCGCGGCCGGCCTCGTTGTCGGGCCCGCAGGCAGTGGTGTTGGCGAGGCAGCCGGCGTAGCCGAGCGTGAAGGCCGGGGGGCTGAGGAGCCAGGCGAGGTTCCGCCCCGAGTAGCCGAGGACGCCGTCCACCTCCACCTGCCAGGTCGCGGTCTGGGCGCTGCTGCCGTCGGGGTTGGCGTGCACCGCCCCGCTGCCGTCGCCCGCGGGGCCGAGCCAGACCTGGTTCTGGTAGGAGAAGACGTACGAGAAGTTGGTGGACAGCGAGCCCGGGAAGCTCGGGCTGAGAACCTGGACCACCGGCGGGTTGAGGGTGGTGGCCCCGGTCGCGCTCGCCGACCGGGTCGCGCCGTTGTTGGCGTCGGTCCCGCTCGCCGCCGCCGTCAGCGAGAAGGTGCCCGCGGCGGTCGCCGTGTAGGTCCAGGTGAAGGTCTGCGAGGCCCCCGACGCCAGCGAGACCGGGCCCGCCGGGAGCGGGCCGGCCGGTCCGGAGGCCGCGCCCGTGTTCGCGCCACTGGGCAGAGGCGCTGCCGGCGAGACCGCGTTGGCAGCGGCGCCGCCGGTGTTGGTGACGGTCACCGCGGCGGTGAAGGTCGAGCCCACGCCGACGTAGGCGGGCAGGGCCAGCGAGGCGGAGAGCGCAGCGGGGGCCTGCACGGTGAGCGCGGGCGACGTGGCCGAGGGGGCGGTGACGGCGGCCCCGTTGACCGCGTCGGCCCCGCTGGCCCCGGCGGTGAAGGTGACGGTCCCCGGGGTCCCGGCGGTGCACGACCAGGTGAAGGAGATGCTGCCGTGGCCCGGTGCGGTCGCCGAGGCCGGGGTCGGGGAGCCCGGGCAGGTGGCGCTGCCGCTGGAGACGGCGAGCGCCGACGGGGTGACCCCGCTCGCCGCCGAGTCGCCGGAGTTGGTCACCTTGACGAGGACGGTGAGCGGATCGCCCGAGTCGACCGGCCCGGCCGGCGCGGGCACGGCGGCGCTCAGCGAGGCGGGGGTCTGCAGCAGGACCGTGGTGGTGGTCGTGGCCGCCGAGACGGTCCCGTTGCTGTTGGAGTCCTTGCCGGAGGCGCCCGCCGAGAAGGTCACCGCGGCGGCCGACTTGGCGAGGTAGGTCCAGCTAAAGGTCTTCGAGCCGAGGCCGGGGACCACGGCGCTGGCGGGCAGGGGGCCGGTCTGCTGCTGCACGGCGCTGCCCGGGCTGGCCCCGAAGCCGGTCGGCGCGACGGCGGCCGCGTCCGCCTGTCCGGAGTTGGTGACGGTGAGCGTCACCGTGAAGACGTCTCCGACGTCGTCGGTCGAGGGTGAGCACGAGAGCGCAGCCGAGAGCGCCGCTGCGGTCTGCACGGTGAGCGGCAGGCTGGAGGCAGAGGGCATCGAAACCGAGAGGTCCGTGTTCTTGTCGGCGCCGCTCGCGCCGACGCTGAAGGTGACGGTGCCCGGGCCGGTGGCCGTATAGGTCCAGGTATAGGTATGCGTGTTTCCCGGCGGGATGTCGGCCTTGTTGGGAGCGCCGCCAGTGAGGCCCAACGTCGCGCTGCCGGCGAGCACCGGCGCGCCGGGCAGGACATCCCTCGCCTCGGTCGCGCCGGAGTTGGTGACGGTGAGGGTCACGGTCACGGTCTGGCCGACCGACACGGTGCTGCGGGACCAGGTGACCCCGCCGGCGAGCGAGACGTCACCCACCAGGGTGGACTGGCTGGCGGTCGGGGACCCCACCGCGCCGCCGCTGTTCGCGTCGGTGCCCGCCGCGGACACCTGCAAGGTGACGGTGCCCTTGCTGTCCGCCTGCGCCATCCAGGAGAAGGTGATGCTGCCGCCGCCGGCGACCGTGGCAGAGGCCGGCGCCGGGCCGGAGAGCACGGTCGCCGCGCCGCCGCTCGAGCCGGTCACCGAGAGCGCAGAGGGCGCGACCGAGTTGGCGGCGGCGCCGCCGGTGTTGGAGACGGTGTACGACACGGCGAACTGCTGGCCCAGGCTGACCTCGGCCGGCACCGCGAGGGACCCGGCGAGCGCGGCGGCCCGCTGCACATTGAGCGAGGCGGTCTGGACCGGCGTGGCCACCGCAGCGCCGCTGTTGGTGTCGGCCCCCGCGGCGCTAGCGGCGAGCGAGAGCGTCCCGGTGGCCGAGGGCGTGACCGTCCAGGTGAAGGTCTGTGAGGCGTGCCCGGCGAGGGTCGCGCTGGCGGGCGTCGCCGCAGTCTTGGCGGCGGAGGCGCCGGGGCTGAGGGTGAGCTGCGGGACCACTCCGGTGGCCGCCGCGTCGCCGGAGTTGACGACCACGAGGCTGACGGTCATCGGCTGGGCGAGGTTCGCGGCGGCCGGCGCCTGGAGCGTCGCGCCCAGCCCCGCGGGCGACTGCAGCAGCAGCGCACCCGTGGAGGCCGTCGCCGACACCGGCGCCAGCGTGTTCGTGTCGGCTCCAGCGGCGCTGGCGGTGAAGGTGCAGGAGCTCGCGGCGGTGGCGAGCAGGGTCCAGGTGAAGGTGACGGTGGCCCCGCCCGCCGCGTCCTGCGAAGCCGGCGCGGTCTGCACCGAGGCCGCCGCGCAGGCGCTGAGCGTGGGGAGCAGGCCTGCCGCCGTCGTGCCGCCGGAGTTCACCACCTGCAGCGAGACAGAGAGCGCCTGCCCGACCGTGACCTGGGTCCTCGAGAGGCTGGCGCTGGCCGCCAAGGCTGGCGCGGTCTGCACCGTCACCTGGGGGGCCGCCGCCGGGTCCGCGGTCACCGCCGCGCCGTCATTGGCGTCGGTGCCAGAGGCCGAGCCCTTGGCGAGGAACGCCCCCGCGCTCGCGCCCTGCAGGGTCCAGGTGAAGGTCTGCGCCTGTCCCCCGGCGATGGCCGCCGACGCCGGCGACGGACCGGCGATGGCGAGCGCCGTCCCGGAGCCCGCCACGTCCTGGAGGGAGAGCGAAGGCGCGACCGCCAGCGCCGAAGCCTCCCCGGTGTTGGTGGCGGTGAGGCTGAAGGCGAGCGCCTGCCCCACCTCGGCCACCGGGCGGCTCACCGAGGCCGAGAGCGAGAGGGCTGCCCGGCGCTGCACGGTGAGCGAGGCGCCGGCCGGGGGCGAGCTCACCGCGGCGCCGCTGTTGGCGTCGGTGCCCGCCGCGGAGCCGGACAGGGTGAGGATCCCGGCCATTCCGGAGGAGACCGTCCAGGTGAAGGTCTGCGAGGAGTGACCGGCGATGGCGGCGCTGACCGGCGCCGCCGCCGACTGCGTGGCGGCTCCAGCCGGCGTGAACGTGAGCGCAGGCGCGACCCCCACCACCGCCGAGCCGCCGGAGTTGGCGACGTCGAGGGTGACGGTCACCGGCTGCCCGAGGTCGGCCCTGGCGGGCGCGACGGAGAGCGAGGCCGACAGCGCGCCGGGGACCTGGATCACCAGCGCTCCGGTCATCGTCGAGACGGAGACGGGGGCCAGCGTGTTGGCGTCGCTGCCGGTCGCGCTGGCGGTGAAGTCGCAGGTCCCCGCCCCGGTCGCCTGCAGTGCCCAGGTGAAGGAGGCGTCCCCGCCGCCGGGGACGTCCTGGGACGCCGGCGACCCGAGCGCAGCAGCGAAGGGACACGCGCTCAGGGTCGCCTGGAGCCCGGTGGCGGTGGTGCCGCCGCCATTGACCACCGCCAACGAGACGGAGAACGCCTGCCCCACGCTCAGCTGGCCGGACGAGAGGCCGGCGCTGCCGGTGAGCGCCGGGGCGGTCTGCACGCGGACCTCCGCCGCCGGCGCAGGGCCTGCGCTCGAGGGCGCGCCGTCGTTGGCGTCGGCGAAGGCGACCGCGCCGCTGGCGACAAAAGCTCCGGCGCTCGCGCCCTGCAAGGTCCAGGTGAAGGTCTGCGATTGGCCGCCCGGAATGGACGCGGACGCCGGCGCGGGGCCGGAGGCGGCGAGCGCGGTCCCGGACCCGGCGGTGTCCTGGAGCGAGAGGGCGGGGGCTGCCGCCAGCGCTGCCGCCTCGCCGGTGTTGGTGGCGGTCAGGCTGAAGGTCAGCGCCTGACCCACCTCGACCACCGCGCGGCTCGTCGTGGGCGCGAGCCCCAGCGCTGCCCGGCGCTGCACCGTCGTGGTCGCCGTCGCCGGCGCCGCGGTGACCGTTTGGCCGCTGTTGGCGTCGAGGGCGTGCGCGTCCACCGAGAAGGCCGCCGCGCCGATCGCCTGCGCGGTGAAGCTCCAGGTGAACTCCTGCGAGGCCCCGGGCGCGAGCGTGGCGCTGGCCGGGGAGGGGCCGGAGGCGAGCGCGGCCACGGCCGCCGGGGTCAGCGAGAGCAGGCCCGGCGCCGCCGCCACCGCGCCGGCACCGCCCGTGTTGCGCACGGTGAGTGTCACCGAGGCCGTCTGCCCGACGCTGACGGCGGCTGGCGCTGCCAGCGAGGCCGAGAGGGCGGCCGGGGCCTGCGCGCTGGTGGAGCAGGTGGCCTGCGCCTGCACCGGCGCGCCGCTGTTGGCGTCGGCTCCGGCGGCGGCGGTGGTGAAGGCCAGCGCGCCGGCCGCGTCCACGCGCACCGTCCAGGAGAAGGTCCGCGCCTGCCCGCCGGCCACGTCTTGGGCCGCGGGGGCGGCGGTGACGGTCGCTGCCCCGGCTCCGCCCATCGAGAGAGACGGCGCCACGCCCAGCGCCGCCGCGGCCCCGAGGTTCTGCAGCGCCAGCGAGACGGTGAACGCCTGCCCGACGCTGGCGGCGGCCGGGCAGGTCGCCGAGGCCGAGAGCGCGGCGGCGGCCTCGACGAGCACCGGAGCAGAGGTGGCCGGGGTCATCGCCACCGCGCCGGCGCCGTTGCCGTCGGTCCCGGCGCCGGTGGCCGTGAAGGTGAAGGTCCCGGGCGCCTGCGGAGTGAAGGTCCAGGCGAAGCGGGTGGTCGCGCCGGCAGCGAGGTCCTGGGCGGCGACCGGGCCGGGCAGCGCGCCGCCGGGCGCCGCCGCCTGGGGCAGGAAGGCCAGCGCGGCGGCCTCGCCGCCGTTGGTCACCTCGAGCTGGACCTGGACGGCCTGGCCGAAGCTCACCCGGGAAGGGGTGGCGGTGAGCACGCCCGAGAGCGCCGCCGGCGCCTGCACCAGCACCGCGCCGCCCACTGGCGAGAGCGCGACCGGCGCCCCGCTGAGCGCGTCGGTGCCCGCCGCCGTGAGCGAGAGCGCCACCGGGCCAGGGGACTGCGCCTGCAGCGTCCAGGTGAAGGTCGCGCGGACCCCGCCGGCGAGGTCTTGGGCCGCTGGCGCTGCTGCCACGGCCAGCGCCCCGGCGCCCGACAAGGAGAGCACGGGCAGCACGCCCGCCGCACCGGCGCCGCCGGTGTTGGTCAGCGCGAGCGACAGCTGGAACGTCTGGCCGACCGTCGCCCGCGCGGGTGGGGCCAGGGGCGCCGCCGCCAGCGCCGCGGCGGCCTGCACCAGCACCGGGGCAAACTGCGCGCGCGGCAGCGCCACCGCGCCGGCCCCGTTGGCGTCCTGGCCCTGGCCAGCGACGGAGAGGGTCACCGTGCCGGCCGCCTCGGCGAGGTAGCCGAAGCGGAAGGTGCGGGTGGCGCCGCCGGGCAGGTCCTGGGATGCGGGCAGCGAGGTCAGCTTCAGCGCGCCGGCGCCCGTCGCCAGCGGCTCGGCCAGCGAAAGCGACTGCACCCCGGCCCCGCCCGAGTTGCTGACTTCGACCGTGAGCTCGAGCGCCTGCCCGACGCTGACCGCCGCCGGCACCGGCCCGGGTGCGGCGGCGAGGGCGGGCGCGCTCTCGACGAGCAGTGTCCCCGTCGCGGAGCCGGCCAGCGCGAGGCCGCTGACCACGTCGGTGCCCGCGACGGCGGCGCTCCAGTCGAGCGCGCCGGGCGCGGCGGCGACCAGCCGCGCGGGCAGGCTCTCGGACCCTCCGGCGGGCACCGTCCGGCTCGCCGGCAGGCTGGTGATCCGCGCTGCGGTGGTCAGCTGCAGGGTGACTTCCGAGGCGTCCACTCCGCCCGGGTTGGAGGCGGTGAACCCGGCGGTGAACTCCTGGCCGGCGCTGACCACGGCCGGCAGCCGCGCCGAGAGCAACAGCTGCGCCGGCGCCTGCTCCGAGGTCAGCCAGGCCGCTGGCAGCGTGCCGGCGCTGCCGGTGGGCGAGGTGACGGTGAGCGCGTGTGGCCCGGGCGCAAGGCCCGCCGGCACCTGCGCCCGCAGCTCGCCCTGCGAGATCCAGGTGACGCCCTCGAGGGCGACGCCGTCGAGCGCGGTCCGGAAGCCCAGGTCCACCAAGACGCCGCCGCGGGCGACCCGCTCGGTGGCGGTCAGGTAGAAGCGCCCGGCGATGCTGACGGTGGCAGCCTGCGCGGCAGGGCCTCCGCGCGGGGTCATCCGCTCCGGCGACGGCGCGAACTCGGGCGCGACCGGCTGGCCGCAGGCAAAGAGGGCGACCAGCCCGGCGCAGGCCGCGGCGTGGAGGCTAGCCGAGCTCAAAGCGGCTCCCGAAGACCAGCGCGAACCCGCGCACCGGCTGTTGGATGGTCGCCAGCGCCGGGTCCCCGCTGAAGGAGAACCGCGCCTCGACCAGGGGCACGAAGCGGCCGAAGCGGTGCTCGAGCCCGGCAGCCAGCAGGAGGCCTGGCGTGGTCGCGCCAGAGGTGAGCTGCGGCTGCCCGGCGAACTGCTGGCCGCTGCGCAGGAGCGTCAGCGAGGGGGACGCCGAGAAGAACGCCTGGGTGCGGTCGCCCACGAAGGGGCGCAGCGAGAGCCCCGCCGACAGCACCAGGTAGTCCTCGCGGGTGGAGACCGCGGGCGTGCCGACGGGCTGGTCGCTGTGGCTGGAGAAGAACCACCCTGCCTCCGCGAGCGCAGCGAAGGGGAGGCCGAGCAGGTCGAAGCGCAGGCTTGCTTCGAGCCCGAGGAGCGGCGAGGCGATGCGGCCGAAGTTGCCAAGGGCGCCCAGCTTCGGGGCGAGCGCCAGCCGGTGGGGCTCAGGGGAGAGCTGGACGCGGACGCTCGCCTCGGCGTCGCCAGCCCGCACCCGGACCAGCGCGCTCCCCCGCTCGCGGAGCACCGGCGGCTGGTAGCCCAGGGCATAGACCCCCACCCCCTCTGCAGTCGCGGGCCCCGCCGCGCCGGTGTCGGCCGCGGTCTCCACAGCCGCTTGGACCGGGTTGCCGAAGCGATCGGCGACCAGCACGCGCAGCGGGAGCCGCCCGGCGCCGTCGGCCCGCACCGAGGGCAAGGAAGGTTCGATGCGCGCCACAGCGGCAGCCGCCGGGAGGAGCGGCAGCGAGAGCGCGGCGGTGGCGCTCCCGCGCTCACAGCGGGCCTCGAGGAGGAGCGCGCTCGCGCCCCCGAAGCGCGACGGCAGTGAGATGACGGCCTCCGCCTCCCCAGCGACCAGCGCGCCCACGGTGGCCGCGCCCGGGGAGGCGGTCACCAGGAGCCGGTCGTCCGCTGGGTTGCCGGCGGCGTCCCGCAGCGTGGCGTGGAGGGTGACGCGGAGCGGACCCTCCCCGTCCTGGCCGGCGGTGAGCGTCTGGCGGTCGGCGCGCAGCACCAGCGTCGCGGCGGGGCCGGCCCTGCGCTCCAACCGGGCCTGGGCGATGAACCCGGGCGCGCCTTCGAGCGCGGCGGAGAGGGTCTCCTCGCGGGCGGGCCCGGGCCAAAGCCGCCAGGTCGCGGAGTAGACGCCCCCGCCCACCTCGACGGCGGGCCTGGCCTCGCCGGCGCTGGCGCTGAGGACCAGCCGCGCGCCGGTCCGCGGGGCGCCGCTGGGGTCGACCACGAAGAGCCGCGCCTGCACCTCTTGCGGGCGCTCGGCCGCGGCCGTCTCCTGCAGCAGGACGAGGTGGACCGCGCGGGTCGGTGGCACGTGGAGGTCGATGGGCTGGTCGCCGTGGAACGCCTCCCGGATGCCCGGCGGCACCACCACCGGGACCTGGGCGAGCCCGCGCTGGTCGGCCTGCACCGGCCCGAAGCGCTGGTCGCCGATGGTGACCGAGATGCGGCCCCGGGGCCGCGTCTTCACCTCTGCGTCGCCGAGCCCGAAGAGCGGCAGCGCCAGGAAGAGCGCCTCGCCGCCGCCCACCGCGCCGAGCAGCGCCACCTGCGGGATGGCCTCGTCGGGAGGGAGGTAGTCGGCGGCGAACTGGTCCGGCCCGAGCGCGCGGAGGTTCTCGAGCGCCCCGACGCTGGCGCTCAGGCGGGGCAGCACGCCGTTCGCGCCGGGGAGCAAAAGCGTGAGGCTGGCTTTGGCTCCCGGCTCGGGGCGCAGGGCCGCCGGCGCCGCGGTGAAGGTGCCGGCAGCGAGCCCGGCCGAGAGGAGGGCGAGCGCGATCACGGGCTCGCCTTCCTGCGCCAGCGCAGGGCGAAGTCCTTGATCGCCGACTCGGGCGTCTCGCCGACGCAGGGAACGGTGCGGCGCTGCTCCCGCCCGAGCGCGTCCCGCATCGCCACCAGCACCTGCGCCTTGTCCTTGGGCTGGCGCGGCACGGGCACCGAGAAGCGCCCGGCGCGGTCGACCGGCGCCGCCACGCCGTCGATCAGCAGCTCGGCGCCCGGCTGGACCACCCCCTCGACGCGCGCGCACAAAGACGACCCGGGCAGCCCGGCAGCGCCAGCCACCTTGAGCAGCAGCTTGACCGGGATCTGCTCCGGGGCCGACGGCGCCTGCCCCAGCGCCACCACCGCCTGGCTCCCGGCCGTCACCTGGACCCGCTTGCTCGCGCCGGTCAGGTCGACGGTGCCCGTCTCGGTGGCCACCGCCACGGTGGCGCCGCTGCTGAGCACGCTGAAGCGGGCGGCGGTGGTCTCGGCCGCGCCGCCGCTGGTCTCGTTCTCGATGCGCAGCACCCGCTTGCCGTCCGCCTGGTAGTCGACGCCGATCCGGCCGCGGTCGAGCTTGAAGCGGTGCACCGCGCGGGTCAGCTCGCGCACGGTCAGCTGGCTGCCTTCCGCCACCGACAGCTGGCTCTTCTCGCCGACCCGCAGACCGGCGCTGCCTCCCTTGCCGGTGCGGAGCGCGTCGTCGGCGCGCAGCCGGTCGCCCGGGACCACCCGGAGCCAGTCGCCGCCCGCGACCGCGCGCTGGACAGGGCCCTGGGCGGTCACCACCACCGCCTCTTCGACGGGGGCATCGGCCGGCGCGGGCGGCAGGGCGAGCGGGGGCTGGAGGCCGGCTTGCGGCGCGAGGGGCGCCTGGTAGACCGCCCGGCGGAAGACCCACGAGGCTCCGCCCAGCAGCAAGAGCGCCAGGAGGAGCATCGTCAACCAGAGGCGGCCCGTGCGCCCCTTCGCGGGAGGTGCCTGGGTCATGGGCCTTCGGGGACCTCGATGCAGAACTCGGTGCGCGCCCAGGGAGCGCGCTCGGGGTCATTCTCGTCGACCAGCCGCACCGTGCCGCCGCCGCGCTGGATCGCCTCGCGCGCGATCCGCAGCCCGAGCCCGGTGCCCTTGTCCGGCCCCTTGGTGGTGAAGGAGTCGACGAAGAGCCTCGCGCGGAGCTCGGCCGGGATGCCGGCGCCCTCGTCGCTGACCCGGACCTGCAGGGGACCGCTGGCGGTCGCGAGCACCCGCACCTCGATTCTGCCGGTCCCGCCCGCCTGCTCGACGGCGTCGATGGCGTTGTTGAGCAGGTTGGTCAGCGCGTGCAGCAGCGCGCCCGGGCGGCTCTTGCAGAAGAGGTCCGCCGGCGCGTCGCGCAGGGAGAAGCGGGGCCCCAGTCGGCGCAAGCGGAAGCGCAGCAGGCCCACCGCCCGCTCGACGACGGGCTGCAGCGCGAAGCGCTCGGGCAGGCCGTCGGCGGCGAAGAGGTCGCGAAAGCCCAGCATCAGCTGCTCCAGCCGCTGGGTCTGGACGACGATCAGCTGGAAGCCTTCACTGGAGGCCAGCGCCGGGCCCAGCTCGCGGGAGAGCAGCTCGATCCCCGCCTGCAGGCCCATCAAGGGCTGGCGCAGCTCGTGGAGCAGGCCGGGCCCGAGGGTCGCTGACTCCTGCGCCGCGTCTCGATGGCCGGCCTGCTCGCTCTGCTGGTTCGGTGCCATCTGACCTCAGCTCAAGTGTGCTGCGGCGGCCGCAGCCGGCAGGACCACGGTGAACAGCGCGCCGCCCCCGAGCGCGCTGTCGACCGCCAGCTCGCCGTGGTGGGCAGTGATGATGGTGTGCGCGATCGAGAGTCCGAGGCCCGCGCCCCCGCCCTGGTCCTTGGTGCTGAAGAAGGGGTCGAAGATCCGGTCGCGCAGCTCCGGGGGGATGCCGCGGCCGGTGTCGCCGACCGTCAGCTTGACCGCGTCTCCGGCGACGCCCGAGAGGGTCACCCGCAGCTCGCCGCCCGCGGGCATCGCCTGGATGGCGTTGCGCACCAGCTGCGCGACGGCCTCCTGGAGCTGCAGCGGGTTGCCCTGCACCTCCGGCAGCCCGCTGGCGATGCTGGTGGCGATCTGGATCTTGCGCTCCTTGCACTCGGTCAGATGGGCGTCGAGCACCGTCTGGAGAGCGCCTGAGAAGTTGAAGCGCTGGCCGGCAGCGACGTGCTCCTGCTCGGCGAACCGGCGCAGGTTCTCGGCCACGGCGGAGACGCGCCGCGCCTGGACCGCCATGGTCTTGAGCAGCTCCGCGTGGCGCGGGTCGGAGCCGAGCTCGCGCTGCAGCAGCGCGGCGGTCCCGGTCAGCCCCATCAACGGGTTGTTCAGCTCGTGGACGATGCCGGCGCCGAGCGAGCCGAGCGCCGCCAGCCGGCGCGAGCGGAGGATCTGCTCCTGCGCCTGCCGCAGCTCGGCGGTGCGCTCCTCGACCCGCTCTTGCAACTGCGTGTTCCAGGCGCGGATCTCCTGGTCGCGCCGGAGGAGCTCGCCGGACATGTGGTTGAAGGCGGAGGCGAACTCGCCGAGCTCGTCCTTGGCCTGGACGTCCACCTGGCCCTGGTAGCGGCCCTCGCTCAGCTCGCGGGCCGCGGCGGAGAGCCTGCGGATCGGGTCGGAGAGCCCGCGGGAGAGGAAGAGCCCGAGCAGGCCGGTGAGCAGCAGCGCGACCGCCGCCCAGAAGAGCGTGTAGGTCCGGACCAGCCGGGCGGCGCGGAAGGCGATGCTGGCGGGCTGCCCGACCACCACCGTCCAGCCGAGGTCCCCCACCGGCGCGGCGGCGGCCAGCCACTCCTCGCCGCCGAGCTCGAGCACCTCCACCAGGGGCGCGCCCCCGCTGGTGGCAGCCGCCAGGAGCCCGGCGAGCGCGGGGCCGGGGCGCGGCACGCTGCCCCCCCGGGCGAGCACCTCGCCCTCCCGGTTCGCCAGCCAGGCGACCTCGCCGCGCTCCGACAGCTCGCGCATCTGCTGCGAGAGCTCGCGCAACGAGAGCTGCGCCGCGACCACCCGCAGCGGAGCGTCCGAGACGCGCAGGGCCACCGGGAGCCGCGCGGTCCCGGACTGCAGCCAGGTCGGGCCGAGGGCGGTGCCGGCGGCGAGCGCCGTCGCAAAGGGCACCTTGCCAGCGAACCGGTCGAGGTCCGCCTGCGTGAACGGCTCGACCCCGGGCGCCGCGTCGGTCGCGTGGAGGGGCGGCGCGAGGGCGACACCCTGGCCGTCGAGGACGACCAGCACGTCCACCCCGACCTGCCTGAAAGGGATCGCGAGCACCGCGCCGAGCTCCTCGTCGCTCAGGGCCCCGTAGGGGAGATAGCCGACCGCGAGGCGCAGGCGCTCCACGCTCTGGGCGATCCACTTCTCGCAGCCGGCGGCCGCGGCGCGGGCGGTCGAGGCCTGCGCGCTGCCGACCGCGCGGGTGACCTCCTGGTGGTTGATGGAGACGGTCTGCCAGCCGAGCAGCGCCAGCGGCACGCAGCCGACGCTGGCCAGGGCGAGGAAGATCTTCAGGCGGAACGTCACGGGCGACCCTGGCGAGCCGGGCTCGAGGCGGCAGGGTCTGGAGGCGAGGCAACCCGCATGGTCTGCCTATCGGTCGGACCCGGCTCCAGGTTCACGGTCCGGGACCAAGTGACACTGTGAGAGAGGACACCATGAAGCGGCCCCTGCAGCAAAGATTCGGCGACGCGCGCGCGGACGCTCCGGAGGCTGGCGGGGCCTGGACCCGGGAAGGTTGCGGATCTCACTGATGGTCCCCCCGGTCGCAGGCCAAAGGGTGCATCAAGCCGGCCAAGGCTGCACGGCGGAGGAAGGGCGCGGGCTGGCGAGGAGTCTTCGCGGAGCGCCACGCTGGGAGGCGCATCGGTGGTCGCCGCGGTGGAGCTCGAGCGGCTCCTCGAGCAGCTGCTCGAGGAGGCCCCAAAGAGCACCATGCGCCGGACCCTCGACGAGCGCGAGCGCGAGGAGCACTGGCGGCTCAAGCGGATCGTGGCGCGGCGGCGGCACCAGGGTGAGCGCGACGACGAGCGGCCTGAGCCCGCTGCCGGGACACGTGCTAGAAGCCCTCGAGCGGGCCGGGGCCACCTCATCGAAAACCAATGCGAGGCCAGCCGGCCCCGCGGGCGAGTGACCTCGGTGGCTGGGGGCGCATTGGAACGAGCTCGGCTGGTGTCGACGGCGGTCTCCTGCTCGGTGGCGCTCGCGTGCGCTTCGGGTCCGCTCCCGCGACCGCTCTCAGCGGCGCGGCTCTACTCGGTCGAGGGTCCAGACGTTGCGCTCGTCGCCGAGCTAGACCGCCGGGGCGCCGAGGAGGTCGCGGGGCTGATGGCCGCGGCGCGGATGGCTGCGCTCAATGGGACGGGGCTTGCGTCAGCGGGTCTGCCGCCGCTCCGGGCGCTGCTGCTCGACCCGAACGAGACCGGGCGGCTGCTGCCCGCGGGACAGGACGGGCTGGTGGCGGAAGGACTCGGCGGGTCGCCGGTGCTGCTTGGCGCGACCTCGCGCAGTCTGGCCGCCCGCGCCCGCTGGATGCACGCGGCCGCCCACGCCACGCTCGACGCCGTCGGCCTGGTCGGTCCGCGCTGGCTGCACGAGGGGCTCGCCTGCAGGGCCGAGTCGGTGGTCTGGCTGGAGGGGGAGTCGCCGATGGTGGCCGACCCCTCCGAGCAGCGGCTCGCGCCCCTCGCGGCTGCCGGAGCGCCGGGGCCCGAGGTCCTGCTGGAGGAGCAGGTGGACGAGGCGAAGCGGCCCGCGTTCGAGGCGTGGTCGTGCCTGCTGGTCGAGCGGCTCGCCCGCTCGTCGGCGCCCTTCAAGCGCCTCGTCGAGGCGCTGCAGGGCGGTGCGCCGGCAGCCGAGGCGGTGGCCGCGTCCTACGAAGGAAGAACGCTCGCCGAGGCAGTGCGCGACCTGCGGTCGGCCCGCAGGATCCGCTCGGAGCGGCTCTCCCCCATCGGCAAGCCGCGCCCGCAGGGGGCTGCCCGGCCTGTCGATACCCACGCCGTGCTCCGTGCCCGGGCACAAGGATGGCTCCTGGCGCTGCGCCTCTTCCCACCGGTGCCTCTGGGGGCGCGGCCGCTCTCCGACTGGCTGCGCGCCGTCGAGCCCCACGCGCCCGAGAGCCTCGCGCTCGAGGTCGCGCTCGGCGAGCCCGGCGACACGCGCCTCGCCCACGCCACCGCCGCCGCGACCGCGCGGCCCAGGGACCCGCTGCTCCTCTGGCTGCTCTCGAGGGAGGTCCCGCTGCCCGAGCGGGCGCCAGTGCTCGATGCGGTCGTCGCGCTGGGTGCGCCGCCCGCGGCGCTGCGGAGCTACGCCGAGGCCCTGGCGATGGCCGCCCCTGAGGCGTCGCTGCAGGCTGCGCTCGCCGCCGAGCAGGGCGGAGACCCCGAGGGGGCCGCCGCGCTCCTC
>JAYWAO010000120.1:0-2308 GCA_043782365.1 Deltaproteobacteria bacterium
GACGTTGAGCACCGTGCCCGCGGGCAGCTTGCTGTCGAGGCCGGAGATGAGCGCCGGGCTGTCGGAGGTGTTGAGCAGCACCAGCGCCGTGTCGTTCCCCGCGGCGCGGCGGTAGACGAGCGGGCCTGGCCCGGCGGCGCTGTCGTAGAGTACGTCGAGGGTGCCGTGGGTGAAGGCCTTGCTGCTCTTGCGCAGGTCGGAGAGGGCCTTGATCCGCTTGTAGAGCAGCGTGGTCGTATCATATTGGTCATTCGCCGAGAGATATCCCCCCTTGAACATCGCGGCGCGGGTGCCTTCGAAGCCCTGCTCGGTCCCGTAGTAGACGATCGGGATGCCCGGGATGGTGAAGAGGAAAGAGAGCGCCTGCAGCAGCGCCGGGGTCGTCGAGGAAGCGAGGAACCGCTGGTTGTCGTGGTTGTCGAGGAAGGTCGGCGTCGCCCACGGGTTGGGGAAGATGGTCGGGTCCATGAAGCGCCCGAGTCGGTAGCTCATCCATGAGGTGGGCTTGCCGCCGGTGAAGACGCGAGCGATCTCCGAATAGAGCGGGTATTGCAGCACCGTGCTCATCTCGGGCACCGCGGTGGTGCCGAGATAGGAGGCCACCTTCCTGTCGGCAGCCTCGTCGAGGGGGGCGGGCTCCTCGAAGACCTCGCCGAAGGAGAGGAAGTTGCTCCTGCCGGTTGTCTTGGCCACCGCGTTGATCCCCGGCGCCGCCGCCTCGGTGGACCAGAAGAAGTCGTGCCAGAAGTCGTGCGGCACGTACTTGGCGGTGTCGACGCGGAAGGCGTCCACGCCCACCTCCTTGATCCAATACCCGTAAGAATCGCGCAGCGCGGTGCGCACCACCGGGTTCTCGCTGTTGAGGTCGTCGAGATCGGAGACCTGGTAGTTGAGCTCCTGGTTCGGGTCGAAGTAGTCGTTGATGGCCGGCGTCCAGTGGTAGATGGCCGCCGCCTTCTGCGCCGGGTCGGTGACGTCGTCCTGGTCGAACGGCGCCTGCTCCGGCTTGCTGGTCGGCACCGCCGCGCTGTTCCTGACGAACCCCTTGGTGACGTCGCTGGAGAGATAGTTCGAGTAGGTGAAGAAGTTGCCCATGTGGTTCGGCACGATGTCCTGGATGAGGTACATCCCGCGCGCGTGCAGCGCGGCCGAGAGCTTCTGGTAGGTCTCGAGCGTGCCGACGTGCTCGTCGACGGTCTTCAAATTCCGCGCCCAATAGCCGTGATATCCGCCCGACTGCTGGAGCGGGTCCCACCACATGTTCGCCACCGGCGGCGTGATCCAGACGGCGGTCGCGCCCAGGCCCTGGATGTAGTCGAGCTTGTCGATGATGCCCTGCAGGTCGCCGCCGGAGTACTTCTCGGCGGCGGTGGGGTCGTACTCGCCCTTCTTCTGGTCGTCGTTGGTCTTGTCGCCGTTGGCGAACCGGTCGGTCATCACGAAGTAGACCACCTGCTCCTCCCAGGCGGGAGAGGGCACGTGCAAGAGCGGCCCGGTCGACGGGGTCGACGAGCAGGCGGTGGCGATCAGCGAGAGGAGCGCGAGCGGCCAGCGTCTTGTGCTCGCGTGCGGGGAAGCGGGGCTCATGAGTCCTCCAGGCGAGGGGACGTTCAACCACAGGTCCGGCCGGAGCGCACGCCTGCCTGCGGCATGAGCGCCTTGAGCAGCAGCCGCGAGCGCAGTTCCCGCCGATCGGCTCGGGTCACCTGCACTGGGCCACCGCGCAGGTGGAGCCGATCTCGACCTGCTCTTCGAGCCAGGGCTGCAAGAGTAATCTGTTGCCATCCGTCGTTGAAGACCAGTCCTCTGGGACGCGGGCCTGCGGCCCTGCTGGTACAAGGGGCTCCGCCCCCCGTACCACCCCCCGGCGTGGGCGCTGCGGGTGACCAGGGATTCGCTGCAGCGGCACCTTGGGTCGAGCAGGTTGCGCACGGGTCCAACCGGGTCCAACCGGGTCCAACCGGGTCCCAACCGGGTCCAACCGGGTCCAACCCCGGCAAATGCCGGGGCTGGAACTGCGGCCACCCCTGCGGGGCTGTGAGCCGACGGGTTGACTGCGCTAGACAGCCCCCGAAGGGGGTGGCTGCTTCTCCAGCCCCGGCGTTTGCCGGGGGTGGATCCGCGTGCCCACCGTCCTGCGCCTCACCGCGCTGGTGCCCAACCGAGAGGGCCTCAGCGTCGATCGGCCGCCCCCTGCGGGGGCTGCGAGTCGACCGGGCGCGTCTGGGCCTCGCCCTGGATGTTTCAGTTGAGCTGCTGCGGGGTTCATCAGGCTTTTCGCTCGAGGAAGAAGCCCCGGAGGGGCGAC
>JAYWAO010000121.1:0-17498 GCA_043782365.1 Deltaproteobacteria bacterium
GGAGTGGTGGCGGTGAAGGACGGCAAGCTGATCGGCGGCAACCAGACGCTCGCCGAGGGCCTCTCGCATCCGCCCAAGGGCCTCGAGTATTACTTCTCCGGGCACCAGCACACCTTCCAGGTGCTCAACTTCACCGACGGCAGCCCGCCGCAGATCATCTCGGGCCACGGCGCCGCCTCGCTCGACGGTGCTCTCCCCGCCAGCCTGTCCGGCCTCGAGGTGGCCGGGAAGACCATCGCCGCCGCCTACAGCCAGACCAACCAGTTCGGCTTCGTGCTGCTGGAGCGCGGCCAAGGCGCAGTCGGCTGGACGATGACCAACCACGACCGGAGCGGCGCTGCCACCATGCGCTGCACGTTGAAGGCGGGCGTGGTCTGCGAGCCCGTGCCAGCGGCGAAGGCCGCGGGCAACTGAGCGGGGTCAGAGCTCCGGCGCCCACCTCGCCGCGGCCTTCACCGCCTTGCCGGCGAGCGCTCTGAGCGCATCGTCGAACGGCCGCGGCTCGATGCGCAGGAGTCCGAGGCAGACCGGGTCTGGACTCTAGAACCGCGCCTTCAAGGCGACCCCTCCGCCGCCGTCGCGCAGCAGCGTCTCCGCCTGCAACCTGGGCTGCGGCGGAGCATCGGGCTTCTGCTCATCGGCGTGGTGATCGTAGAGCAGCACCGCGGCGCCGCCCCCGCCCACCAGGGCGCCGAACAGATAGAGCGCGCGCGCTGCCGAGACCTCGCGGTCGACGCCGTCGTAGAGCGTGAGGTCGGAGGTCTGCAGCTGGAGGTTCTGCTCCTTGCGGTTCAGCTCGCCCGCCGTGGCGTAGGCCTTGGCGTGCAGCGCCACGCCGACCACCGCCGAGACCACGCCCAGCACCACCCCGCTCCACCCGGCGATCTTCAGCCACGGGCTGCGCTGCGGCGCAGGCGCGACGGCGCTCGCCGGCGCAGGGGGCCTCGCCGGCGCGGGCGCGTCTTGGAGCTTCAAGAAGGCGACGCCTGCGAGCGAGCCCCGCGCGAGGTCCACGTGCGCCTCAGTGGTCCGATCGTAGCGGACCTCGACGAAGAGCGTGGCGTCGCGGAACCCGTCCTTGGTGACCCGCAGCGTGTGCTGGCCCGGGGAGACCGATTCGATCGGCGCGGGCAGCGGCAGCGGGCCGACCAGCTTGCCGTCGAGGAAGAGCTGCGGTGCGGGCCCCATCTGCTCGGCGGCGAGCAGCTGCACCGAGAGCCGGCCGACGAAGCGCGCCGGCGCGAGCAGCTCGACCGCGGCCGCGCGCAGGAGCTCGATCAGCAGCTCCTGCCGCCCCGAGACGGGCCGCGTGACGCGGCGGAGCTCCTGACCGGAGCGGGCGTCCACCAGCTTGAGGTCCACCATGTACGCATCGCCCAGCTCGCTCACGGTGCCGGCCACGAACCGCTGCGCGCCGGCCCGCGCCGCGGCTGCAGCGCCACAGGCAACGCGGGAGGCGCAGTCGGCCTCCCGCTGCAGGGCCGCCGCCAGCTGCTCGGGCGGCGCGAGCGAGACCTCGGGGAGCGCGCCCACCTCGTTGCGCAGCGTGGTCTCCAAGGCGGCCACCGCCTCCGGCTGCACGCCGAGTCCGCGCAAGGGGAGCAGCGCCACGACGGCGGCGCCAGGCCTCGCGGTCGACCTCGGCGCGGGCGCGGAGGTCGCCGGTGCGGGCTTCGAGAGCGCCGCAGACTGCGGGGCTGGTGCGGCGCCCTTCGCTGGGGTCGGGGCCTGCGGCAGGGCGTGCGCGCGGCCAGCCAGACCGGCGAGCGGGAGCAGCAAGGCGAGGAACAGCAGGTGACGGCGGAGCGAGAGCACGCGTCTCCACTATCAGGCCCGGGGGGCGCCGCTGACAAGGCGAAGCCGCAGGTGCGGCGTCATGGGCCAGCGCGGGGCCCGGGCAAAGGGAGCATGATCCCCGCGCCGCCTTCGGCCGCCGGGTGGGCGCGGCAGTGCGGCAGGCGGCGCAGCCTGGGCGATGGCGCAAGCCCCCGAGGTGTACTAGGTGAACAGGCCATGAACTGGCTCCTCCTCCGAGGTCTCGCCCGCGAGCAGCGCCACTGGGGCCGCTTCCCGGCGCTGCTCGCCGCGCAGCTCCCCGGCGACCAGGTCTTCTGTCTCGACCTGCCCGGGACGGGCACCGAGCACCTGCGCAAGAGCCCGGCGTCGATCGCCGGGATCACCGCCGACGCGCGCGAGCGGTTCCTCGCGCTGCAGGCGCAGCACCCGGGCCCGTGGCGGCTGCTCGGGGTCTCGCTCGGGGGCATGGTGGCGATGCACTGGTGCGCCACCTGGCCTCTGGACTTCGCCGCGGTGGTGCTGATCAACACCAGCGCCGCCGACGTCAGCGTCCCCTGGCGGCGGATGCGGCTCGCGGTGGTGCCGCAGGTGCTGCGCGCGCTGGTCTCGCGCGACGAGGTGGCCCGCAGCCTGCGCGTCCTGCGGATCACCGCGCGGATGGTGGCGGACCCGGAGCAGGTGGCGCGCGAGTGGGCCCGCATCCAGGTGCAGGCGCCAGTGTCGCGGCTGAACATCCTCCGGCAGCTCTTCGCGGCCAGCCGCTTCCGCGCGCCCATGCACCTCTCGCCGGCGGTGTTGGTGATCGCGGCGGCAGCCGATCCGCTCTGCGACCCCGACTGCCCCCGGCGCCTCTCCAGCCGCTTCCACGCGCCGTTGCTGACGCACCCGAAGGCCGGGCACGACCTGGCGCTCGACGACCCCGAGTGGCTCGCGGGGCAGGTCCGCACCTGGGTGCATGCGGCGGCCCAGGCGGCTCCGGCAGCATAGCGCCGCGCGGGCGCCGCGCTCCGCGGACGCGAGGGCAGCGCCGAGCCCGCGAAAAGCCCGCGCCGATCACCGCCACGTCGAAGGGCTTGGGGCCGGGCACGTGCAGCTGATGCCGCGAGCGGCGAAAGGTTCGCCGCAAGGGGCCGCTAGCTGCCCGGGCGCACCGAGGCCTGCAAGCGCATCTCGAGGAGCGGCTGTCCGGGCTTCGACAGGCCCAGCCCGCGCGGGGTCAGCTGCGAGGCCGGCACGCCCTGCTGCACCAGCGCCGCCAGCAGCGCCTCGGCCCGCTTGTCGGAGAGACGCTGGGCGGCGACCGCGTCGTCGGCGCCCACGCCCAGGTCGGAGGCCTCGACCCGCACCGCGACCGTCACCGGACCGCTCACCCCGTGCAGCGCCGCGGCCAGCGCGGCCACCACCGGCAGCGAAGACGAGAGCAGGCTCGCGCCCGACGACGCGAAGACCACGGGCCGCGCCACCTCCAGCCGGGCCCCGATGATCCGCGCGATCGGCTCGCCCGCCACCCGCCGCAGGACCACGTCGCGCGAGAGGGTCTCGCCGGGCCGCAGCTCGACCTTCAGCGGCTCGGCGCGGAAGCCCGGCGTGGTGGCGGTGACGATCCAGCTCCCGTGCGGGAGCGGCAGCGCGTAGGTGGCCTCGAACTCCATCGGCTCGGCCGGCGAGGCCCCCGCAGCGCCCTGCCCTGCGGCCGCTGCGGTGACGGCGGCCACCGCGGCCGCGGCGCTGGAGGTCGCCCCGGCGATCACCACGCCGCCGCTCTGCACGGGGGCCGCGGCGGCGGAGGCCGACTGCACCGAGATCGTGGCCCGCAAGAGCTCGCCGTCCTCGCCGAAGATGCGCCCGCGCACCTTGGCGTCGGCCTGCACGGGCAAGAGCGTCGCGGTGACGGGCCGCTCCTGCCCTGCCACGCTGGTGGCGGGCTCGGTGTAGGGCTCGTAGCCTTCGCGGGCCACCGCCAGCGTCACCGAGCCGGGCTGCGCCTCGAGCCGCACGCGGCCGTCGGGGCCGGTGGTCGCGCCAGCGTCGTCGGCCTCGAAGATGCTCACCCAGGCGCCGCTCACTGGCTGCTCGGTGCGCGCGTCGAGCACCAGCACCGAGAGGCGGCCCTTCTCGGCGGCGACGGGCTGGCCCTGCGCGCCGCCTGCGCTCGCGCCGCGCGCGCCCATCTTGCCAGGACCCGCGGGCGGCGGCAGCGTCGCGGTGGCGCTCGCCGTCTCGGGGGCCTTCGGCGTCTCCGAGGCGCGCTGCTGGTGCCAGCGCACCTCGCGCGACGGCGCGGGCAGCCTGGGCTCGAAGGACCAGGAGAGCCCGAGCAGCGCGGTCCACGGCGCGTCGGGCGCGAGGCCAGTCTGCGAGAGCGCGCCGAGCTCGATGCGGCCGGTGCGCACCAGGGAGAGCGAGAGGCCGGCGGTGGCGGTGAGGCTGCCCAGGCCGGTGCCCGCAGTGAAGCCGAGCTGCAGGCGGCGGCGCGGCGTCTGGCCGCCAGCGGGCAGCGGGCGCGCGCGGGCCACGGGCACCTCGAGCACCACCTCGGCCGCGGGTGTGATCCAGCGGAACGGCGCCTGCAGCGTGAGGCTGCCCTCGACCCGGTCGTAGAGCGAGAGGTCGAGCGCGAACGCCGGGAAGGTGGCCGCCTGTCCGCCGAGCAGCTTCTCCGTGTTGTCGAACACGTACCCGGCCGACGCGGTCAGCGAGAGCGGCACCGGCCCGAGCAGCCAGCCGAGCGAGGCGAGCAGCGCCGCCCTGAAGCCCACGCCCTTTAAGGAGACGCTGCCGACGCCGGCGGGCAGGTCGAGCTGCAGCAGCGCCCCCGCCGTCAGTGGACCGGAGGCCGGCAGCACCAGCTTGAGGCCCACGTCGGCGTCGCCCACCGACGAGAGCGTGCTCGCGGCGCCCACTCCCGTGAGGGTGGACGACCGCAGCGCCAGCGCGCCGTACACCTCGAGCCAGGGGGTGGGTGAGAACGAGGCGCCGAGCAGGCCGCCCGCGCGCTGCGTGGTCGCGCCTGGGAGGAGGAAGTCGCCGCCCTTGTAGAAGTCCCCAGCGAGGCCGAGCGTCAGGAAGCCCGGGGCCTTCAGCGCGAGCGTGGGCCGCGAGAGCGCGCCGGTCGCGCCGGTGCGCACCAGCCCCGCCGGCCCTGCGACCAGCGGCTGCTCGAAGCGGTTGACGGTCGGGGCGGGGGCCACGGCAGGCGTGTCGCGGAGCCCAGGGAGCGCGGCGCTTTGGGACGTGGGCGCGGATGGCGCGGAGACAGGCCGGGCGATGACCGTGGTGGTTGGCGCGAGCGCCGGGGCAGAGGTCGCAGCCGGACCGGCGGGAGCCGCCGCGGAGGGTGGAGCGGAGGCGTCGGTGGCCGGACCGGAGTTCTGCGCCGCGGCAGGAGGCGCGGAGGCGGCTGCGGCTGGGGTCTCCGCTCCGGGATGAGCCAGCGGCGCGAGGTCGAGCTGCAGGTCGCCTTCGACCGCGGGCTTCGGCGCCGGCGCTGCAGCGTCCGGGACGGGCACCTCGGCCACCAGCTGCGCGCGCAGCGGCCCGCCACCGAGGGCGAGGCACGCAGCGATCAGGGCGGAGAGGGCGGGGGCGTTGGGCGTGACGGCCATGGAGGCCGGCGCCGCTCACCGAGAGCCGCCGGTGTTGACACCTTGCCACACAGGTGCGACCCCGCGCGAGCGCCGGACGACCGACATCTGCTGCCGTTGGGGCGCCTGCCCTACGCGTGCGACGACTGGAGCGCGACCATCGCGAGGGCGCGGTTGAGCACCTCGAGGCGGCGCCGCGCGAGGGCGACGGCGAGGCGGGCGCTCGGCGAGCCCTTGCTGGCGCGGGACATCGCGTCGCGCACGGTCTCGTAGGCGAGCTGCACGCGGGCGATCAGTTGGAGGCGATTCAGGTGCTGCTGGCCGGTCTTCTCGGTTCGCGACATGGCTGCAACCTCCGTGGAGCCGCGATGGGCTCCGATAACCGCGTCAAATGCACGCAGCTTGCCAACCGGTTTCTGGCGGCTGGCCGACGGGGCGGATCGAGTCGTGTCGGGTGGTTGACCGAGTCGGCGCGCCCGGTAGGTCCAACGCCTACTGCTCGCCGGACGGACACCTGGCGCGGCGTCCGTGGCACTCTGTCCCCGGAACCGACATGCCGCTGACAGTTTGTCGGGACCTGGACGCCACGCTCGGGAAGTTCCCTACTCTTCGGGGCCGAGCAGGCGCGACAGCGTCTTCCGGTCGATGCCCAAGGCCTCGGAAGCACGCGTCTTGTTGCCGCCCTGCTCGCGGAGCACCAGCGCGGCGTAGCGGCGGCTCATCTCGTCGAGCGGCGGCCGATCGGCGAGCAGCGGGTCGGCCCCGAGGACGCCTCCCACGACGGGCGCGGACGGCGCTGCTTGCGCGACCTTGCGCTCCGGGTTGCGCAGCGCCGCCGGCAGGTCATCCACCAGGATGGTGCCGCTCGGGTTGAGCGCCAGCGCCCGCGCGATCGAGTTCTCCAGTTCGCGAACGTTCCCCGGCCAGTCGTAGGCCATCATCGCTTCGCGGGCGGCGGTGGTGATGCTCGCGCCCCGCGCGCCCGCGTGCCGGCCGGCGAAGTGCTCGGCGAGCAGGGGGATGTCCTCGCGCCGCTCGCGCAGCGGGGGGAGCTGGATGGTCACCACATTGAGCCGGTAGTAGAGGTCCTCGCGGAACCTCCCGGCCTTCGAGTCGGCGGCGAGGTTCTTGTTGGTGGCCGCGACCACGCGCGTGTCCACCTTGAGCGGCTGCGACTCGCCCACCCGCCGGATCTCGCCCTCCTGCAGCACCCGGAGCAGCTGCCCCTGCACGCGAGGGCCGATGTCGCCGATCTCGTCGAGGAAGAGCGTGCCGCCCGAGGCCTCCTCGAAGAGCCCCTTGCGCGCGCCGGTGGCGCCCGTGAACGACCCGCGGACGTGCCCGAACAGCTCGCTCTCCAACACCCCTTCGGCGATGGCGCCGCAGTCGACCGCCACGAAGGGCCCGGCGCTCCGCCCCGACGCGCCGTGGATGGCGCGCGCCACCAGCTCTTTTCCGGTGCCGCTCTCGCCGACGATCAGCACGGTGGCGTCGGTGGGCGCGACCCGGGCGGCGTTCTTGTAGACCTGCAGCATCGCCTCGCTGCGGCCGATCACGTTCTGCAGCACGTGCCGGTCGCGGATCTCCTTCTTCAGGCGGCGGTTCTCGGTGGCGAGCGAGCGGTGCCGCAGCGCCCGGTCCACCGTGAGCTTGATGGCGCCGATGTCGTAGGGCTTGGAGATGTAGTCGTAGGCGCCGCGGCGGATGGCGTCGACCGCGCCGTCGACGTTGCCGAACGCGGTCACCAGCAGCACCGGCGTTTCCAGCGCGTGCTTGCGGACCCAGCCGAGCACCTCGAGCCCGTCGGCCTCGACCATGTGGATGTCGCTGACCACCGCGTCGAACTCGCCGCCGCGGGCGCGCTCGGCCTCGAGCAGCGTGATCGCCTCGCGGCCGTCGTCGGCGGTGGTGACGACGTGGCCGTCCTCGGCGAGGATCTGCTCCATCAGGCCGCGGGAGGCGGCGTCGTCGTCGATCACCAGGATGCGCACGGGGGAGCGCGAGTGTGTGGACATGGCCGGGGAGTCATCGCACAGATCGGCTGCGCCTGCCTTTGTCCCGGAACCCGCTGCCGGCGCTTCAGGGGCCGACGGACGGTGCAGGGGCCATCAGGGGAACCGGGAGCGGGCGCGGGAAGGGGTCACGCACGATACGTCGAGGTTGTCGGCGCCCCTTCCGCCACCGCCTCCGCGGGGATCCGCACCGTGAACGCAGTGCCCTTCCCCACTTCGGACTCCACGTCGATCCTCCCCCGGAACGCCCGGACGATCTCCTTGCAGATCGACAGCCCCAACCCGGTGCCCTTCCCCGTCGGCTTGGTCGTGTAGAACGGCTCGAAGATGTGCCGCTTCACCTCGGCCGGCATGCCGCTGCCGGTGTCGCTCACCACCAAGACGAGGTCGCCGCCGTCGCGGGTGGCGGACACCGCGAGCTTGCCCTCGCCCGGCATCGCGTCCACCGCGTTGGTGATCAGGTTCGTCAATAAGTGTCTTACCAAACCCGGGTCGGTGCGGACGCGCTCGGCGGCAGGGTCGATGGTGCGGCTGATGGCGATGCGCGCCTTCGCCTCCTGGCCGAGCGAGAGGTCGAGCGATTCGTCGAGCAGCGGCGTCAGGCGCACCGTCTCCTGCGCGGGCGTGAAGCCGCGGGTCTGGTCGAGGAAGCGGCGGATCACCTGCGTCATCCGCAGCACCTCGCCGGAGACGATGGCCACCTGGCCCTTCGCCGCTTCGGGGAGGTCGGGGCGCCGTCCGAGGAGCTGCACGTGGCCGCTGATGGCGTTGAGCGGGTTGCCCAGCTCGTGGGCGATGGTGCCGGAGAGCTGCCCGAGCGCGGCGAGCCGCTCCTTGGCGGTGAGGTCGCGACGGGCGGCGACGAGGAGCTCGTTGAGGTCTTCCAGCGCCTTGTTCTTGCGCGTCAGCTCGGCGGTCGCGTCCTCCACCTTCTTCTGCAGGCCGGCGTTGAAGCCGCGGATCTCGGCGAGCATGCTGTTGAAGCCGCGGGCGAGGTAGTCGAGCTCATCGCCGCCGCTGGGGGGTGCGGGCGCGGAGGCCTCCAGGCTGCCGGCCTCGACGGCCCGCATCGCCGCCCCGATGGCGCGCACAGGGCCGACCAGGATCCGGTGCACGATCACCAGGAACGCGAGCGAGATGAAGGCGGCGGCGACCAACGCCACCCGCAAGAGCGCGGTCCGCTCCGCGGTGGTGATGCGCTCGACCTCCTCGAGCGAGGAGAAGAGCGTCAGCTGGCCCTTCTCGCCGTGGTAGCCGGTGAACGGGGACACCACGCGCATCGCGCGGCCGTGGCCTTCGAGCTCGACCGGAGAGGAGCGGAGGTCCCGCTCCCAGCGCACCGGGCCACGCCAGGCGGAGTGATAGATGCTGCCGGGCTCGGCACGGGCCCGGTGGAAGTCGGCGTCGATGCCGAGGGCCGCGCTCTGGGCGAGCTCGGCGCGGAGCAGGCCGCTGTTGAGCTTGAGGGCGGAGCCGAGCGCCTCGTAGATCGCCTTCTCGTCGCCGCCTGCGCGGTACAGCTTGAGCACCACCTCGTCGGCCACCGCCAGGGAGCGGCGGCTGACCTCGGTCTCGACGCCTTCTTGGGCCGCCTGCAGGCCGACCGCAAAGGCCACCGCGCCGGTGATGAGCAGCACCGCGATGAACAGCCCGAGCAGCTTGACCGGCAACGAGTTGAGCCGCCACGAGCGCTCGGCGCGAAGGGCGGGCGCGACCGCTGGTGGGCTCTCCTGGCCGGTCACGAACGGGTGCAGCCGAACGGCGAGGCCGCGCTACGCCTGCGCCGAGGGCGGCGCCTTCGCGGGAGGCTGCGTCGGAGCGGCGGCCTGGGCCGGCTTGTCGTCGTCGAGGCTCTGCAGGCCCTTCTTGAAGCCCTTGATCGCCTCGCCCAGGCTGGCGCCGAGCGCGGGGAGCTTGCTGGGCCCGAAGAACAGGAGCGCCAGCACCAGGATGACCAGGATCTCACCGAAACCGAGCCGCATGACCGACCTCCTACCGCGAACTGCCCAGAGCCCTACCAGACCTATCTGATAGCGGGGCTTTAGCACTTGTGCCGCCCAAAAGAAAGCGGCGGGGACCCGTGGTGGAGCCCCCGCCGCCCGACGAACTCACCCTGATCGCCTACGCCCGGAGTGCGGCGAAGGCGATGGCGAGGGCGGACCGTCTAACTGTGTCCGACATGCCATCACCTCCTTTCGCCTACGGGAAGAGCTTAAGCACGAAGCCGCCGCGGAGCAAAATCCGCGGCGGAATGCCTCGGCCTAGTTACCGACCGGGATGGTGATGACGCTGAACGCCGACAGGTTGTTGCCGATGTTGTCGAGCGTCAGGTCGCCGAAGCCCGTCAGCTTGGCGTAGTTGTTCGCCGCCTCGGTGGTGACGATGCCGATCAGGCGCGCGGAGGCCTTGTCGTCGGCCATCGGGTCGGTGAGGCTGGCATCGACCGTGTGCGGGTCGAACAGCGTGACCGTCTTGCCGGCGCCGGCCTTGTCCATCCAGACGTTCCAGTTGAGGCGCGAGGAGCTCTCGACCTCGAACCGGTAGATCTGCACCGAGGCGTCGGCGTCGGCGGCGAGCACCACCTTGCGGGTGCCCTTGGAGAACGTCACCGCGCCCGTGTTGGGCAGGGTCATGAACTTGCGGCTGCCGTAGTCGAGCAGCACCGGAGACTGGTCCGCCGAGGTGAACTTCACCTCGCTCTGCAGCTTGACGAGGCCCGAGACCGCGATGCCGCCGGTGCTGCCCGGGGTGAGCCCGCCGAAGTTGAGCGCGATCAGCACGGTGCCGTACGGGTTGCCCTCGAGGCCGTTGTTGGCCGCGGCGAGCTTGATCGGCAGCTTGCTGGTGTTGCAGGCGACGGTGCCCTTGGGATCACAGGTCGGGTCGAGGACCTTGGCGGTCTTCTTCCCGTTCGCGTCCTTGGCGGCGAGGCCGGCGGTGAGCCCGAGCGGCACGAAGCCCATCGGGAACGCCGAGGTGCCGGCGAGCGCGATGATGCCGTCCACGTACTCACCGTCCACCTTCGGCATGTCGGGGGCGTTGGCGTAGGCGCGCAGGCGCAGCGGGGTGTTGAGCGGCACCGTCTGGTTCTGGAAGGTGGGCGTGCCGCCCGCGGCGACGTCCGGCGGCGCCTCGACGCCCGCGATGGCGCCGGCCTGCAGCTTCCCCAGCAGCGGGAGCAGCTGCGGCAGGAGCGCGCCGACGTCGATGTTGGTGGTCCCGCCGTTGATCAGCGGGCCCGCGGCCGCGAGGATGGCGGCGATGTCGATGTTGCCGCCGAGGCCCCACAGCACGCGCTTGCCCTTCTCCGAGTACATCTTGTAGGTGCCCGTCTGGAAGAGGTCGTCGGCGACGCCGATGACGAGGCCCGAGGGCAGGTCCACCGGGTGGTCGCCGGCCAGCTTGACGACCACGTGGCGCGAGGGGCCGACCAGCGTGTCCACCGAGAAGTCGAGGATGCTGTTGGTGACGCCCGAGCCGAAGAACGCGAGGTGGACGATCTGGTCCTTCTCGTTGAGCTTGGCGAAGTCGTCGGTGTTGATGGTGCCCTGGTAGCCCGAGCGCTGCGCGAGCGGCACCGCGGGGGGCAGCGAGATGAGCACGTCGGTGTTGGTGGTGCCGAGGTAGGAGGCGTAGTTGTAGTTGGCGGCGAAGGCGTGCACGTCGCGCGGGCCCGCTGCCACGCCGGTGAAGGTGGCGACGCCGCTCGCGTCGGTGACCTTCTTACCGATGACGTCGGTGCCGAGGACCACGAACGCGCCCTGGATGGGCTTCTTGGTCTGCGAGTCGGTCACCACCACGCGCTGCGAGTCGGTGGCGGCGGCGTAGACGGTGATGACGGCGGTGCAGGTCTTGGTGCCCGCGGTCGCCGTCACGGTGGTGGTGCCCGCGCTGCCGGCCGTGAGCAGGCCCGTCGAGTCGATGGTGCCGGCCGAGGCCGCCCAGGTGACGCCCTTGAACGGCACGGCGGTGCCCGTGGTGTCCTTCACCACCGCGGTCAGCGCCAGCTTGTTGCCCGTGTGGACCACGGCCGGGTTAGGGGTGACGAAGCAGGAGCCGACGCCCGAGGCCTGGGTGGGCTGGGTGCAGGCGCCCGAGGAGCAGATCATGCCGCTGCCGCAGTCGCTGTCGCCGCCGCAGCCGGGGCTGTTGCAGGTGCCGTCCTCGCAGATCTTGCCCGTCGCGCAGTCGGCGTTCTTCGTGCAGATCAACACGCACACCTTGGTGGTTCCGCCTTGGTCGATGCAGGCGTGGGGCGGGGTCTGCGGGCAGTCGCGCGGGGTGGTGCAGCCGCCGGAGCCGGCGTCGGCCGGAGTGCCGTTGCTTCCGGAGCAGGCGGTGAGCACCGCGGAACAGAGCAGCAAGAGAGCGAGGTTCAGCCTCATCGGTAAGGTCCTCTCCCCGACGTGGGAGTCGCGCCAAGCGCGTCCGTCGGGATGAAAATTTGGGAAATTGACACTCAGGCCACTCGCACCTGAGGTCAAGGCACATCGCACCCCGCGGCGCGGCGGCCGCCTGCGGCCCAGAGGGGAGCGCCCCGGCCTCATCGGCCAACTGACCGAGAGAATCATTTCGGGGAGGGGGAGGGGAGGACTACCATGTCCCCGTGCTCGCCCTGCCCGCCTTCCCGCTCACAGCAGCGCTGCTCTGCGCGCTCTTCGGACCCGTCGCCGCGCCGCTCACGCCGCAGGCCGGGCTGGAGGCAGCGCTGCTCGAAGCGGTGCACGCCTCCTGCCCGCAGACCCAGGCGAAGCTCGACCCCGCGCTGTCGGCGGCCGCGCGCGCGTTCGCCCAAGCGGTGGGCGCGGGCAAGGCCGAGGGCACGGGCGAGGCGCTCAACTTCTATGCGTCGCTGGGCGCGATCGATCCATCGCCCTACTGCGGGGTCGCGTCGATCGACCAGCCGCAGCAGGCCGACCGCGCGGTGGGCGACCTCTTTCCCCGCAGCTGCCGGTTCGAGCACCTGGGCGTGGCCGCGGCAGTGACCGGCGGGCGCGCCATCGTCGCGGTGCTGGCCGCGCGGCGGGGCGTGCACCTCGAGCCGCTCCCCGGGCGGGTCGAGGCGCTGGAGGTCGTCCGGGTGGTCGGCAAGCTCACCGACCCGCAGCTCGGAAGGCCGCGCCTCTACCACCTGCGGCCCTCGGGCGAGGTGGACGACGTGCCGCTGGTCGCCTCGCCCGCGGGCGCGTTCGCCCTGCCCGTGCGGCTGATCGAGACCGGTGAGCACGCGCTGGAGCTGCTGGCCGACGGTCCGGGCGGGCCGCAGGTGGTGGCGCTGCGGCGGATCTTCGCCGGGGTCGCGCCGCCCGTCTCGCCGCCGCCGCCGCTGCCCGCGCCCACGGGAGACGGGCTCGACGCGGTCGAGCACGCGATCGCCATCCTCCGCCACGCCCGCGGCCTGCCCGCGCTGCAGCGCGACCCCGCGCTCGACCAGGTGGCCGAGAAGCACAGCAAGGAGATGGCGCGGCTGAAGACCTTCGCGCACGTGCTGCCCACCGACGGCGCCCTGGGAGATCGCCTGCAGGCCGTCGGGTACGCCTTTCGCTCGGCGGGAGAGAACATCGGCCTCGCCGAGGACGCGGTCCGGGCCCACGAGGCGGTCGCGCAGAGCCCGGCCCACCTCTGGAACCTGCTCGACCCGCGGCACCGCAGGCTGGGCCTCGGCGCGGTGCGCGGGCTGTCCCCCGAGGGCGAGAGCGCGGTCTGGCTCACCGAGGTGCTGGCGCTGCCCGTGGTCGGTTCGAAGGACCCGGTCGCCGACGTCGACAAGGTCCTGCGCGCCGAGCGCAAGAAGCGCGGCCTGCGCCCGCTCCCGCGCAACGCCTCGCTCGACGCGCTGGCGCTGCGCGAGGTGCAGCGCGTGACCGTACTGGAGGCGCAGGTGCTCGACCCGGCGGTGGCCCAGCGGGCGATCGACGACAACCCCGAGCTGCACGCCACCGCCACCGAGCTGCTGGTCGCGGGCGCGCCGGAGGAGGTCACCAACTCGAAGAACCTCGGCGACCCCTCCTGGACCCAGGTGGGCATCGGCGCGATCTACGCGTCGTCAGCCCGCTACGGGCCGGGCCGGCTCTGGGTGCTGATCCTCTACGCGAAGTAGCGGGTGGCCGAGAGACAAAGCAGGCCGTCGACGTGACGAACACGGCAGTGGCGGTCCACCTGTGGCCGCCTGCTGAGCCTAGGCGCTCTTCCGCTGAGTAGCGAATGCCTCGATCGAGTTCTCGGGCGCGTTCTGCGTCAGCGTGTAGTTCGGGCAGCGCACGCAGGTGAAGCTGTTCCAACCCCGCTTGACGGCCTCGTTCAGGCACTCGTCATAGCTGGAGCAGAAGAGGTTGCGGTGGGCTTCCACCGACATCTTGCGGCTGCCCTCGAGGTTGATGGGCGTCGTCAACTCAGTGGGGACCGGCTTGGCCAGGATCAAGGACATTCGAGACGATCCTCCTCGGTACCGGCACTACCATCGGGCCGGGCCGCATGATTCCAAACGCTTTGTGTTCTGCAGCGAGGGGCGGCGTATAACAGAACGCTGCTGGGGGATCCAGTCGGGCACATTACGGCGAAGCCGGAAGCTTGGTGCGCGGGTGAGAAAGTCGTGCTGTTCCAGCATCATCGGACTTTTCTGCCTCGCCGCCGGCGTGAGCGCCGCAGGCATGCAGGGAACTTCCCCACCTCCGTCCATGCCTGACCCCGCGCTGCGCGCAGGCGCCCTGCTTTCGCCCCCAGCCGATCCGCAGGCCGCCCTGCTGGCTGCCGAGGAGTGCGCGACGGAACCGGGCACCGCAGCACGGTGCAGGCTGATCGCGGGCCGGGCGCGGTACCTGCTGGGCGACCTGCCCGGGGCCGCGGCTGCATTCTCCGCCGCGGTGGAGGCCGGGCTCGGCAGGCTCGAACCGCACGGGCTGTACCTCTGGGGCGAGGCGCTCTTGCTCTCGGGGCATGCGGAGCAGTCGCTCGGGCCGCTGCGCAAGGCCGCGGGAGGAGCGGGACCGCTCGCCGCGCGCGCCGCGGCGCTCCTCGCCGACGCCCTCTACGAGCAGGGAGATCTAGCCGCCGCAGCAGCGCAGGCCGACGCGGCGGACGACTCGACCCTGCTGCCTGCGCAGGCGCGCGCCGACCTCGCCTGGACCCGCGCCGATGCGCTCTGCCGCCTGGCCGAGCGCGCCCCAGAGAAGACCAAGGCCCGGGCAGCCGCCGTCCAACAAGCGCTGCTCGCGCTGCGCGCGTTCTGGCACGACTTCCCCGACCACCCCTCCGCGCCCGACGAAGCCGAGCGCGAGGCGCGCCTCTCGAAGCTGGGCACGCCGCTTGCTCCGCCGACGGGCCGCGACAGGCTCGGCCGCGCCCAGCGCTTGCTCTCCGCAGGCCAGCCCAGGCTCGCCGCCGCCGAAGCCGCGCAGGCCCGCAAGGCGCTCGCCAGTGCCAAGGCCCCGGTCACGGAGCGCGCCGAAGCAGCGCTGCTGTTCGCCCGCGCCCTCGCCGCCGATGGCAGGCGGGCCGAGGCCACCAGCGCGCTCGCGGAGGCGTGGAAGCACGGCGCCGGCAAGGTGGCCGCAGCGGCCGGCCTGCTGTTGGCGAGGGACCACTCACGTCGTGGGAAGACCAAGCAGGCGGTGGCGGTCCTCGACCAGCTGCAGCGGCAGCACCCCGACACGCAGGAGGCCGATGACGGCGCGCTGCTCGCAGCCCGCCTCTTGCTCGACGCGGGCGATGCGAAGGAGGGCGAGCGGCGTCTCTTGAAGCTCACCCTGCGCCGCACGGGCGCTGCGGCCGAGGCGCGCTGGTTTCTCGCCTGGCTCTCGTACCGGGCTGGCCACGCGGACGCTGCCGGGCGGTTCGCGGCCTTCGTGGCCGCCGCCGAGGACGACGGCGCGCGGGCGCGGGGCCTCTACTGGCAGGCGCGGACGGCTCCCCCGGACCAGGCGACCACGCTCTTCACCCGCGTGGCCTCGCTCGATCCGCTCGGCTGGTACGGCCTGCTCGCGCAGCAAGCGCTCGGCGCGCCGGCCGCCGCCGCCCCGCCGTTCCCTCCCGTGCGCGCCGCCGCCCCCGCACCCGGCGCTGCGAAGCCCGCGCTCGAGCTGGCGCAGACGCTCCTCGACCTCGGCCTGCGCGCCGAAGCCGCGGCGGAGCTGGAGGTGTATCTGCATGTCCACCGCAGCGACGCCGAGGCGCTGGTGCCAGCGCTGCAGGCGCTCGAGCGCGCGGGGCGCACCGATCGCTCGGTGCAGGTCGCCCAGCAGCTGCTCCAGGGCCAACCGCTTCCGCCCGAGCTCAGCGGCCCCGCCCACGCCACCGCTGGCGCGCAGGACTCGCTGGGGCGCGCGCTGCTCGACCTCGCGTATCCCGCGCCCTATCCGCGCGAGATCCTGGCGGCGGCGCGGCGCTCGGGGCTCGACCCGTATCTGCTGCTCGCGGTGGCCCGGCGCGAGAGCGTGTTCCGTCCCGACGCGCGCTCGGCGGCGGGCGCGGTGGGCCTCTTGCAGCTCTTGCCCCTCACCGCCCGGCGCGCGGCGGCGGTGCTCGGCAGGCCTGCTCCGGACGAGGAGCTGAACGAGCCCGGGCCGGCGATCGACCTCGGCGCCTGGTACTTCTCGGAGCTGGCCGGGCGCTATGGAGATCCGGCGCTCGCCGCCGCTGCCTACAACGCAGGCCCCAAGGCGGCCACGGCGTGGGTGAGGAAGGCGCAAGGGGAGCCGCTCGACCTCTTCGTCGAGGAGATCCCGTTCAAGGAGACGCGGATCTACGTGAAGGTCGTGCTGGGCGCTTGGACTGCGTATCGCATGCTGGCGGGAGGCAAGGCGCCGCGGCTGGTCGCGACGGTTCCGGCGCCGGTCGGCGGGGTGGAGTTTTGACGTGGCCGACGCAGGCGTGTCGCTTGCGTCGGCGTCCAGAGCCCTTCCGCGGTCTGGGCCGGGCTGGTCGGGGATGGGGTGCCAGTCGAACGCCTCGCCGTCGCGCGCCGCCTTGGCCGGACCGAACTCGCTGTTGTCGGTGGTCTCGTGCAGGTCGACGTGTCACCGCGCCCCTGCCCGGCTCCGGCGCTCAGATCAGAACAGCGACCCTTGGACCGGCCCCTTGCGCACCGGCGCCTCGGACGCTGCCAGGGCCTCTGGCGCAGGCGCGGCGACCGGCGCGTCCTCCCCCGGAGCTGCGTCCGCCTCCGCGGACCCTTCCGATTCCGCGGCGTCCCCGGACTCCGCACCCTCCGGGGACTCCGCAAGCTCGCCCCGGGCCGCGCGCTCCTCGCGGGCCTTGCCCTTCCCGGTGGCCTTCGCCGCGTGCAGGCGCAGCGCCGAGAGGATCTCTTCGGCATATTGCTCGACCCTGAAGGGGTCCATGCCATCGACCCGCGCGAGCGCCTCGCGGTCCGCGGGCTCGGCCTTGGCCACGTTGAGCAGGACCGCGTTGGGCGCGATCACCTGCACCTCCACCTTGCGCGCCTCCGCCCTGCCCTTGCGCCACGCGCGCAGCGCCTCGTAGCGCGCCTCGAGCACGGGGTCCTGCCCGGCGTTGCGCTTCCACGGCGGACCGCGCTGCGGCTGCGCTCCGGGCCGCGCGGGGAGGGGCCCGGCGAGCCCCTCGGCCACCGCCGCCAGCACCGCCGCCGAGAGCTTGCGCAGCTGCTGCGCCGAGGTGCCGGGGATCTGCGCGAGCGCCTCTTCGGTGCGGGGCAGCTTGCGCGCCACCTCCGACATGAACAGGTCGCTGAGCACCTTGAACGGCGGCCGGTCGAGCTCGCGGGAGCGGGCGTCGCGCAGGAGGAAGAGCGCGCGCAGCACCGCGCGGCCGCGGCCGTCGAGGGTGCGGGCCGACTTCATCCGCTGCCAGCCCTCGGCGTCGAAGACGCGCGGCCGGGGCTCCTTGACGCGGACCCGGTCGAACTCGGCGTGGGCCTCGGCGGTGCGCCCCTGGACCTCGAGCTGTGCGGCGAGCGTGTCGCGCAGCGTGAGCAGGTAGCTGACGTCGGCGAAGGCATAGGAGAGCTGCGAGGCGGTGAGCGGGCGCTTGCCCCAGTCGGAGCGCTGCTCGTCCTCGACCAGCTTCACGCCCAGCTGCTCCTCGAGCAGGTTGCCCAGGCCGACCTTCACCACGCCGAGCACCTTGG
>JAYWAO010000122.1:0-2291 GCA_043782365.1 Deltaproteobacteria bacterium
CCGGGCGCCCCGTCCTCTGCAGCGAGGAAGGGGCGCCTGGGGTGCTTGCCGGTGTGAAGTATGACTCTTTACTCCCCGGTGCCCGTGGACGCGTTGACCGCCAGCGTCTTGGTGCCGAACTCCGCCCCTGAAGAAACCAGGAAACGCAGGAGAGGCGGGCCGGTCCGCACCGCGGCGTTGCAGGCTCCGTGCCCAAGAGCAGCGACGCGGGCGACAGCCTCCGGAGAGACCGCGCCCGCGCCGGGTCCTTCGAGCCTGGAGCGAGCCTACGCGCCGAGCATCACGCGCGACTCGTCTACCGTCTTCTTCACCGAGGCGAAGCTCTTCTCCCAGAGCGCCTTCTCGTCGGCGTTGAAGTCGATCGCGTGCACCTTCTCGACGCCGCCTGCCCCGATGGTCGCGGGCACGCCCATGTAGTAGCCGTGGACGCCGTACTCGCCCTCGAGCAGCGACGCCACCGGGAGGACCCGCTTCTGGTCCTTGAGGTACGACTCGGCCATCGCGATCGCCGAGGAGGCGGGCGCATAGAACGCCGAGCCCGTCTTGAGCAGCTGGACGATCTCGCCGCCGCCCTTGCGGGTGCGGTCGACGATGGCGTTGAGGCGCTCGGGCGCGATCAGGCTGGTGAGCGGGAGGCCCTGCACCGAGCAGAAGCGGAGCAGCGGGACCATGTCGTCGCCGTGGCCGCCGAGCACCAGCGCGTGGACGTCCTTGATCGAGACGCCCAGCTCCTCGGCCACGAAGAGCCGGAAGCGCGAGGTGTCGAGCACGCCGGCCATGCCGCAGACCATGTGCTTGGCGAAGCCGGTGATCTGCTTCATCGCGAAGACCATCGCGTCGAGCGGGTTGGAGATGACGATGACGAACGCGCCCGGGCAGCGGTCCTTGAGGTTGCTGGCGACGTCCTTCATGATCTTGAGGTTGACGCCGAGCAGGTCCTCGCGGGACATGCCGGGCTTGCGCGGGATGCCCGCCGTGACGATCACCACGTCGGCGCCGGCCACCTCGTCGTACTTGTTGGTGCCCGTGATGCGCGCGTCGTAGCCGTCGCAGGCGCGGGACTGCATGATGTCGAGCGCCTTGCCCTGCGGGACGCCCTCGACCACGTCGAAGAGCACGATGTCGCCGAGCTCCTTCTGCGCGGCCATGAGAGCGAGGTTGCCGCCGATCTGTCCGGCACCGATGAGTGCGATCTTCTTGCGAGCCATGGGTGGTTGTCCTTTGGTGGGAGGAGCTGGGCTTGAGCGTCGGCGCGCGAACTAGCACAGAGGACGGAGGGCTGCAACGCCTGGACGTCGCGGCGCGGCACCGTGCCCGAGGGGACGACGAGGTGGCCCTTCCCTCCGCCGTGGCTTTAACGGCCGTCGATGTAGACCTGGAGCTGCCCGATGAGGAACTCCTTCTCGTCGAGCATCAGGCGGATCAGGTCGCGCATCGAGATCACCCCGACCACCTCGCCGCCCTCTTCCACCAGCAGGTGCCGCGTCGCCCGGGCCCGCATCAGCTCGACGACCTCCTTGTCGTTGGCGGACGAAGGCACCGGTGGCAGGTCGCGCCTGATCACCTCCCCCACGGGCGTCGAGGCCGGCTGGCCCTGGCCGGCCACCCGCAGCGCCAAGTCGCGCTCGGTCACCAGCCCGACCGTCCTGCCCTCCACCTGCACCGCGACTGCCCCGATGCTCCGCTGCTGCATCAGCCTGGCCGCCTCGCTGCAGGGGGCCAGGGCGTCGAGCGCGATCAACTTGCGGGTGACGTGCTTTTCGATGGTCGCCATCGCGAACCCCTTTTTGCTCCCATCGGGGTCGAACGAGGCTGGGCGCGCTAGGGAGCGTCAGCGACAGTACGCAGGCTGCGCGCGGTTTCACAAGCCGTGGGGGCCCGCGCGGGTGCGAGCGCGTGCTAGCTTGCACGGGCCTTGGGTCCGCTCCTCTTCCCCAGGCCACGAGAGGCGAAAGCGCCGATGACGCTCCTCCCGCTGCTCCGCGCTCGCCTCCCGCTCCACGCCGCGCTGCTGGTGTGCGCGCTGGCGCTCCCCTCGCTCGCCGCCGAGAAGCTGCGCGTCTACACCAAGCCGATCGAGCCGTTCTCCTTCACCAAGGACGGCCGCGCCGCGGGCTTCTCGCTCGAGCTCTGGCAGCGGGTCGCGCAGGAGGCCGGGCTCGAGTACGAGGTGACGTGGGTGAAGACCATGCCCGACCTGATGGAGGCGCTGCGCGCGGGCAAGGCCGACGTCGCGGTCGCGGCGATCAGCATCACCAGCGAGCGAGAGAAGAACATCGACTTCAGCCAGC
>JAYWAO010000123.1:0-17378 GCA_043782365.1 Deltaproteobacteria bacterium
GCGTCGGGCCGGGCGAAGAGCGTGCGGCTCGGCACCGCGGGCGGCGGCGGGCCGACGCTGAGCGGGGCGGAGCTGCGGCAGCTGATCGGGTATACGGCGCTGCCTTCGCTCTTGTTCAACGTGCGCGTCGAGGGGAAGACGGCGGTGTTCACCGGGCGCGGGAGCGGGCATGGGGTGGGCTTGTGCCAGTGGGGCGCGCGGGGCAGGGCGGCGAGGGGGGAGAGCTACCGGGAGATCCTCGGGCACTACTACCCGGGGGCGGAGGTGCGGCGGATGTACTGAGACAGGATCGGGCCAGGCGACGTCGCGGCGCTGGTTGGTGCTTGCGCGGCCGCTGCACCAGGTCCACCCTGCGCCGCCATGCGTTCCCCTGACGGCGCCGCCTCGGACGGCTCACCTCCCTCCGGCGCTCTCGCTGGTGCACCTGCCGCGGCAACGGCCACCAAGCCCCTGCTGGTCGCCATCGACATGGGCTACGGCCACCTGCGCCCCGCGGTCGCGCTCTCGGCGCAGCTCGGCGTGCCCGTGCGCGAGATGGACCGCGCCCCCGTGGGCGACGCGCAGGATGAGGCTTACTGGCGCCGGGCTCGCAAGTTCTACGAGCCGCTGACGCGCTGGTCGCAGCTGCCATGGGTGGGCGGACCGGCCCAGGCGCTGCTCGACAACGTCACGCAGATCCCGCCGCTCCATCCCGAGCGCGATCTCTCGGCACCCACCGTGGGCACGGCGGCGCTGGTGCGCGCGGCCCGGCAGGGCCTCGGCAGCGCGCTCGCGAGGCAGCTCGAAGAGAGCGACGCGCCGCTCCTGGCCACCTTCTACGCGCCGGCGATCCTCGCCGAGCTGCACGGCCGCACGCGGGTGGCCTGCGTGGTCACCGACAGCGACGTCAACCGGGTCTGGGTCCCTGAGGCCTCCGCGCAGAGCAAGATCGTCTACTTCGCGCCGGCGGCCCACACCGCGCGCCGGCTGCTGGCCTACGGCGTGAAGCCGCAGAACGTGAAGGTCACGGGCTTCCCTCTCCCGCACGAGCTGCTCGGCGGGCCGGACCTGCCCGTCTTGCGCCAGAACCTGGCGGCGCGGCTGGCGCGGCTCGACCCGCGCGGGGCCTGGCTGGAGAAAAACCGCGGGGAGGTGGAGCGGTCGCTCGGGCCGCTGCCGCAGGAGCAGGCGGGGCGGCCGCCGCGGCTGACGTTTGCGGTGGGCGGGGCCGGCGCGCAGGTGGGCCTGGTGGAGGCGTTCCTGCCCTCGCTGCGGCCGCTGCTCGCGGCGGGCCGGCTGCGGCTGACGCTGGTGGCGGGCCGGCGTCCAGAGGTCGCGGCGCGGCTGCGCGGGTTCCTCTCTGCGGCGGGCCTGCGCGAGGGCGAGCGCGGGGCCGGCGACGGCTCGGTCGAGGTGCTCACCGCGCCCGACGTCTGGAGCTACTTCCCGGCGTTCAACGCGCTGCTCGCCGAGACCGACATCCTCTGGAGCAAGCCGAGCGAGCTGACCTTCTTCGCCGCGCTCGGCCTGCCGCTCCTGGTGGCGCCGCCGGTGGGCGTGCACGAGGCGTGCAACCAGCGGTGGGCGCAGGAGTGGGGCGCCGCGCTCCCCCAGCAGGACCCGGCCCACGCGGGCGCATGGCTCTCGCACTGGCTGGAGGACGGCGTGCTGGCTGCGTGCGCCTGGGCTGGTTATCGACACTTACCGAATCGTGGGCTGTACGAGATCGCCGCGGAGGTGGGGAAGCTGTAGCCGCCGGGTTGCTCCACGGCTGACGACGAGCGCCTCACGGCCGCCACCGGATCGCCACGGGGCGCGCCGCAGAGTGCGCCATGCAAATCCCTCCGCTGTGGGAACTGCTCGCGCTGCTCTCCCTCCTCAGCCTCGCCGTGGTGGCCATCTCCAGCGCCGCGGGCGAGTATTACTTGCGCCGCCCCGTGTTGCCCGGGCCGACGCCGCCCGTCTCCATCCTCAAGCCCCTCAAGGGTCTCGACGACGGCCTCTGGGAGAACCTGCTCGCCTTCTGCGACCAGGAGTACCCGGAGTTCGAGCTCCTCTTCGGCGCCGAGGACCCGGGCGACCCGGCGCTCGCGCTCGCCCGCCGGCTGCAGCGCGCGCGGCCCGACGTCGCCATCCGCGTGGTCGTCTGCTCCGGGCAGCGGGGCCGCAACCCCAAGGTGCGCGTGCTGCGCGGGCTCCTGCCGAAGGCGCGCCACGCGCACGTGCTCATCTCCGACTCCAACACCCGCCCGGGCCCCGGCTACCTGCGCGCGACGGCCGCGGAGCTTCGCGACCCGGCGGTGCAGATGGTGACGAACCCGGTGGTGGGCATCGCGCCCCGCGCGGAGTCGGCGGGCGCGCTCTTGGAGAACCTGCACACGGGCGTCTTCGTCAACCAGACCGCCGCCTTCGTCCGCGCGCTCTCGGGGCGCGCCTGCGTGGTGGGCAAGTCGATGCTGCTCTCGAAGCAGGCGCTCGAGGCCGTCGGCGGCTTGCGATCGGTGGCGAGCGTGCTCGCCGAGGACTACCTGCTCGGCCGCAAGTTCGAGCGGGCGGGGTTCAAGGTGGCGCTCTCGCCGTTTCCCATTCCCACCGTGGTGGAGGCGTGGAGCGTGGAGCGGTTCCTCGAGCGCCACCTGCGCTGGGGGCAGATGCGGCGACGGGTGGGGCTGCCCAACTTCTTCGGCGAGCTGCTCTTCAACCCGGTGCTCCTCGTGACGCTGGCGCTGCTCGCGCGCGGGCCGCTGGCGGTGAGCGCGCAGGAGGCGGCGGGCGCGCTCGCGGTGGCGCTGGCCAAGGTGGCGCTCGACGCGCGTCTCCTGGGGAAGCTGCGCGGCGGGCCCGTGCTGCTGCTCGACGCGGCGTGGATCGCGCCCAAGGACCTGCTCATCGCCGCGCTCTGGCCCTTGGCGCTCTTCAAGCGCTCCCTCTCCTGGCGCGGCAACCAGCTGCGGATCGGGCGCAAGAGCCGCCTCTTCGCGCCGCCGCGCGGGCCCCAGGCCGTCGGCGAGTCCGCGTAGCCACGCCAGCGGCCACGCCCGCGCGCGAGCCCGTGTGTTACTCCACGGGCCATGCTGGTCTCCGACTTCGACTTCGCGCTGCCCCCCGAGCTGATCGCCCAGGCCCCGCTGCCCGAGCGCGACGCCTCGCGCCTGCTCTGCTTCCCGCGCGCCGCGGGCCCGCTCACCCACCGGATGGTCCGCGACCTGCCGCAGCTCTTGCGCGCGGGCGACGTCCTGGTCGTCAACGACGCGCGCGTCATCCCGGCGCGGCTGCGCGGGCACAAGCAGGGGAGCGGGGGCAAGGTGGAGCTGCTCCTCATCGAGCCGCTCGCGCCGCTGCAGCAGGGCACTGCGGCGGGGGCCGAGTGGCTCGCGCTCGGCCAGGCGTCCAAGGCGCTGAAGGCCGGGCAGGTGGTGGACATCCACGGCCACGCGCTCGAGGTGGTGGAGGCGCGCGGCGGCGGGGAGCTGCGGGTGCGGCTCCCGGCCTCGCTGCTCGGCGACGGGTCGTCGGAGGCGCTCTTCGACTTCCTCGAGCAGAGCGGCGAGCTGCCCCTGCCGCCGTACATCGAGCGCGCGCCCGAAGCGGCCGATCGGGACCGCTACCAGACCCTCTTCGCGAAGGTCCGCGGCGCCGTGGCCGCGCCCACCGCCGGGCTGCACTTTACCGAATCGCTAATGACCGCCCTGCGCGCCAAGGGCATCTCCTTCGCGCAGGTGACGCTCCACGTCGGCCCCGGGACGTTCCTGCCCGTGCGGGTCGACCAGGTGGCCGACCACACCATGCACCGCGAGCGGTACGACGTGCCGGTCGCGACGGTGGAGGCCTGCGCAAGGGCTCGCGCCTCCGGTGGCCGGGTGGTCGCCGTCGGCACCACCGCGCTGCGCACCCTGGAGGCGGCCTTCGAAGAGGCCACCGGGGCCTTGCGCGCGGGCCCCGGGAGCACCGCGCTCTTCTGCACGCCCGGTTACCGATTCCGCGCGGTGGACGCGCTCTTCACCAACTTCCATCTACCAAAGAGCACGCTCCTGATGCTGGTCTCGGCCTTCGCCGGGATGGACCGCACGCTCGCCGCGTACCAAGAGGCGGTGGCGCAGCGGTACCGCTTCTTCAGCTACGGCGACGCGATGCTGATCGACTGAACCTCGCAGCGCCGCGGCGTGGCACCAGGGCTGCGAAGCCGGCAGCACCGCCCCGTCTCCGGGCAGCCGGCTCGGCGCAGGCCGTTCCCAAGACTGGCTTGCGGAGGAGCGGGTGACCGGGATTTCCCGGTTTCCTGGAGTTCCACCTGCCGTTGCTCCGCTGGTATCGTCCTCGGGCGCTCGGAGGCCGGTTGGTGGTCCGCGCCTCCGGCCCCTGGTGGTACAAGCCGCGCATGTCCGAGCCCGTGCCCGCCGCCAGCCCCGCCCTCACCCCGTCGCAGGGCGGGCTGCTCCAGTTCCAGGTGACCCACACCGACGGCGCCGCGCGCAGGGGCAAGCTGCAGCTCGCGCACGGCCCGGTGGACACGCCGCAGTTCATGCCCGTGGGCACCGTCGCCTCGGTGAAGGCGCTCGCGCCCGACGACCTCAACGCCATCGGCGCGCAGATCATCCTCGGCAACACCTACCACCTGCTCTTGCGGCCCGGCCCCGAGCTGGTGGAGGAGATGGGCGGCCTGCACCGCTTCATGTCGTGGGGCGGGTCGGTGCTCACCGACTCGGGCGGCTTTCAAGTGTATTCGCTCGCGGGCCAGCGCAAGATCACCGAGGAGGGCGCGCTCTTCCAGAGCCACCTCGACGGCAAGAAGCACATGCTCTCGCCCGAGACGGCGATGGAGATCCAGGGCCGGCTCGGCGCCGACGTCCTGATGTGCTTCGACGAGTGCCCGCCCGCGAAGTCGGAGCGCGAGCACCACGTCCAGGCGCTGGAGCGGACCACCCGCTGGGCGCGGCGCTGCAAGACCGCCTGGCAGGAGCGGCGCGGCCTCCCCGATCAGCTGGGGCCAGCGGGCGAGAAGGGACCCGGTTATCGAATTGGCAACCTCTTCGGCATCGTGCAGGGCGGCCTCTTCCAGGACCTGCGTGCGCGCCACGCCAGCGAGATCGCCGAGCTGGACCTGCCGGGCAACGCGCTCGGTGGCTTCTCGGTGGGCGAGGAGCCGCCGCGGATGTGGGAGGGCGTGCAGCACGCCGCCCCGCTGCTCCCGGCGCACAAGCCGCGCTACCTGATGGGCGTGGGCACGCCCGAGGACCTGCTCCGCTGCGCGCTGGCCGGGGTCGACCTCTTCGACTGCGTGATGCCCACCCGCGTCGCCCGCAACGGCCTGCTCTTCACCAGCCGCGGCCGGCTGCAGATCAAGGCGGCCCGCTACGCGCGCGACCAGCGGCCGGCCGACGAGGGCTGCAGGTGTTACACTTGCAAGACCTTCACCCGCGGCTACCTGCGCCACCTCTTTGCCTCCGAGGAGCTGCTCGCGTACCGCCTCAACAGCCTGCACAACCTCACCTTCTACCTGGACCTGATGGCGGGCCTGCGGGCGGCCATCGAGCAGGGGACCGCGCAGGCCTACGTCGATGCGCGCCTGGCGGCGTTCGCGGCCGGGCCCGACGCCTGAACCCCGGGAAGATTGTCGGGTCTCTCCCCTTGCGCCGCCGCCGGTCCTTGGCCACTGTTGCAGTCCGTGTCCGAGCCCGCCCCCGACAGTGAACTCCCCGCCGACGCAGGCGCCGACCTGCCCCTGCTCGGCCGGGCGGCGTGCGGCGCGGCAGCGGGCAGCTGTCTTTGGCCCGCCGGGCAGCGGGTCCGCGCGCTCTTGCCGGGGCCGATGCCGGGTCTCAAGCCCGTGCTCTGGGGCGACCTCGCCGAGATCGGCGCGGGCGATCTGCTCGGCCTGCTCGAGCACCACCGGCGCACGGGCCTCCTGGTGGTCAGCTGCGACGGCGTCGAGCGCGCGCTGGCGCTGATCGAAGGCCAGCTGGTGTGGGCCCGCTCCGAGGAGCCGGCCGAGAACGCCGACGCGGCGGCGGTCGTGCGGGGCCTCCTCACGGGCGGCGTCGGGACGTTCTCGTTCCTCCGCGCAGACGAGGCGGAGCTCCCCTCGGGCGAACCGCGCGAGCTGCGGGTGATCCTCCTCGACGGCCTCCGGCAGCTCGACGAGAGCCGGCGCGACAGCGGCCCGGCGTAGGGCTGCGCGGCCGAACTCTCCGCCCGCGGGCCCCGCCGCTCGGTCAACGCGGTGGAGGCACCCCGATCAGGAGCGACGGCATTTGCCGGTGCTTCGCGGAGGCTGCGCAGCGAGGGGCCTCCCGATACCCGTTGCCGAGGCCCCACCTTGGTGCTAGAACGCGCCTCCTTTTCCGTCTGCCGTCTCGACCGCAACCCAGGAAGGCGCCGTGCCCACTCCGCTCGCACTCACGCTGATGGCCCAGGCCGACCCGGGCGCGTCGCCCTTCGGCGGGCCGAACAGCATGCTCTTCCTGATCCTGATCTTCTTCGGGATCTTCTACTTCATGATCATCCGCCCCCAGCAGCAGACGCAGAAGAAGCTGCAGGGCTACCTCGACTCCCTCAAGAAGGGCGACGAGGTGGTCACCACCGGCGGCCTGATCGGCAAGATCGACAAGGTCGCGGGCGCGGTGCTCTTCATCGACTTTGGCAACGGCAACAAGATCCGCGTGCTCAAGGCGCAGGTGGTCGGCCCGTTCGTGCCGGTCGAAGAGAAGCCCGACGCCAAGCCTGACGCGAAGTCCGATACGAAGGCCGATCCGGCCTCCACCGAAAAGAAGTAGCGAAATACAGCCGGGCCCCCGCTCTTGGCGGGGTGGCGCGGCGGGAGAAGTGGAATGGAACGCAGCTGGTATTGGAAGGCCGGCCTCATCGTGGCGGTGGCGCTCTTGTCGGTGTACGCGCTCGTCCCGTCGGTGACGTACTTCAACCTCTCGCCGGAGCAGCGCAACGAGCCGGCGGTGTTCGAGGCCGCGCGTCCGAAGTGGGCGCCGCCGCGGCACTTGAACCTCGGGCTCGACCTCCAGGGTGGCATCCACCTGGTGCTCGGCGTCGAGGTCGATCGCGCGGTGAAGGAGAAGGCCGTCCGCCGCGCCGAGGAGCTGCAGTCGATGCTCGAGCGCAAGGACCTCAAGGGCATGGAGGTCCGCGGCGACACCGAGACGGGCTACGTGACAGTGATCGCCCCGAGCGCCGACCTGCTCGCCAAGGCGCGCGGCCAGATCACCGACGACTACACGGACATGAAGGTCCGCGGCGCCGAGGGAAACCAGTTCATCCTCGAGATGAAGGACGACGCCGTCAAGTACCTCAAGGAGAGCGCGATCGAGCAGTCGATCAAGTCGATCCGCAACCGCGTCGACAAGTGGGGCGTCTCCGAGCCCACCATCGCCAAGCGCGGCGACAACAACATCCTGGTGCAGCTGCCCGGCTACTCCAACCCGGAGAAGGCCAAGGAGCTCCTCGGCCGCACCGCGCAGCTCGAGTTCAAGATCGTCGACGACGACGACGCGCCCGCCAAGGCGCTCAAGGACAAGCTGCCCACCGGCGTGACGCTGGAGTTCGACCGGCACGAAGGCCCGGGCGGCTCTGAAGTCGCCGGCGCCTACTTCCGGGCCACCGACCGCACCGTGCTGACCGAGTTCCTCGGCAAGAACGCGCCCACCGCCCGCACCGACGCGGACGGGTCGATCCACCAGCGCGAGTGGGCCATCCACAAGAGCGACGACCGGCTCAAGAAGGACGTCTTCTACCGGACCTACCTGCTCGACAAGAAGGCCGGCGTCACCGGCGAGTACCTCACCGACGCCCGCGTCAGCTTCGACCAGCGCCCGGGCGAGGGCAACCGCCCCTACGTCTCGCTCTCGTTCAACAAGACCGGCGCCGAGCTCTTCGGTGACCTGACCACCAAGAACACCAAGAAGCTGATGGCCATCGTGCTCGACGACACGGTCGAGAGCGCGCCGATCATCAACGAGCCGATCACCGGCGGCCAGTGCTCGATCCACCTCGGCGGCCTGCGCCCGGTGAACGAGATCATGGAGGAGGCGAAGAGCCTCGTCATCGTCCTCAACGGCGGCGCCCTGCCGGCCCCGGTCCGCATCCTCGAGGAGCGCACGGTGGGCGCCAGCCTCGGGCCGGAGCTGATCCGGCGCGGCGCCATCTCGGCCATCGTCGGCCTGATCGCCGTCCTCATCTTCATGCTCATCTACTACCGGTTCTCGGGCTTCATCGCCGACATCGCGCTGGTGCTCAACGGCCTGGTGGTGCTGGCGGTGATGGCGTTCCTCAACTCGACGCTGACCCTGCCGGGCATCGCGGGCTTCGTGCTCACCCTCGGCATGGCGGTCGACGCGAACGTGCTGATCAACGAGCGCATCCGGGAAGAGCTCAAGAGCGGCAAGAGCGTCGGCACGGCGATCTCGACCGGCTACGACAAGGTCTTCTGGACCATCTTCGACGGCCACGTCACCGCGCTGGTGGCCGGCTTCGTCATCCGCGCCTACGGCTCCGGCCCGGTCCGCGGCTTCGCCACCACTCTCATCATCGGTCTGCTCGCGTCGATGTTCACCAGCATCGTCGTCACCCGCGCCATCACCGAGTGGTTCTCGAGCCACGGCAAGCTGCACAAGGCCGTGACGTTCTAGTACGAGGGACCTGTTGGAGCAGTCGCGGGTCGGCGCTGTGCGTGCGGTGAAAAACGGTTTGAGCTCTCGCGCAAGAACGCGGGGACAAGAGGTTCGTCATGGAGATGAAGTTCATCGAGCTGGTGAAGTCGGGCACCACCTACGACTTCGTGAAGTACCGCCGGGTGGCGGTGATCGCCTCGTTGGTGGTCAACGCCCTGGTGCTCTTCGGCGCCATCGTCTGGCCGGGGCTCAACTACGGCGTCGACTTCGCGGGCGGCACCGAGCTGCAGGTGCAGTTCAAGAAGGCGGTCGACGCGGGCGCGCTGCGTGAAGAGGTCGGCAAGCTCGGCTTCGGCGAGCCCACCGTCCAGCAGTTCGGCGCGATCGACAAGAACGAGTTCCTCGTGCGCGTCGAGCGCATCTCGCTCTTGACCCGCGAGAAGGCCAACGAGGTGAAGGCCGCGGTCTCGGCCGAGCTTGCCGCCTCGCAGCCGACGACGTTTCATTTCGATCCCGAGGTCGGCGACAAGCTCGACTTCGGCTTCAAGCAGAACGTCGAGCCGGCCACGCTGCGCCGCGCGGCCGAGAAAGCCGGCCTCAACGTCAAGGACATCCGCCTGCTCTCCGCGCGCGAGGGCCAGGACCGCGAGTACACCATCATCGCGCAGGGTCCCGGCGACAAGATCGGCGGCTCGCTCCGCGCCAAGTTCGGCCAGGACTCGGTGGACGTGGTCCGCACCGAGTACGTCGGCCCGCAGGTCGGCAAGCAGCTGCGCAAGGACGGCATCGCCGCGGTCTTCTGGGCGATGGTGATGATCCTCGTCTACGTGGGCTTCCGCTTCGAGTTCAAGTTCTCGCCGGGCGTGGTCATCGCCCTCATCCACGACGCCGTGGTCACCCTCGGCTTCTTCGTGGTCAGCCGGCACGAGTTCAACCTCACCTCGATCACGGTGGTGCTGACGGTGGTCGGCTACTCGGTGAACGACACCATCGTCGTCTACGACCGGATCCGTGAGAACGGGCGCAAGTACAAGGGCAAGAGCCTCAAGGATCTCGTCAACCTCAGCATCAACGAGACCCTGGGCCGGACCATCATCACCTCGGGCGCCACCGCGCTCTCGCTGGTGGGCCTGATCCTCTTCGGCGTCGGGACGATTCAAGACTTCGCGCTGGCGATGCTGGTCGGCATCATCTCCGGCACGTACTCCACCTGGTACATCGCCAGCCCGATGACCATCTGGTTCGAGGAGTACCTCGAGCACAAGCAGAAGGTCGACGCGGCGAAGCCCAAGGCCAAGGGCGGCCCGGGCGGCGGGCAGAAGGCCTCGGCGGCGGCGCAGTAGCAGCGCTGCCAGCAGCGAGTTGAACCTACGGGCGTCTCGCTGGACTGGGTGGACCGAGAGGTCCGCCGGGTCCGGGAGGCGCCCGAAGCCGTTCTTGGAGGGTGCAGCGAAGAGGCCCGGCTGCCTCTGCCAGCGAAAGGCCTGAGGGGCCCAGGTGGTTGAGTATCCTCGCTTTAGAATAGGCCATCCAACACCGTATACTGAAACGACTACATTAAACAGACGACCCTGAGTGGACGAAGCACACTTCGTTTCGCAGGTCCGGCTCCCGGTTCGTCTCGGCGCCGTACCGCACCGCCGTCGGCGCACCCTCCCTTGCGCTGACACTTCCGTGACCGGCGGGGTACATAAATCCCCTCGGCGGCCCAGCTAGCGCTGCGCCCGAGGTGTGCCAATGGAAGCGACCATGTCCGTGCCCGTCTCCGCAGCGTCCTCCGGCCCTGAAGGCGGCGGGCTCACCAAGCCCAAGCTCCGGGGCGTCTCGCACGAGGCGGCGTTCTACGCGGCGCTGGGCGCGGGCATCGCGATGATCTCGCTCGCCAAGACGCTGCGCACGGGCCTCGCGCTCGGGGTCTTCGCGCTCAGCCTGACGACGATGTTCGGCATCAGCGCGCTCTACCACCGGCCCACCTGGGGCCCGGCGGCGCGCAAGCTGATGCGGCAGCTCGACCACTGCGGCATCTTCCTGCTCATCGCCGGGACGTACACGCCGATCTGCCTGCTGGTGCTGCCGGAGTCGAATGGCCTCTTCCTGCTCAAGGCGGTCTGGCTCGGGGCGGGCGCGGGGATCCTCCAGTCGATCTTCTGGGTCCACGCGCCCAAGCCGGTGACCGCGGGCATCTGCATCGCGCTCGGCTGGCTGGTGGTGAAGGACTTCCCGGTGCTCTGGCAGCACCTCGGGCCGACGGGCTGCTTCCTGATGTTCCTCGGCGGGCTCTTCTACACGGTGGGCGGCATCGCCTATGGCAGCAGGCGGCCCAACCCGGTGCCCGGCGTCTTCGGCTACCACGAGGTGTTCCACGCCCTGGTGGTGGCGGCGGCGATGTCGCACTACGCGATGATCCTGCGGGTGGCGCGAGGACTCTGACCAGCCGATTTGACGAGCAGCCGCTGCCTCCGCCACCTGCCGCAGAGGAACCCGCAGACAGGCCCGCCGGCCTGTACTAGCCTGGGCGGTTCGTGCACCCGTCTCAGCGGTGCCTCGACCCGGAGCCCACGATGCGCGCCGCCCGATTCGCCCTCCTGCTCCTCCTCGCCGCGCCTTCGGTCGCCATTGCCGCTGGTATCGGCGTCAATACCTCGCAATACATCCAATCGAACGACAAGCCCGGCCCGCGCCCGGCGTGGAAGGCGGTCGACCCGGCGCTGGCGTCCTCGTCGCTGCGCGCGGTGAAGTTCGCGGGCTGCGGCGTCGACAACGCCCGCGCGCTCGACGCGCTCACGTCCGCGCTGAAGTCGAGCCCCACGCAGCCCGAGTATGCGCTGGCGGTGGTCCCGGGCTCGTCCGAGGGCGAGTGCCACCACTGCGCTTGGCCGCAGCGGGGCGGCGGCGATTCGCACTGGGTGGAGCCCAACTTCCGCTCGCGCCTGCGCCACGCCTTCCTCCTGCTGCTCGACGGCGCGGTGGGGGCCATCCTCATCTCCGGTGGGTCGATCGACACCGCGCACCCCGACTACAACGAAGCGGTCTACGGCTACCGCGAGCTCGTCTCGGAGTACGGCGCGCTCTACCAGAGCCGCACGGGCGGCAAGCTGGAGGACCACGTCATCGTCGACCCCTTCGCCGTCCACAGCGAGGTGAACGTGCGCAACGGCGACCGGCTGACGCGCCTGCTCGGACTCGACCGCAACGTCGTCGTCACCGAGACGGGCAGCATGAAGCGGCAGGGCTGGTGGTTCACCCACGCCATCGGCGGGTTCGCCGGGACCTGCGAGAAGCGCTTCGGCCACAAGCTGGGCGCCCTCGAGGAGCTGGGCGGGGCGCCGCTGTTCAAGAACTACGCGCCGAAGTCGGTGAAGGACCACCGCGGCGTGAGCCCCGCCCAGTACCTGAACAGCGCGGGGAGCCATCCGGAGGTCGACTACATCCAGTCGGGCAAGCCCAAGGGTGAGGCGGTCGACACCGTGGCCATCGCCCACTTCAAGCTCGCCACCACCGCGCAGCTGATGGGCGGCGGCGACGCCCGCTGGGACCTCGGCCAGAAGGACGCCGAGTTCGGCACCAAGACGTACCAGCCCGACGTGGCCGCGGTGAACGCCGCCTGCGGCAAGCTCGGCAGCAAGCTGAAGTAGGGGCGCCCCTGCGGCTACAGCGGCCCCTGCGCGGCCGCATGCACGAAGAGCGCCTCGACCCGCTCCTCGAGCGCCTTCTCCTCGGCCAGCACCTGCGCGCCATTCGCCGCCACCTGCGGCGTGGGCGCGAGGTCCGCCTGCTGCGCGAGGTCGTAGAGGTGCAGCAGCCTGCCCTGGGTCTGCCCGAGGTCGCGCTGCTCGTCGCCCGCCTTCTTCTGCGCAGAGGGGGAGGGCCCGTTGAGCTTGAGGCGGAAGGCGGCCCCCGCCAGCTCGCGGAGCTCCTCGAGCTGTGGTCCGGCGGGGTTCGGGCCAGCGCCCGCCCAGGAGCCCAGCCGGGCCTCGAGCTTCGACTGGAGCGCACGCAGCCGCGCGGTGGCGTCGGCGTTGCGCGCGAGCGCCTCGGCCAGCGCGCGGGAGAGCGCGTGCTGGGCCTGCAGCGCGGCGAGCGAGGTCTTCACCCGCGGGTCCAGCTCCACGGTGAGCGAGGTGGTGCTGGTCTGCGCCGCCGGGCCCTCGCCAGCGACGAGCTTCAGCTGGTAGCGCCCTGGCAGCACCCAAGGCCCGCGCGGCTCGGCTGGCGTGTCGCCGGGCACGGCCGACATCGGATAGATGGGCTCCTGCGACGGCGGCGGCGATTCGTGCAGGTCCCAGACGAACCGGTGCAGCCCGGCCTCGCGCCCGAGCAGCGGGGCGGGGCGGAGCCAATACTTGGGGACATTGCCCGTGTCGGCCGGCGGGGGCCGCGGATCATCGCTGCGGTAGCGGCGCACGAGGTGGCCCGCGGCGTCGGAGATCTCCAGCGTGAGCAGGCCCTGCGCGGGCTCGCGCAAGAGGTAGTTGACGATGGCGCCGTCGGGCGGGTTCTCACCTGCGGGCTCGTCGGGCGGGAGCGGCGTGTCGCCGTAGGTGGAGAAGCGGACGCGCAGCGCGGTCTGCGGTTCGAGCAGCGTCACGGGCGCGCCGAGCGCCTCTGCCGAGAGGCGGCGCAGCGGGGTGAGGTCGTCGAGGATCCAGAAGCCGCGCCCGTGGGTGGCGAGCGCGAGGTCGTCGCCCTTGACGATCAGATCGCGCACCGAGGTGTTCGGGAGGTTGAGCCGCAGCGAGGCCCAAGACGTCCCCGCGTCGAGCGAGAACCAGACCGCGCGCTCGGTGCCCGCGAAGAGCAGCCCGGGCCGGATGGTGTCCTCGCGGATCATGTTGACCGAGGCATTCGGTCCAATTCCGGCATTGACGTCGTCCCAGGTGGCGCCGCCGTCGCGGGTGCGCAGGACGTGCGGCCGCAGGTCGTCGAGGCGGATGGTGTTGATGGCGGCCCAGGCGACGTTCTTGTCGAAGCGCGACGCTTGAATCCCCGAGACCTTGGCCCACGGCTGCAGCGAGGGCGGGGTGACGTCCTTCCAGGTCTCGCCGCCGTCGCGGGTGAGGTGGAGCAGGCCGTCGTCGGTGCCGGCCCAGAGCAGGTCCTTGTCGAGCGGCGAGGGCGCGAGCGCGTAGACCACGCCGCGCTGCTTGGGCAGGGCCGCGGGCGTGCCCCGGTACTTGCCCACCGACGCAGGCGGCTCCCAGAGCGCGCGCGAGAGGTCGGGGCTGATCGCCTTCCAGTGCTGCGCGCCGTCGGTGGTCTTCCAGACGCGGTTGGAGGCGAAGTAGAGCGCGCCCGGGTCGGCCGGCGAGAAGACCAGCGGCATCGAGCGCAGCAGGCGGTACCCCTCGGGACGCAGCGGCTCGGGGCCCACCTCCTGCGACTGCCCGGTGCGCCGGTCCCAGCGGCTGACGCGGGCACCGTAGACGACGTCGGGGTCCTTCGGGTCGGGCGCGGCGGTGCCGTACTCGTCGAATCCGGCCGGGTGCCAATCGCGAAAAGTGATCCGGCCATCCTGCCCCCGGCTGGAGACGCAGGCGGAGCCGCTCTCTTGCTGGCCGCCGCAGAGCCGATAGGGAAAGGAGTTGTCAGCGGTGACGTGATAAAGCTGCGCAGTCGGTTGATTATACCAGCTGCTCCAGGTGCGGCCGCCGTTCACCGTCACCACCGCGCCCTGGTCGGAGGAGAGGAGGATCACCTCCGGGTTCTGTGGATCGATCCAGAACTTTTGATAATCATCGCCCCCTGGCGCGCCGCGGAGGGCATTGAAGGTCTTGCCTCCATCGACGGACTTCCAGGCCACGATGCTGGCGGTGAAGACGATGTCCGGGTCCTTCGGGTGGACCTTCACCTCGGCGAAGTCGTCGCCCCGGTCGGTGACGCGGCCGTCCTGGGTGGTGCGCGCCCAGGTCTCGCCGCCGTCGTCCGAGCGGTAGAGGCCGCCGTCCTTCTCGGCCTCGACCGTCGCATAGACCCGCGAGGGCCTCGACGGCGCATAGGTGAGCCCGATCCGCGACAATCCCTGCGCCGCGCCCGGGAGGCCCGCGGTGATCTTCTTCCAGCTGGCGCCGCCGTCAGTCGACTTGTGGAGCCCGCTCCCGGGCCCGGTGAAGTAGCTGTTCTCCCACGGCCCGAGCCGCGACTCCCAGAGGGCCGCGAGGACGTTGAGCGGGTTCTGCGGGTCGATCACCACGTCGGCCGCGCCGACATCCTGGCTGCCGAGGAGCTTCACCACCGTCTCGCCGCCGTCGCGCGAGAGGTACAGGCCGCGCTCCTCACTGGGCCCGTAAGGGTGGCCGAGCGAGGCGATGAAGAGCTTGTCCGGGTCCTTCGGGTCGACGGCGAGCTGCGCGATCTGCTGCGCGTCGCGCAGGGGGGCGAGGTGCACCCAGGTCTGGCCGAAGTCGCGCGAGCGGTAGAGGCCGTCGCCGGTGGAGAGGTCGGGGCGCTGCATCCCCTCGCCGCTGCCGAGGTAGATGGTCTCGGGCCGCGAAGGGGCGACCGCGATCGCGCCGATCGAGGCCGTCTCCTGGTCGTCGAAGATCGGGCTCCAGGTGCGGCCGTAGTCGTCGCTCTTGAAGAGGCCGCCGTTGACCGGGCCGATGAAGAAGACGCCGGGCCTCCCGGGCACGCCCACCGCCGCCTTGGTGCGCCCGCCGCGGAAGGGGCCGAGGTGGCGGTAGCGCAGGCCTCCGAGGCCGCGCGGGCCGAGCGCGGAGAGTGCGGAGGCGGCGAGCGGAGGCGGCGCGGCCTGCTTCGGCGCGGCGGCAGCGTTAGCCTTGCGGGCCGCGGGCTTGGTGGCGGGCGCGGCGTGCGCTCGGGGAGAGGCGGCGAGCAGGGCGGCGCAGAGGGAGGCGGTGCAGAGAGGGGAGACGAAGCGCATCACTTGAAGCTAGCAGCAGAGCGGCGGTAGGGGGTGCGGCGCGTGCGCGGCCGGCGGCGCTTCCTGGCGTGGCTCGGGGAGTGGCTCGGGGCCGCCGCGGCGGAACTCGACGTCTGGATCAGATGCGCCGGGCGAGCCGCTCGATGGCGATGCGCCGGAACTTGATCAAGCGGCCCTCGTCGAGGTCGGTCTGCTCCAAGGCCGTGATCACGGCGGCGCCCGCTGCGCCGAGCAGCGTCACGAAGCGGCTCGGGAAGTGGTCGCGCAGCCCGCGGAGCCAGGCCACCAGCAGCTCGCGGCTGGTCTGGTCGAGCGCGGCTGCCTGGGGCGCGAGGTGCAGCACTGCCGCGCGGACCTCGGCGTCGTCGAAGCGGTCGAGGTCCATCGCGCGCGGCGCGCCGTCGGGGAGCCCCGCTGCGCCCAGCACCGACCAGGCGGCCTCCTGCTGCGCGCTGCCTCCGCTGCTGGCGAACCGTGTGCCGCTCATCTTGCTAGAGTACCGCTCGTGCCCCCTTCCAGCCAGACGACCTTCGATCGCGCGCGCGTCGCCGCGCTCGTCGAGGCGATCTCGGATCAGCTCGCAGGGGATTGGCTGCTGATCGGCGGCGCGCTGGTGGCGCTCTGGCTGGAGCCCGAGCGCACCACGCAGGACATCGATCTCATCGGGATGCGCGGCGACCCCTCCGAGCGCTACGCGCTGCTCGACTTCGCCGCGCGCAGCGGGCTGCCGATCGAGTCGATCAACTCGGCCGCGGACTTCTTCGTGCAGCGGATCCCGGGCTGGCGCGAGCAGGTCGAGGTGCTGCGCGCGGGCGCGCGTGGGCGCATTTTACGGCCGACGCACACGCTCTTCCTGCTGCTGAAGATCGGCCGCCTGAGCGAGCGGGATCTGGCCGACTGCCTCGCGGCGGTCGCGCACCAAGGCTCCGGCGGGCCGCTGGACCGGGCGCGCGTCAAGGCGGCGCTGGCTGCCCTTCCTCCCGCCGACGCGGCCGGAGCGGAGCGCCGCGTCCGCTTGCTGGCCGCGCTCTGACCAGGCGGTCGCGCGGGGACGGTCGCCGTCGCCACCTGACGGGTTGCATTTCGCCGTCAAGTGATGAACCGTCCGCCACCTCCACCGCCGCCCCAACCCAGAGTGAGGAGACGCTCCTTGCGCCACCCGCCGCGCTGCCAGCAGAAGACGGTCCCCGCCGCCCTGCTGCGCGCGCCGCGACCCGCGCTCGCCGCCCTCCTCGTCGTCACGCAGCTTTTGGCTGCGGCCTGCGGCGGCCCGCTCGCGGACGACGGCACAGGCGGCTCGCCAGGTGACCCCCTCAAGAGGGCCGCCGCAGTGCCCCCGGGCCTCACCACCGACTTCCGCGCGTGGCTCGCCACCTCGCCCTACCAGGGCGACGACTTCCCCCGCGACGACCTCGCCGGCCAAGGCTCCTTCGGCGGCCGCGCCAGCACGGGGCAGGCGCTCGCGCACGACCCCGTGGTCTTCATCCACGGCAACTCCGACTGCGCCCTCTGCACCGCCGTCTCGCAGACGGGCTGGAGCGCTTCGCGCGACTCCTTCCTCGCCCACGGCTACTCCAACGCGGAGCTCTACGCGACCACCTGGGGCACCGCGAACCTCTTCGACACCTACCAGCAGGCCCACTCGAAGGCCAACGTGCTGCGGACCCGCCGCTTCCTCCAGGCGGTGCTGGCGTACACGGGGGCGAAGAAGCTCGACGTCATCAGCCACTCGATGGGCGTCACGCTCGCGCGCAAGGCCATCCTGGGCGGGCGGGCGTACGACGAGGCGAGCGGCACCTACTACGACGTCGGCGCGCCGCTCACGGGCGCGGTGGACGCGTTCGTCGGCATCGCCGGGGCCAACCTGGGCCTCGTCGATTGCTATCTCGCGGGTCCGACCA
>JAYWAO010000124.1:0-6377 GCA_043782365.1 Deltaproteobacteria bacterium
CGGCTCTGGCAGGGCGTCGACCTGACCGGCCCGCGCATCGGCGGGCAGGCCGGACAGGACGCGGTCGCGCTGACGGGCAACGTCGCGCTCGGCCGCGGCAGCCTCGCCGACGGCATGCCGGGCGGCCTCAACGTCTCCGCGCTGGCCGTGCTCGCCAAGCGCAACCGGTTCTTCCTCCCGGTGAACGCCTGGTACACGATGCGCATGCAGTCGAACCCCTATCGAAAGTGGGCGGCGCCATGATTCAAGCGATGCACGGGCTCCGCCGCCACCAAGAGGGCCAGACCCTGGTGCTGGCCGCGCTCTTCGGCCTCATCCTCGCGCTCTGCGTCCTGGGCACGGTGAACCTCGGCCGCGCCGTCTACGACAAGATGGCCGTGCAGACCGCCTGCGACAACGGCGCCTACAGCCAGGCGGCGGTGGAGGCGCGCGTGCTCAACTTCACCGCCTACACCAACCGGGCGATGGTGGTGCAGTACGCGTCGATCCTCGCCATGTCCGCGTACCTGACGTGGATGCACTTCATGTGGGCGATGGTCAACGGGCTGCTCACCCTGGCCAAATACATCCCGTATATAGGCCAAGTATTCAACGTCATACAGCAGGTCTTCGCGGCCATCGTCAAGGTCCTCGACATCGCGGTGGCCATCCTCACGCCCTTGGTGAGCGCGGCCAACGTGGTGCTCTATGGCCTGCAAGAGGGGGCGTGGTGGTCGGTGTACCTCGGCCGGCTCTCCAAGATCCCGCCCGAGGCCCACTCCGGAGACTCTCCAGGGGCACCGTTCACCGCGCTGTGGCCGAACATCGTGCCGGCGGCCAACATGGCGGTCTTCTCGCAGGCCCGAGGCCACCTCACGCTGGTACAGAGCCTGCTCGACTCCACGCAGATCTTCACCAACTCGAACAGCAACGTGGTGCAGTCGGCGCGCATGCACATGCTGGAGATCGCCAACTCCGCCCGCACGCCCTGGGTGGCGTACGGCGACCGCTACTCCAACCCCTCGAAGTGGCCCTCGGCGCGCCACTGGGAGTGGGGCTTCAGCTTCATCTGCACCATCAAGTTCGGCGCCATCGCGCGCACCGAGCTGGGCTCGTGGGCACCGGCGGGCCTCGCGGGGGCGACCAAGGCCACCGGGCAGGTCTACTCGGGCGACCTCTTCCAGCTGAACTACAAGTGCCCGATCGTGGGCAGCGGGCAGCTGACCTTCTTCGGCGCCGTCTCGATGGACGAGCTGTGGAAGGGCAAAGACCAGAAGCTCCGCTTCCTCGACCCTTCGAGCGGCAAGAGCGCGGTGGAGAAGCTCCTCTCGAAGCTCTTCACGCCGCTCAAGGCGATCACCGCCTGGGCGAACAAGAAGGCCAACGTGCAGCCCGCCTCGGCCGACTACCGCGCCTTCTGGATCAGCCCCTACGTCTTCTTCGCGCCGCAGGCCACGGGCAAGCCGCACGGCGGCCTGAAGTCGCCCTCGTCGCTGGGCAACTTCGCGCAGCCCGACGTCATCCTCGGCGTCGCGCGCGAGGGCCGCGACTTCAACCGCGTGCAGGGCAGCAAGTACTTCGGCGGCCGGCGCAGCGTCTCCTCCGGCGCGGGCGCGGGGCACGTCGACTTCGACTACCTCGACGCCGACTGGCCGCGGATCCCCGGGTTGCCGGGGGTGCTGCAGCTGCGCAAGGGGTTCAACGCGCTCTGCGCCGCGCAAGTGTATTACCACCGGCCCGGCGAGTGGCGGGAGATGCCCAACTTCTTCAACCCGCTCTGGAGCGCCCGCCTGATGCCGGTGCTGGAGTCGAACGCGATGAACTCGGTGCCCGGGTCGGGCGCGGTGGTCGCAGCCTTGAAGCCGTTCCTGCTGCACTAGGAGACCGCCGTGGCCCACCCGCACAGCGCACGGCAGGAGCAGTCGCGGCGCGGCCGGCGCCAGCGGGGCTCCGCGCTCACCGAGGCGGCCATCGTCATCCCGACGCTGGTGCTGCTCATCTACTGGTCGGCCGCCATCACCGACGTGCTGGTGCTCAAGCTCAAGGGGCAGGAGGCGGCCCGGTTCGCGCTCTGGGAGACCACCGTCTTCCGCGACCCCACGCAGATCAACGCCGACGTCCGCACCCGCTTCGCCGACCTGCGCAGCCCCGCCTCGGAGAACCGGGCGTTCACCGGCCTGATGATGTACCCGCAGGCGAGCAGCATCGTCTGGAGCGCGAGCGTCAACCCGAAGGCCGCGAAGGTCGGGCTGGGCGGCACCACCAAGCTGCCCAACATCGGCGGCATCATGGGCTTCATCAACCAGATCGTGAACTTCCTCTCCAAGAGCGTCGACACCGCGGTGGCGCGCCAGCAGTTCAACGTCTACGGCTACGCCGAGGCGCGGGCGACGCTGGTGCGCGCCTCCCACTTCGGGTCGGCCGTGCTCAACGGCGGCGACCTGGTCGGCGCCAAGGGCGGCAACGACCTCGACCACCCGCAGAACATGGCGAACTTCACCTTCCAGACGCCGCTCCCCGGTGAGCGGCCGATGCGGCTGGTGTACGACTCCTGGAAGGCGTGGCCCAAGCCGGCGGCGTACACCAGCAACGGCGCGAAGACGAACACCAGCGTCGCGCCGACGCAGAGCTACCCCACCGTGGAGGAGCAGGTCTCCACCCAGGTGGACAAGGTGGCCTTCTTCGGGCTCAACCGGATCAGCGGCTTCAACAGCGTGAAGAACGTGCTCTTGAAGCTCACCTCCAGCGGGGTGGTGCGGACGATGATGGGCGGCCAGCTGCCCGAGCTGTTCTCGGCGCGGCGGATGGAGGACCCCCAGTTCAAGAACGCGGGTCCGCTCACCATCCTGCCGGTGGAGAAGCCCACCGAGAGCTGGGCGGTGGGCCGCGGCGAGCCGGGCGTGCAGCGGATGGGGGCCGCCAGCAACGGCCTCGTCACCGCCGACGGGATCCACGAGCTGGCGGCGCGCGTGGATCGGTCGCGCTACACGCTGCCCTACAAGATCAACAGCGACTACTGGTCCGCGGACGGCGGGACGACCAAGAACGCGCTCGGGTACGCCGTCAAGGCCTTCAACAACCAGCTCAAGACGCAGAACGAGTACGTCAAGGCGTTCGCCTGCCGCGGCCACTACTTTGCGGGGGCGACCGGGCCGCAGATCAGCGATTCGACCAAGCGGTACAGGGCCACCTGCGCAAATCGGTAGCTTTCGGTAACTGACGTTCTCTGGAGACGACGCCGATGACCCAGCAACAGAGCGACGCGCCCCAAGCTCCGGGCCCTGCGGGTCCCGCCCGCGCGGCCGGCCTCGCCCTGCGCCTCTGCGCGGGGCTCGCGGGCGCGGCGGCGGTGTTGACCGCAGGGGCCTGGGCGGGCGGCGCGCTCCAGCCGGCGCGGGCCGCTGCCGGCAAGCCCGCGCGCGCGACCACCGCCGTCTCCCGCTCGTATCCCAGCCGCTCGGCGCAGCCGCCGCAGAGCCCGCAGGGCGTGCGCCCCAAGGACGACCTCGACGGCGCCGAGGCGTCTGCGGAGATCCCGCTCGGCGACGCGCTGGTGGTCAACGGGCAGCCGATGCAGATCTCGCTCTTCACCACCCACGACGGCCCCGAGCAGGTGATCGCCTTCTACGACAGCGCCTTCCGCGCGCGCGGCCTGCTGCCGATCGCCACCGCCGACGCCGCCCTCGGCCACGTCTCGGTGTTCGACCCCGAGGACGGGCTGCAGCGCTTCATCTCCGCGCTCCCGCAGGCCGACCACGAGACGCTGGTGATCTCCGGCATCACCAACCCGTCGAAGGCCCCGCGGCTCCTGCGCGGCGCTGCAGGAGCGCCGTACCCCGTGCCCGAAGAGCACCGCGGCTTCATGGGCTATTCGTCCGAAGACGGCGGCAACCGCGCCCACAGCGGCCAGTTCGTCACCAAGCTCTCGGTGGACGAGGTCCACGGCTTCTACCGCAAGCAGCTCGCCGCCGAGGGCTGGACCGAGTCGGGCGACTCCGGGCCGGCGATGCTGCTGTTCGTCAAGGGTTCGACGACGATCTCGGTCGCCGTGCAGGCGCTCGATGCGAAGAGCGGCGCGGCGGTGTTCGTCAACAAGCTCGAAGGGGGCCAGCAGTGACTGGCCGGCTGCCGCGCGCCGCCCGCGCGCCTTCCTGGATGCGGGCCGGCCGCCACCAGAGCGGCCAGGCGCTCACCGAGAGCGGCCTGCTCCTCGCCACGCTGGTGGGCGGGCTCGCGGTGGGCGGCGTCTGGCTGATGAAGACGCACCCCGAGATGCTCAACGCCATCAACACGCACGTGCGCGGGTTCTACTACCTGATCTCGCTGCCCTTCCCGTAATACACTTGACTGGTCCCGCACCTCAGGGCGCGGGCGCGCCTGCGTCCGGAGCGGCCTGGGGCGGCGCGGGCGCGGGCGCCTCTTCGAGCAGCGGCGCGCTGGCCGGGAACATGCTGTGGGCGCCTGTCTTGCCGCTGGCGAAGAGCTGCACCAGGGTGGGCCTCTGCGCGAACTTGCCCTTGGCCCTGTTGCCGCTCGACTCGCTCTTCACCAAGTGGAAGATCGGCACCTCGCTCGAGCGGTAGAGCGTGGTGGTCTCCGCGAGCGCCCCTCTTCCGCGGCTGACGCGCAGGCGGGTCGCCTGGAAGCGGCCCGCGTGGACCGTCACCTCGGCGGCGGGGAGCTTCTCGACGCTCACGCCGGCCGCCTTGGGCGCGCTCGGGTCGAGCACCTTCTCCGCCTCCTCGAGCGGGAGCTCCAGGACCGCCTGGCCCGTGATGTAGACTTGCAGCCGCTCGATGTCGGCCGCGCGCACGGGGTTGCCGCGGACCAGCAGGCGCGACGCCATCGGCATGCCCACCGGCGAGACGCCCGCCACCTCGACCCAGAAGCGCCCGCCCGGCCGCTCCGCGAGCACCGAGAGCCGCACCCGCGCAGGCAGCTCGGCTCCCTGCTCGACGTAGTACTCGACCCAGTGGCCCACCACGGGCTCCCAGGGCCCGAGCGCCTCGAGCACGTCGGGAGCGCCGAGCGCGAAGAGCGGTGACGGGCCTTCGCCGGTGTCGCCCTGCTCGCGCGCCTCGCGGACCGCCTCGGGCACGACCAACTCTGCTGGGGGAGGCTTCTTCTTCCCGGAGCCCGCCTTCGCCGACAGGCCAGCGCCCGCGGCGCCCGTCTCCGTGCAGAGCGCGCACACCAGCGCGGCGCAGGGGAGCCAGCGGGAGCGGTTCCGGGGCGGGAGCACGCCGCATGCTACCGCGACTTCGCCGCGCGCCGGCAGCCTGACGAGACAACCGCAGCCACCGCCCGTCCCCCCGCGGGCCGCGCCCGCAGGTAGAGTGAACCGGTGACCGCCCCCGGAGGAGAGCGCGCAGCAGCGAAGCCGACGCGCCCGGAGTCCGTGCGCGGCAGCGGGCCCACTCCGCGCCCGCTGCTGCGCATTCTCAACGCGCTCTTCTACGCCGGGTTCTGCGCGCTCGGCTTCTCGCTCTGCGCGCGGCCTGCGTTGCTCGAGCTTCGCTCGTTGGGCCTCTTCGCCTGGACGCTCCCGTGGGATGTCCCGCTGGGCCGCCTCTTCGTGCTGCTCGCCCTCGCCCACATCGCCTTCACCCTGCGCCTGATGCTCGCGCAGGCCCTCGGCGCCCGCGTCGGCCTCCCCGAGCGCGCGGCCTATCTGCTGCTCGTCGCCGCTGCGCTGGGTGCCCGCGCCCTCGCCGGCGACCCGGCCCCGCCCCGCTCTCCCGACACGGCCCTCCTCGACGGACTCAAGGCCACCGGCGACCAGCTCGACCTCGGCTGGCTGACTGCGCAGCGCTACGCCCCCGACGCCGCCGCGCTCGACCGGACGCTCGCCGCCCTGCCCTCTCCGGGCTTCGTCCGGCGCGGCCGCGTCGCACCTTTGCGCGTGCGCCTCGACCAACCCGCGCAGCGCTGCGCCGCCCAGCCGGGCGACGCCCCAGGCACCATCGTGGTTGCCCTCGACGCCGCCGGCACCCGCGCCTGGCTCTGCGCGCTCACCCTCGAAGAAGGCCGCGTCCAGCCGCTGCAGTCGGGCGGCCGACCGCTGGTGCTGCAGGCCCGCCAGGGCAGCCACAGCGCTCCCGGCCGCGACCCGCTGCTCCCCGAGTACCCGACCATGCAGCTCCTGAAGGACCGCGCCCGCACGCAGCAAGCGCAGCCGCAACCAAAGTAGTTGCGCTGCACAACCATTGCTTTGCGCAACGATTCGGGAAGCCCGGGCTCCGGCGTGACCACCGACCCGTGCACAGAGGGCCGGCGGGACGGGATCTAGATGTCCAGGTTCGAGACGTCGAGCGCGTGCTTCTCGATGAAGTCGCGCCGCGGCTCCACCGCGTCCCCCATCAGCGTGGTGAACATCAGCTCCGCCTCCGCGATGTCGT
>JAYWAO010000125.1:0-2278 GCA_043782365.1 Deltaproteobacteria bacterium
GGAGCCCCTGTACAGGTCTAGGGCCGAAGGCCCAGCCCCCAAAATCGGGAGCAGCACCGATTTGGCGGTCGGGGTCAGCGCAGACACTGCCGAGGCCCCGCGAGATGTGATCAATCGTGAGGGCATGCCCGGCGCTCCGGCTTGGGAATGGCCAGCCGTCCATCGCCGCCGATGAAAATGAGGGAGACCTCAGGTTTCGCCCCCCCGGTAGCGCGGAGGCGGGCTGCTGGCCGTTCAGCAGAGTGGCCGAGTTTGAAGACAGGCCCTAGAGTGTCGCAATGGGCGTTAACGAAAAGGGGTCGGCGACGGTCGTGCTGCTGCTGTCGCTGGCCTGCGCGCCGAGCGCCGTCCTCATCACGGAGTCTGCACAAGGGGTGGTCCGCGTCGAGCCCGTCCGGTCCTCCGAGCGTCCCGCGGCCGCGCCGGCGCTGCAAGCCCGGATCCCTCTGCCGGCTGCCCCGGTTTGCGTCCGACACTTTCCGGTGACCGATGCTCCCGCCGCCGTGCGGCCTGAGGGAGTCGGGGCCACCACGCTGCAGAGCCTGAACCTGCTCCGCAAGACCGTCGTGCAAGTGAAGGACTACTACTTCGACCAGGCGCGCATCGAGCCGAACCTGATGCTGGACGCGATCGCCGATTCCTGGGCCAGGGAGTCGGGCGGAGCGCTGAGGCGCGATGGCCGCGCGCTCGTCACGCTCGCCGGCGACCGGGCCTCGCTGCCCGACGCCAAGAACATCTGGCAGGTCCCCCTTGCTGTGCGCGACCTCGGCGCGTTCCTGATCGCTCACCTCCCTGCCGGACATCCCCTGCTGCTCGGGACCACCGCCGAGCTGCTGGCGACTGCCGCGCTCCTCTCGACCCTGGATCCACGCTCGCGCCTGTTCACCGCTGCGGACCTCGTCGTCTCCGCGGATCTTGGTCCCTATTCCAGGTCTGCCAAACAGGCGGCGCAGCCCATCCCGCCTGCTGCCCCGGTGGTGCCGATCACTCTTGCTCCCTATTCCAGGTCTGCCAACCAGGCGGCGAAGCCCATCCCGCCTGCTGCCCCCGTGGTTCCGCCCGGCATCACGTTGGTGCGACCCGGCCACTTCGTCCAAGGCCTTCCAGCCAAGGTGAAGGCGGCGGTCGAGGTCAACGCGGGCGCCTCTGCGGGCACCGTCCTCGACCTGCGCGGCAACGCCGGTGGGCTCTTCGACGTCACCACGCAGCTGATCGACCTGTTCTCGCCGTCCGGGCCGATGCTGATCCTCAACCAACGCACTTCTTCCGAGGTCAAGCTGGCCAGCGACGATCACTCCACCGCCGAGCGGGTGAAGCTCGTCGTCCTGATCGACTCGATGACCAGCGCCGGCGCGGAGATGGTGGCTGGCTCGCTGCGCGAGAGCGGGCGTACCGTGCTCATCGGCGAGGCTACGTACGGCGCAGATCTAGTGCAGCTGCAGTTCCATTTCGCGGACAAGGACCCGGCGGCCGAGGCGCTGCTGGTGCTCACGACCGCGCAGGTGCTCCTCCCCGGAAACCTGAGCTTCGGAGGAGTCGGCGTCGCGCCCGACGTCGAGGTCCGGGGAGGCGCTGGCTCCCCGGAAGAGGTCTTGCCCGCTTGCAGACCGATCGGCTTGGTCACCGCAGTGGTGGCGCAGAAGCCAGGAGAGGATGTGGCGATGTCGTTGGCGGCCGGGATCCTCGCCGGCGCCAAGAGCGCTGCCCGCGCCGATCTCCTCGAGGCTGCGCGGGCCGCGGTCGCGCACTAGAGCGCACCAGCGCTGCCCGGCTAGACGTCGAACTCGGCCCGCACCTGCGCGCCGCCGCCGGGCTCGCTCCAGAGCGAGAAGCGGCCGCCGAGCGCCACCGTGCGCTCGCGCATCGCCACGAGGCCCATGCCGCCTCGCTGCTGCTGTAGGCCGCCGGGGACGAAGCCGCGCCCGTCGTCGATCACCTCCAGGGCCACCAGCGCGCGCTCCCTCTGGTGTGCTCCAGCGCCCGCTCCCTGCTCCGAGCCCGTCACCTGCAGCCGCAGCGTCGCCCGCGAGGCGCGCGCGTGTCGGACCACGTTGGTGAGCGCGGCCTGCGCCACCCGGAAGAGCGCGGTGGAGATCTGCGGATCGAGCGCCGGCAGCGCGCCGGGCACCTCGACGCGCACCTCCAGCCCTCCAGCGGCCCCACCCTGGAGCGAGCGCGCCATCTCGGCCAGCGCCTCGCCCAGGCCGAGCCCGTCGAGCGCGGCGGGCCGCAGCGCGTGGGCGAGCCGGCGCAGCTCTTCGAGCGTCTGCTCCACCTG
>JAYWAO010000126.1:0-17290 GCA_043782365.1 Deltaproteobacteria bacterium
GCCGCCCAGGGCATCCCCGCCAGAGTGCGATCGCAGGCGCGCCTCTACGTGCCGGCATGCCCAACCCTCGTAGGCCTCATTGACCGGCGACAGCCAAGCAACCACCAGCCGCAACGTTGGCTCCTTCGACTCGTCGACCCATCCCCCGGGAACCGGCACGCGAACCCGCACGACGTGCTTGGCGTCCGGCAAGACGCCTTGCCAAAAGAGCAACGCCGCTGCGCTCGCGGGCGCGAGCGCTCTCGAGATCCGCGGCAGCCCTCTCCCCAAGGTCCGCTTCGCGAGCTTCTCGATCGCTGGAGCCCCTGGGACCTCCTTCCGTTCTGCGAGGAGCGTCAGCGCAGCGCGAACCAGCGCAGCGGTCGGCCTGGTGCCGGGCTGGCATGCAGCAGAGAGGAACAAGGCCAGACGCGCGGCGCCTTGTGCGACCACAGGTGCCGCGACGGACGTTCCCGAGTGATCTTCGATCTGGCCGTCCGCACCCAGGCACCACTCGCCCATCCCCGAGTGGCGCTGGTAGTCAACGGCTCCGTCACCTCCGGGGGCAGCGAAGTCTGGGATGGGCGCACGGGCGATCGCGCCTGGTCCGATCAGCGTGAACGGACTCGGAGCCCAGCGACGTCTCGCCACGCCCTCGGCGTGCGGTTGCTGCACATACGCGCCGACCGTGAGCGTGTTGAACCCACTTGCCCAGTGACCGAGCTGCCACTGCGGGTCAGCCAGATGTCCGGGATAAGGGGGATTGGGTTGAACACCCGGAGGCGAATTCCCTGCGGCCACCACCACCACCACGTCGCGTTGGAAAGCGAAGTTGTCGAGCGACCGCAGCTTCTCCAGGCGCTCGGCACGGTCTACTTCGTGCTCCGCCCCTGCGGCCAGGGGCCTACGAGACCCGATGCTCAGGTTGAACACCCTCACGTCTGGAGCAGCGTTGGCGACGTTGTCCATCGCGTTGACGAGCTGCTGGTCGTCGATGTGAGGATCCTCTGGATTGAAGGAGGTCACCGACGCGACGTTGATGTCGACAAAGCGGCATCGCGGGAGGGTCGGCTGGTCACCCTCGTGCAGCCCCTCGAACACGACGCGGCTCGCCACGGCAGAACCGTGCGACCCAAGCGCCTCGGTGACCCCATCTGGAATCGAGTAGCGCATGCGCAAGTAGGTCGAGAGGATCGGGTGCTGCGCGGGGATACCAGCATCCACGATCGCCACCACGGGCAAATCAGCGGGGGCGGGAGCAGCGGCGGGAGGAACCGAGGGGACGCGCGCCGTTCTCCGCGTAGAGGCAGCCAGAGGTGTCAGGTGCGGTGCGTGGATGCGCTGCACGGACTGGAACAAGACCGCGGCCTTCTTCACGAGGGCGGATTGTGCCAGAGCCCGATACCAGCGCCGGCCCGAGAAATCGGTCCCGGCGGCATCGAATTCGAACGAGCCAGCCTTTCCGAGCTCCTCCCGAATCGCCTTTACGACCCTATCCACCTCCGAGCCACGCAAGACCGGCTGGAACTCGAACACCGCGTGGATGTTCTTGGCCGTTTCCCGGTTCAGCCACGACTCGTCGACGCGCAGGGAGAGCGGAACCGTACTCACCTTTGCGAGGGGCGCCCAGAGCGCCTGCTCGCGTACGCCTTCCGACTCGAGCCTTTCGCTGGTCGCCGCGAGCCGATCGAATCGCTCGATGGTTGCGTGGACGATAGCCTCGCCGGTGCTCGCCACCCCCAGAAGGTCCAACCCCAACCGCCTGAACACTCCCGCATCGTCGCCCCTGAAGTCGGGCACCCGAGCCAGCTTCCCGTCCATGGCCTTCTTGGCTTGGCTCGGCTGGTGAAGCACTTTCTCGGGGAGCACTGCCAGGAAGTAGCGGCTCTCCTTGAGCGGATCCGGAGATGCCAGGATCTGATCCCGAGAGCGAACCAATGACGAGTGGAGTGCCTGGCCTTTCGACCGCCAGTTCACGTCCGTGTACTTCTTGGTCGGACCGAACCCGTCCTTATCGGTGGGCGTCAGCTCGTGATGCTCGTTCAAGAAGTAGTTGCGCGGGGCACCGTCTCCCATGGTCGGGCTCGCCTCACTCCCGCCCTAGCAGCCGCCGCCGCAGTTCGTCGGTGAGAAACCGGTCGACGTCCGCGTACGACGTCCACCGCGCGGCAGCCCGCTGGACGTGGCCGTTCAAGTGCAACTCCAGCTTCTTCGCACGCTCCGCCGCGAAGCGCTCCAGCGCGGCACGCGACGGCTTGGGAAACTCGACGACCAAATCGAACCGCCGCCAGATCGCCGCGTCGAGGTGAGCGGCGACATTGGTGCTCGCCACGATCAGGCCCGCAGGCTCGTCGTGCTCCAGGTTCTGCAGCAGGGCGACGACCGCGCGATCCATTTCGCCGACCTCGTTCACCCTGCCCCGCGAGCGGGAGAGCGCATCGACCTCGTCGAGCACCACGACCGAGGGCACCGAGCGGGCGAACGAGAACACTTCCTGCAGCCGTTGCGCGGTCTGCCCAAGCCAGGAGCCGATCAGGGCTTCAAACCGCACCAACGCCACCGGCAACTGGAGCTCGTGCCCCAAGGCGCGCGCGGTGAGGCTCTTGCCGCTGCCCGGCGGGCCGTGGAACAGAAGCCGGCGCCGGGGTCGCAACCCGCGGGCGCGGAGCACTTCCACGCTCCTGTGCTCCTCGATGATCTCGCGAAGCTCACTCTTCACCCGGGCGCTCAAGACCACGTCATCGAGCCTGACATCGGCCGCCAGAGGGGCCAAGGCGGCGCTCGGTGCAGACCAGGCAGTCGACGCGCGCTCGGACGCGGGCGTATCGTCCAACACCCGGTACAGATCCCGCGCAAGGGCGTGCCGGCCGCGCTTGTCCTCGAGCGCAGCCACGCCGCGGGCGGCGGCGGATGCATCTGCCCAGCGACGCCCGGCTAGGGCGGCAAAAAGTTCGCGGAGTGGGTCGGTCTTCGCCATGGCTTGCGAACAATACCGAGCCTCTGGGTCCGCTGCTGCGAAAACCTTCGAACCTCACGCCTCCGCCGTCGGCCGCGCCCCGCCCCGCCCCGACTGACCTCACCCCTCTCCCCTTGACACCGCGCCGGGTACACGCTTTTTGGCGAGCCTCGCCCGCCCCGGTCTCACGGAGAGTCACGAAACATGAAGAACCGCTTTGGAACTGCGCTCGCGTTCGTCTGTGTCGCGCTCAGCCTCTACGCCGCCTGCGCGGCCCCCACCAAGCCGCAGACCAAGCCGGACGCGCCGCCCCAGGCGCAGGCCGCGCAGCCCGCCGCCCAGAAGGGCCGCAAGCTGGTGGTCATCGGCATCAACGACACCCACGGCGCGCTGCTCGCCATCCCGCCTCCCAAGTGGCTGGGCAAGAGCACCACCGACGAGATCGGCGGCGCCGACTGGTTCGCGGGCTACGTCAACACCATCCGCGCGCAGGCCAAGGCCGCGGGCAACGACGTCATCATCCTCGACGGCGGCGACCTCTTCCAGGGCACCCTCATCTCGAACCAGTTCTTCGGCCGCTCGGTGGTGGACGTCTACAACCAGATCGGCATCACCGCCGCCGCGGTCGGCAACCACGAGTTCGACTTCGGCATGCCCGTCTTGAAAGACCGGATGGCGCAGGCGAAGTTCCCCATCCTCACCGCCAACGTCTTCCTCAAGGGGACCGACACCCGGCCCGACTGGGCGAGGCCCTACCTGATCGTCGAGGCGGCCGGCGCCAAGGTGGGCATCATCGGGCTCTCCACGGTCGAGACGCCGCTCACCACCAACTCCGCCAACATCAGCGACCTCGAGTTCAGGGACGCCGGGCCGATCGCCGCGAAGCTGGCCGACGAGCTGCGCGCGCAGGGCTGCACGGTGGTGCTGATCACCTGCCACATCGGGCCGCTCGGCGACCACGAGGTGCAGCGGCTGGCGGCGGCGGTCGAGGGCAAGGTTGACGGCATCGTCTCGGGCCACCACCACAAGGCGATCGGCCCGCCGCCGCTCATCGAGCACCACATCCCCATCGTGCAGTCGGGGGCGAAGCTGACCAACTTCTCGCTGATCGAGCTGACGCTCAACGACAAGGGCCGCGTCACCGAGTTCGCGGTGAACGACGGCACGAGGCCGAGCGCGGGCGGCCCGCAGCCGATCCTGCACACGCTCGACGGCCTGCCGATGCAGTGGCGCGGCAGCCCCATCGTCCCCGACGCCGCGGTGTCCGGCATCCTGCGCGACTACGACGTGCAGGTGAAGAAGCTGCGCGACGAGGTGATCGGCGCGCTCGAGGTGCCGATGACGAAGGGCGGCAAGGACGACCTGCTCGCCAACCTCTGCTCCGATTCGCTCCGCTCGGGCGCGGGCGGCGGGCTGAAGGCCGACTTCTCCTTCCAGAACTCGGGCGGCATCCGGGTCTCGGAGATCCCGGCGGGCCGGGTGACCTTCGGGCAGATCTTCGACCTGTATCCCTTCGATAACCAGCAGGTCGTCATCCAATTGCCCGCCAACCAGGTGCGCAACGCGCTCGAGGCCGTGCTGCGCGCGGGCAAGGGGCCGCTGCGGGTCTCTGGCATGCGCTACAAGGTCGATTGGGAGAAGTTCGGCGCCGGGCAGAACGTCAAGAACGCCCCGCCGGGCGCGATCGTCACCGAAATCACCAACCTCAACACCGGCAAGCCCCTCTGCGTCACCAAGGCTTGCACCGCCACCGAGTGCACCAGCGAGTGCGCCGCCGGGACCTTCACCCTCTCGGTGACCGACTTCCTCGCCAACGGCGGCGACGGCCTCACCATGCTCAAGGACGCGCCCCGGCAGATCGGGCCGGTGCTCTCGCGCGACATGATCGTCGCCTACGTGAAGGAGAACACCCCGCTGACGGCGGTGAAGCTGGGCTCCACCGAGGCCGGCCAGCCGCTGCGGGTGATCACGGTGGGCAGCTCGAAGGCGGGGCAGAGCGCCGAGTAGCGAGGGGGCGGCGAGGGCTACTTCTTCGCCTTCGTGCCCGCCGCCTCCTCCTCGCTCGCCGCCTTCTCGGCCGCGCGCAGCAGGGGCTCCGCCACCACCGGGCGGCCCGTCGCCTGCTCCATCCAGAGGTCGGGCGAGAGGTGGCCCTGCTTCGCCACCCGCTCGAACTCCGCGCCGCTGGTCGGACCTTTCAGCTTCTCCTCGAGCTGGAAGGCGATCAGGTGCCCGAGCGGGTAGTTCGGCAGGTAGAGGAAGCTCGAGATCATGTGGGAGTAGATCCCCAAGAGCGCCGAGTCCTTCCCGCCGAGGACCGGCGCGTAGTACCTGTTCCACAGCTCCTGCGCGAGCTTCACCGTCGCTTCGCGGAGCTGCGCGGGGCTCGCGTCCGGGTGCGCGTACAGCCACTTCCAGACGCCCAGGTCCAGGAGCGCGACGCCGGCGATCTCGTAGGTGGCCCAGAAGTCGCTCAGCACCCGCAGCCGCTCGCCCTGCGCGTCGGGCTTGCCGAGGCCGAGCAGCTCGAGGTCGCGGTTCTGGAAGGTGAAGGCGAGCGCCTCGGTGAAGCCGGTCCCGGGCACGCCGGACAAGAGCGTGTTGTCGACCCCGTAGAGCGAGAAGATCTGCTCGACGTTGTGGCCCATCTCGTGGACCGCGATGTTGTACCCCTTGTAGTCCATCCCGCCGGGAGAGATGCGCGTGCGCAGGTGCGGAGAGTCGCCGGTGCCCCAGTTGGGGAGGTAGTTGTCGCGGCGGGCAGCGCCGAGCGCGTGGCCCGCGCCGCGGGCGGGGTCGACGACGATCTTCGCGTCGAGGTAGGCAGCCTTCTCCTTGCTGAAGCCCAGACCCTGCAGCAGCCGCGGGATGTCCTTCTTGTAGGCGGCCGCGTCGGGGTAGCGCGCGCGGGTCTTCTTCGAGAGCTCCTCTTCGTCGGGCCGGCCGAGGAAGCCCGCGTAATACACATCGTGCGGCTCGAGCGGGCGGCCCAGCCGCTGCTCGATCAGCTTCGCCACCCGGGGCACCAGCGGCGACGCGAGCACCTGCTCGAACAGCTTCACCACCCGCGCCTCGGAGAGCTCGGTCTCCAGCTGGAAGCGGCGGTCGACCTCGGTCGGGGCCATCGGCGAATCGACGTCGCTCTGCCGCGCGGCCTTGTAGGTCTCGAAGAGGACGGCATATCTGGTATCGGGCTCACGGTCGGCCGCGACCTTCGCCTGCGCCGACCGCTGGCCCTGGCCGGGCTTGGGCGTCTCGGTCTCGGCGGCGGGCGAGGCGGCGACGGTGTTGGCGACCGGGTCCCAGTCGACGCGCGGGTCGTCGATGACCGCCTGCGGGATGGTCTGGGTGACGATCCGCTCCATCGCCGCCCGGATCAGCCGCTGCCGCGCGAGGCCCTTGCTCGGGTGATCGGCGGCGTCCTTCTCCGAGTAGGCCGCCTTGATCTGGTCGCGCAGGTTCCAGTGGGTGATCAGCCGCACGCCCTGCGGGAAGAGCCGCTCCCCGCCCGAGAGCAGGTGGTGCATCCAGAGGTTGTACCCGGCGATGTACGCCTCGGCCTTGGCGGAGGCGGCCGTCCGCGCCTGCTGCGACGCCGCGCTCGGCCGGGTGGCGAAGCGGCGCGCGAGCCGGACTGCGGCCCACTCGCGGCGGGTCCACGACTTGCCTTGCGCCTCCAGCTCGTCCTGGGTGACCAGCGGGAAGTTGAGCAGGACGATGAACGCCAGCTTGTTCCCGAAGAGGTCGTCGGTCAGGTGGGCCGAGGGCTCGAAGGCCGCGAAGACGTCGTCGATGGGGAGCTGCGGCCCGAGCTCCAGCTGGCTCCAGGCGGTGAAGGCGCGGCTCACCTCCACCAGGTGCCCGTCGAGCTGCTCGAAGTTGGAGGCGAACCGGTCGAGCAGCACCTCGCGCGCGGCGAGGTCGGCGGTGAACCACTCCTCGCAGAAGGCGGCGAGGGCGCGGACGTCGCCGTCCTCGGGGCGCCAGGCGGCGGCCACCTGGCGGACCCCGCGCTCGAGGCGGGCGCGCGCTGCTTCGGGCACCTTGGCTACCAGGGCCTTGGCGATGGCGGCCACCTCGGCGCGGAAGTCGGGCGCGGCGGGCGCAGCGACGACGGCGCTCTTGACGGCCTCGGGCATGGGCGCCGGGGCAGCGGGCGACGGCGCGACCGCAGCGCAAGCGAGGAGCGGCGCCAGGAGGAGCGCGGAGAGGCAGGGAGCTGCTGGCGACCACGGTGGGCGAGACATCAGGGACCTCCAGGGGAGGCCGCTGCGTCTATCACAACCCTATGTCCCGGTTACTTCTGCCCGGTGCGCCGCCGGTACTCCTCGAGAGAGACCAGCTCGTGGTCGATGATCACCCCGCCGATCACCCGCACCGCCTGCGCCAGCTGGGAGGCGATCTGCTCCATCCGCTCCACCCGGGCGAGGGCCGCGGCGAACTGCGGCTGCGTCACGAACGCCTCCAGCCGGGCCACCCGCTCGGCGAGCGCGTCCAGCTCGGCCAGGCCCACCTTGGACGCTGGTTGCAGCTCGGGCTCGAGCGACGGCAGCGCCTCGACCTCGGGGAGCTCCTCTTCGATCTGCGCCTCGGGCGGCTCCTCTGGCAGGGCCTGCTCCGGCGCGGGCTTGGGGCGCGGCTGCAGGGTCTTCTTCAGCGCCACCCGGGCCATCTTCTGCGGCGTGCGGAGCTCACCATAGTAGTGGCGGCGGATGGCGTGCTCGATCGAGGCGGCGGTGGCGGCGGCGAGCTCCACGCGCATGCCCAGCGCCTGCTCCACCTCCTGCGAGTGCTCCCGGTTGGCGGGGTCGGGCGTGGCGATGCGCAGGACCCGCTGCGCCGGATCGCCGTCGATGGGGATGATGCCGTACCGCTCGCAGATCTGCACGGGCACGGCCTGCAGGAGCTCCGCGCGCACCTCCATCGCCTCGGGGTCGACGAGCGGGATGCCCAGCTGGTGCGAGAGCACGCGCAAGAGCAGGCTCTCGGAGATGACGCCACGGTCGACCAGGATGCGGCCGACGTCCCCGCCGAACTGCCGCTGGTCCTCGTGCGCGGCGGCGAGCTGCTCCTCGCTCACGGCGCCGTGCCGGAGGAGGAGGTCTTCCAGCTGGAGGCGCTGCTTGGGGACCTGACCCATTCGGTGAACCCTCAGCCCTCCATGCTCCGCCACAACCGGCGGCGAGGCGAGAAAACGACCGGGCGGAGGTCAGGGACCGCTGCTGCCGTCACTTACCGCCCGGGGCCTGCGCGGCGCAGAGCGCGTCGAACTCCGGCTTGCCCTTGAGCGCTTTCAGCGACTCGGCGGCGCAGGGGAACTTCTTCATCCCCTCGGCCTTGGCGGCGGTCAGGTACTCCATCGCCTCGCCGGGCTTGCCCTGCAGGCCGGCCACCTCGGCGAGGTCGAGGAAGGCGTAGCCACGGGTGCGGGCCTCGTCCTCGCGGTAGGCGTAGGTGACCGCCTCCACCAGCACGTCGTGCGCGTCCTGCACCCGCTTCTGGCTCAGATAGAGCCAGCCGAGCCGCAGCCACGCGAGCGGCCGGGGCGGGCGCGCCTCCATCGCCTGCCGCAGCGTCGACTCGGCCTCCTGGTTCTGCCTGGCGTCGATCAGCCGCGAGCCGAGCTCGATGAGCAGCTCGGGATCGCCTGGGTCGAAGTCGAGCGCCTGCCGGGTGAGCGAGAGCGCGTCGCGGTCCCGCTTGAGATAGCCCAGCGCCTTGCCCTTCTGCGCCAGCGCGAACGGGTGGTGCGGCGCCTTCTTCAGATAGCGGTCCCAGGCGGCGACGGCGGCCTTGTAGTCCTCGGCCTCCATCCGGTCCTCGGCGAGGTAGCCGATGGCGAGCAGGAAGCCCGGGCGCTCCTTGATGCCCCACTCCAGGGCGGCCTTGGCGGCGGGCAGGTCGCCCATCCGGCGGGCGCTGAACGCCTCGGCGATGTAGCCCCAGGCGTTGAAGCGGCCCTTCTGCGACTCCTTCGCCTCGGCGCGGGCCAAGGCGCCCTGGTCCTTGAGCGAGAGCAGGATGACGAGGCCGGCGCGAGCCCAGCCGAGCTTCGGGTCGGCGGCCACGGCGGCCCGGCAGTGGGCCTCGAGCGCGTCGGCGTGATCGAGGGGCGGGGTGGCGCCCACCCGCGGCTGCAGCGGGTACTTCACGAGGTCGAGCCAGCAGAGGGTGGCCTCCTCGAGCGCCGTGGCGTTGGTGGTGAGCGGGCCGACCTTGGCCTTGGCGTCGAGCAGCTTGTCGGCCAGCTCGACGCTGATGGAGGCGAGGTCGTCCCCCGAGGCGGTGACGGTGCGGCTGGGCGCCTTGGCGCCCACCACGATGCGGCGGGCGGTGGCCACCAGCTTGCCGCCCTCTCTCTTGAGCTCGCCGACCACCAGATCGGTGACCCCGAGCGCGCGCGCGATCGGCAGCGCGACGTCGAGGTCGGCGGCGTCGTAGAGCTGGAGGTCCTTGCGGCGCAGCACCGAGTCGAGCTGCTTGCTGGAGATGAAGCTGCCGTTGCCCGCCTGCGCGAAGAGGTCGGTGATCAGCTCCTGCGCGGCGAACCCCTGCCAGTCGGGGACGCCCTCGCTGGTGGCGAACGGCGCGACCAGGGCGACGACGCTGTCTCTTGAAGTCTCCTTCACCTTGGGCGGGGAGGCGCTCGCCGCGGCGGCGCTCCCGGACACGAGCGCAGCGGCGGTGAGCGCGAAGAGGCAGAGGAGGGCGCGGATCGGAGCAATCGAAGGATTCATCGTTTCAAAGACATACCCGCCGGGAGAGCGGCGAACAAGTTCCCGGCGCCGAGCGACCGATGCGCGCGGCCAGCCGACGTGCCAAAGTGAATGGCTGGTCGGCCCGGGGTCCGATGGCCTTTTGCCGTCCCCCGCAGCCCGGAGGACCCATGTCTCGCGCTCTTTTCCCCCTCGCCCTGCTCCTCACCGCTGCCGCCGTGCAAGCCGCCCCCGGGCCCGTCAACGCCCAAGGTCCCACGGTTTCTGGAGCCGGCGCCAAGGACCCGAACCTCGTTCAGGCCGCCGAGCTGCACCGCGAGGCCTTCGGCCTGCTCGCCAAGGCCGCCAGCGGCTGGCACTCCGACCCGTTCAGCAACCGGAACCGCGAGCAGGTGCTCTACCGGGAAGCGGTCGAGGTCATCGGACGGCTCGACGTGCTCGGCAACAAGTGCCTCGGCGCCCGCAGGCTCGCGCAGGTGCTCGCGATCGCCGCGCGCGACAACGGCCCGCACGATCCCAGGACCATGTGCATCGAGAGCTGCGAGTACGACGCGGCGACCCTGCGCGATCGCTTCCCCAGCCTCGCCCGGCAGCGGATCCCGGTGCCGAGGGTCCTGATGCCGCGCTTCACCGCGCACCCGATGCTCGACGACGCGTACGGGCTCCACCTCGACTCGCTCTACGCCCTGCTCCACGCGCGGCTCGGCCGCAACGACGTGGATGTGATCCGTCTCGAGAAGCGCCTGGTCCAGATGCAGGGGACCTGCATGAACCGGGCGCCCGTGCAGATCAAGGGCCTCTGCATCGACCTCATCGCCACCGACCTGTACGCGCTGCAGGACCGGTTCGCGGCGCTCGGCAACTCGCCCACCGCGATGATGGCGGCCAAGGGCCGCGCCCGGGGCAAGCTGCTCAAGAAGGGCACCAAGCACGCCGGCGACGAGCATCCGGCCACCTCGACCGAGAGCGGGTCCGAGGCCGGCGCGCCGCCGATGCCAGGCGCCGCGCCGCACCCGGGCGCCGAAGGCCGGTAGGCGCCCCTGGTCGCTCCGTAGTTGACGCGGCCGCGCAGGTCGTGTTTGACGCACCTCCTCCGTAGAGGACTACGGGCGACTCCGGCAAGAGGTGCGAAGATGTCTGCACAGACCCCGTCTTTTCTCGCCCGCCTCGGGCTCGCGCTGCGCGTCCTGACCGATCCAGCCTTCGCGCTCCTCGCGCAGCAGGCCGGCGAGCAAGGCGCCCTGCCCGTCCCCGCGCCGCAGCCCGCGCTCCCCGTCGCCGCCACGCCTGAAGCCCGGCCCAGGCCGAAGTCGGAGCCCAAGCCGCCCGCCGCGCCACCCGCTCCGGCAGCGCCCGCGTTCTCGGTGGAAGCCGTCTCGCGCGAGGGCTCGCTGCACGTGCTCGCCATCCTGCAGCGCGAGGCCCGCCTGCTCGACTTCTGCGAGGAGGAGCTGACCGGCTACGGCGACGCGGTGATCGGCGCTGCCGCCCGCACCGTGCACGCCGGCTGCCGCAAGGTCCTGAAGAGCTACTTCGACCTGCAGCCCGTGCGGACCGAGAAGGAGGGCGCGCAGGTGACGGTGCCCGAGGGGTTCGACGCGCGCGCCATCCGCCTCACCGGCAACGTGGTGGGAAAGCCGCCGTTCAAGGGCGCGCTCCGGCACCACGGCTGGCGGGCCGCAGAGGTGAAGCTGCCCGAGCCCGTGCACGGCGACGCCTCGCGCCTGCTCGCGCCCGCCGAGGTGGAGCTGCAGTGAGCACGGAGGCGAGCACCGCGGACGGGGCCGCGCCGGCAGCACAGAAGCCTCGCTACGCCGTCGGGATCGACCTCGGGACCACCAACTCGGCGCTCGCCGAGGTGGACCTCGCCGTCGAGCCCGCTGGTCCCGGCGAGCCGCTGCCCGGCCCGCTGCCGCTGGAGGTGCCGCAGGTCCGCGCGCCCGGCGAGCAGTTCAGCGCGGGGCTCTTGCCCTCGTTCGTCTACCTGCCCTCGCCGCACGAGGCCCCGCCCGGCGCGTTCGCGCTGCCGTGGGACCCGGCGCGCGCCTATGTCGTCGGCCACTACGCCCGCGAGCGCGGCGCGCAGGTGCCGGGGCGGCTGGTCTCCTCGGCGAAGAGCTGGCTGTCGCATCCGGGCGTGGACCAGCGCTCGGCGCTGCTGCCCGCCGCGCTGCCCGGGGTGCCCGCCGATCCCGATCTCGTCAAGCTCTCGCCCCTCGAGGCGCAGAGCCGCGTGCTCCAGCACCTGCGCGAGGCGTGGGAGGCCAGCCACGCGTGGGAAGTGAGCGAGGCGGGCGGTCCGATGCGGCTCGCCGACCAGGCCGTCACGCTGACCGTACCCGCCTCGTTCGACCCGCAGGCCCGCGAGCTGACCGTGGCCGCTGCGGCGCTCGCCGGGCTGCCAAGGGTCACCCTCCTCGAGGAGCCGCAGGCCGCGCTCTACGCCTGGGTGCAGGGCGCGGGCGACGCGTGGCGGGCGCAGGTGCAGCCCGGCGACCGCATCCTGGTGGTCGACGTCGGCGGCGGCACCAGCGACTTCTCGCTGATCGCGGTGGGTGAGGAGCGCGGCGACCTGGCGCTCGAGCGGCTGGCGGTGGGCGAGCACATCCTGCTCGGCGGCGACAACGTCGACCTCGCGCTCAGCCACCGGGTCGCGGAGAAGCTGCGCGCGCAGGGGACCCGGCTCGATGCGTGGCAGCAGCAAGTGCTGACCTTTGCCTGCCGCGCCGCCAAGGAGGAGCCAGCGCGCTTCGTCGAGGGCGCCGCCTCGCTCGCCATCCCGGGCCGGGGCAGCGGGATGATGGGTGGGCTGGTCCGCGCCGAGCTGACCCGGGCCGAGCTGGAGGCGACGCAGCTGGCGTTCTTCCCCGAGGTGGAGGCGAGCGCGCAGGTCCTCGCGCCGCGCCGCGCGGGCCTCACCGCGCTGGGCCTGCCGTACGCGCAGGACCCCGCCGTCACGCGCCACCTCGCGACCTTCCTGCGCCGCTTCCCGCAGAGCGCGCCGACCGCCATCCTCTTCAACGGCGGCGTCTTCAAGGACGCGGGCCTCCAAGAGCGCGTCGCCGCGCTGGTGGAGAAGTGGACGGGCCAGCCGCAGAAGCGGCTCACCTCGCAGAGCCTCGACCTCGCCGTCGCGCTCGGCGCCTCCTACGCAGGCCAGGCGCGGGCGGGCCGCGGCATCCGCATCCGGGGCGGCACCGCGCACGCCTACTACGTGGGCGTCGAGAGCGCCGCGCCCGCCATCCCGGGGTTTGCGCCGCCCGTGCGCGCGGTCTGCCTCGCGCCGTTCGGGCTCGAGGAGGGCACCAGCGTCGACCTGCCCGCGCTCGAGGTCGGCGCGGTGGTGGGCGAGCGCACCTCGTTCCGCTTCTTCGCCTCCGAGACCCGGCGCGACGACGTCCCGGGCACCGTGGTGGACGACCCCGGGCACAGCGACGACCTGCGCGAGCTCCCGGCCATCGAGGCGCAGCTGCCCGCGGGCGAGCGCGCCGCCGGAGACGTGCTGCCGGTGGGCCTACGCGCGCACGTCACCGAGGTGGGCACGCTCGAGCTGCAGCTCGTCTCCCGCGAGAGCCCGCCGCGCACGTTCAAGCTGGAGTTCTCGGTCCGCGACGCGCCCACCGGACAGGCCTGAGGCGCTCGCGATGACCCTGCGCTACGCGGTCGGCATCGACCTCGGCACCAGCAACACCGCGCTCGCCTACGCCGAGCTGGGCGCCGCCGATCCGGGCGCCGCGGTGCGCGTCTTCGAAGTGCCGCAGCTCACCGCCCAGGGCGAGGTCTCGGCCCGTCCGCTGCTGCCTTCGCACCTCTACCTGCCCGGCGCGCACGAGCTCGCCGCGGACGCGCTGAAGCTTCCTTGGTCAACCGACCAAGGCATCGCCGGGGCCGGCAACGGCGGTCGGGAGCGGGTGCCTGCCGCCGTGGGCCTGTTCGCCCGCGAGCAGGGGGCGCGGGTCGCCGGCCGCCACGTCTTCTCGGCGAAGAGCTGGCTGTGCCACGCGGCGGTCGATCGCGAGGCCGCCATCCTGCCCTGGGGCGCGCCGGCCGAGGTGGCGCGGGTCTCGCCGGTGGAGGCGAGCGCGCGGATCCTCGGACACCTCAAGTCTGCCTGGGACCACGCCCACCCCGACGCCTTGCTCGCGGAGCAGGAGCTGGTGATCACCGTGCCGGCCTCGTTCGACGAGGCCGCGCGCGCGCTCACGCTCGAGGCGGCAGAGGCGGCTGGCCTGCCGCACCCCGTGCTGCTCGAGGAGCCGCAGGCCGCCTTCTACGACTGGACCCGGCGCCACCGGCAGGACCTCGGCAAGGCGCTCGGCGGCGCGCGCCTGCTCCTGGTGGTCGACGTCGGCGGCGGCACCACCGACCTGACGCTCATCGAGGCGCAGCCGCCCCCGCCGGGCTCTCCCGAAGGCAGCGCGCCCACGCTCAAGCGGCTGGCGGTCGGCGACCACCTGCTGCTCGGCGGCGACAACATGGACCTCGCCCTCGCCCGCAAGGCCGAGGCGCAGCTGCAGCAGGGCGGCGCGCGGCTCTCGCCTGCCCAGTGGGGCCAGCTGGTGCAGGCCGCGCGGGCCGCCAAGGAGCTGCTCTTGCGGCCCGATGCGCCGGAGCGCGCGACGCTGACCATCGCGGGCGCGGGCTCGCGGCTGATCGGAGGCTCGCTCTCCACCGAGCTCTCGCGCGACGAGGTGCGGGCCCTGCTGCTCGACGGCTTCTTGCCCCAAGTCTCCGCCAGCGACCAGCCCGCCCGGCTGGCGCGCAACGCGGGCCTCACCGAGCTGGGGCTGCCGTACGCGCAGGACCCGGGCATCACACGCCATGCGGCCGCCTTCCTGCGCCGGCACGCCGCCACCGTGGCCGCGGCGCGCGGCGAGCCTGGCGAGGGCGCGCTCACCGCCCCAGTCGATGCGGTGCTCTACAACGGCGGCGCGCTCGCCCCCGCGCTGCTGGCCGACCGGCTCACGCAGGTGATCGAGTCCTTTCGCGCGGGCGGCCCGCCGCTGCTGCGGCTCTCCAACGACGCGCCCGACCTCGCCGTCGCCTGCGGCGCCGCCACCTACGCGCTGGTGCGCCGTGGCCTCGGCCTGCGCATCGGCGGCGGCAGCCCGCGCACCTACTACCTGGGCGTGGGCGGTGAGCACCAGACAGTGGCGCTCTGCGTGATCCCGCGCGGCGCGCCGGAGGGCCACCCGCTGGTGGTCGAGGGCCGCTCGTTCGCGCTCACGCTCGGCAAGCCCGTGCGCTTTCGACTGTGGGCTGCCTCCGGCTACCGACCAGAGAAGAGCGGCGACCTGCTCGGCCTCGAGGCAGCGGACGGGGCCGCCGCCGAGCTGTCCGAGCTTCCGCCGCTGCAGGCGGTGGTCCCGGGCGACGGCACCGCGCAGGTGGCGCTGCGGGCCGCGCTCACCGAGATCGGCACGCTGGAGGTCTTCGCCCACGACCTGCGCGACCAGCCCGACCCGAGTGGCGAAGAGCGCCGCTGGAAGCTGGAGTTCCAGCTGCGCGAGGGGGCCGGTCCGGCCTCGGAGGCGGGCGGGGCCAGCGCGCTGCCGCGCACCATCGACGCGGCCCGCGAGGCGATCGCGCTCGTCTACTCGAAGAAGGCGCAGCCGCTGCCGGGCCGCGAGGTGAAGGACCTCTGGCGCAACCTCGAGAAGGTCCTCGGCGAGCGCGCGACCTGGCCCCTGGCGGTCAACCGCGACCTCTGGGGCGTGCTCTGGGCCGGGGCGCAGAAGCGGCGCCGCTCGGCCGACCACGAGCGGCTCTTCCTCGCGCTGTGCGGCTTCCTGCTCCGCCCGGGGTTCGGTGCGCCGCTCGACGGGTGGCGCGTCGAGCAGTGCTGGTCCCTGTTCGCGCAGGGCCTCACGCACCACAAGGAGGCGCCGGTCTGGGCTGCGTGGTGGGTGCTCTTCCGCCGCGTCGCTGCCGGGCTGGGCGACGAGGCCCACCGCGCGCTCTTCGAGGCGATCGCGCCGCACCTGCGGCCGCCGCCGAAGGGCCGCGTCGCCAACCCGGGCAAGAAGCCGCCGGGCCTCGCGGCGGACGAGATGGTCCGCCTGCTGGGCGCGCTCGAGCGGCTGCAGCCCGCCCAGAAGCAGGAGGCCGCGGGCTGGCTGCTCGAGCGGCTCGCCGCAGGGCAGGCGCCGGGCGTGGTCTGGGCGCTCGGCCGGCTCGGCGCGCGGGTGCCGGTGGCCAGCGCTGCGCACCACGCCCTGCCGCCCGAGGTGGCCGCCCAGCTGCTCGAGCAGCTGCTCGCGCTCGACTGGAAGCGGTTCGACGAGGCGCCGTTCGCGGTGGCCCAGCTGGCGCGGCTCTCAGGAGACCGGGCGCGCGACCTGGAGCCCGGGCTTCGTGAGCGGACAGCGCAGCGGCTAGAGAGCCACGGGGCGCCGCCGGAGTGGGCGCAGGCCATCCGGGAGGTCCAGGCGCTCGGAGAGAAGGACGAGCAGCGGGTGTTCGGCGAGGCGCTGCCGAGCGGCCTGCACCTCGTCTAGACTAGCGGCCCGGGGCGGGCCCCGCGCCTCGAAAATGCCCTCGGAGGGACCTTCGCCCCTCCTCCGCACGAGACGGAGCGCGTTTTTTTTGACAGACGAATTGCCGCATGGTGGAGCGTCCCGGGCCTGCCGCCGGCGGCCTTCCACCCCGGAGGGGGCCTGTGCTCCCGGCCGCTCCCAGAGCGGGCCAGAGCGATTCGATAGGTCCGCGATAGCCAGCGCCCCGCGGCCATATCGCGCCGCGCCAGAGGAGACTCCGGGCGCACGCAGAGTGGCGCTAGAGGGAAAAAGGGCTTTACTCCTTCGATTCTCCTCTGCCAGAGTGCGTTTGTTTCCAGCAGCACCCACTCTCTCGAGGAGAAGCCTGAATGGCAGCCAAGAAGGCCACCAAGAAGCCGGCCGCGAAGAAGACCGCCCGCAAGCCCAACGCCGCCTTCATGAAGCCGATGACCCCGAACGCCGCGCTCGCGGCCGTCGTCGGTGACAAGGCGCAGCCCCGCACCGAGATCGTCAAGAAGATCTGGGCCTACATCAAGAAGGAAGGGCTCCAGGACAAGAAGGAGAAGCGCAACATCAACGCCGACGAGAAGCTGAAGGCCATCTTCGGTGGCAAGAAGCAGGTCTCGATGTTCGAGATGACCAAGCTCGTGAACGACTGCCTGAGCTAGTCAGTCAGACATTGTCGTGACGGCGAGGGCGCGGACCAGTAATGGTCTCGCGCCCTCTGCTTTTTTCGGGCTTGGCGAGGTCTGGAGCACCGAACAGGTAACCTGATCGGTGCTCTAGAAGGACCCTGAGACGATGAGAGCGCCCGGCGCCGCGGAGAGCGTCCAGCGCACGCCTGGCGCGGGCCTGGGCGCCTCCAGCGCAGCGGGCGAGGGCTCCACCAGCAGCCGCTCCTCGGCCTCGATGGCAGCCGTGGGCTGCGTGTAGATCTTCGCCTCGCCCACCAAGAAGCCCACTCCGAACGAGAGCAGCGCCGCGCCCCGCCGCTGCTCGTGCAGCCAGAGCCAGAGCGAGCCGGCGCCGTTGAGCAGGAGGCCGCCCACCCGCGGCACCCACGACTTGCCGAGGCGCTCCACCCGGGCCGAGCGCCGCAGCCACTCCTCGGCGGCCTTCAGCTTGGTGATCCGGTCGGGCCC